>DATBRF010000033.1:0-45986 GCA_036560425.1 Methylocystis sp. | reverse complement strand
CGGCGAAGCGATCAGACCCGATCCCATCCCGAACTCGGCCGTCAAACGCTTCCGCGCCAATGGTACTATGTCTCAAGACCTGGGAGAGTAGGTCGTCGCCAGGCCCGCTAAACACATGAAACCCCTCCTCACGATATACATGCAAACAATAAGCCGCCCCCAAAAGCGGCAGAAAAACCCTGCCGCGGGGTGGAGCAGCCCGGTAGCTCTCCGCGGGCTGCTGGTCCAAGAATTACCTCTCTCCCGCCATCTCCAACACCACTGCCCATTCGGCGTCCGTCACCGGCTGCACGGAAAGTCGGGAATTATTGACGAGCACCATATCGGCCAATCTTGGCTCGGCCTTGATCTGCGCGAGCGTCACCGGCTTTTTCAGCGGCTTGGCGGCCTTCACGTCGACCATGCCGAATCTGCCCGTTTCGTCCGTGTGGTCGGGGTAATATTCCTTGATGATCTCGACGACGCCGACGATCGCCCGCTCTTCGTTCGAGTGATAGAAAAAGGCGCGCTCGCCTTTCCGCATCGCCATCAGATGCTTTTTGGCGAGATGGTTGCGCACGCCGTTCCAGAAAGTGCCCTTCGCGCCCGCCTCGACCTGCTGGTCCCAGGACCAGGTCGAGGGTTCGCTCTTCAATAGCCAATGCGCCATCTATAGCTCCGCGCCCACGACGCGCTTCCACGGTTTGAGCTCCACGCGCTCGAAAAGGCCAGCCTGCGCGTAAGGGTCCTCTTCAAGCAAGGCGCGCGCCGTGGCTTCATCGACGCAATCGAGGATCAGCATGGAGCCCACGGGCTTGTCGCCCTCGATAAAGGGGCCGCCGAGCTTCACTTGGGCGGCATGCTTCTCGAGAAAGGCGAGATGGGCGGCGCGGGTCGACAAGCGCAGATCGATAAGACCGGGCTTGTCGTGACAGAGGGCGACAAAGAGCAAGGTGGGCCTCAGAGAAGAAAGGTCGTCGCGCCCTTCAACCAAAGGGCGCGAGGGCGGTCAAGCACCGTCATTGTTAAAGCAGCGAAGCAATGGACAGCCCCTCGCGGTCCTGGATTCGTCGCTGCATTCCTCCCCGGCGTCAACCGGCCCGTTCGCGGGCCGGCTCGACCACGTCGACGACGCGATTGCTGAAGGAGATCAGGGCCTCCCGAAGGGCGGCGACATCGGCTTGTGAGGAAGACGGTCCGGCGAGCCGCTGTTTCGCGTGTTCGGCCCTGAGCGCCTCATTTGCGCCCTGGAGCATGGCGTTATCAGCGCGCGCGATCTCGAGCTTATCTGCGCTGTCGCGGGCTTCGGCGCGGGCGATGCGAAGGGCATTCTCGAATTGTTCGAACTCATGGCGCCAGCGCTCCTGTTCTTTGGCCAGCTCCGCGCGGATCTGGTCGCGTTCTTTCGTGATGAAGTCTCTCGCGGCGGAAGCGGTTTCGAGATCCGCGCCGATCCTGGCCAGCTCTTGGGATAGGTGAGGCGCGCGCGCGGCTTCGACGGAGATGCGAGCGAATTCCTGCTTCAAGGCGTCGAGCTCGTGCTGAAGTTGCGTATTCTGTTCATGCAGCGCGCCGATCCTGGCCTCATGCGCGACGACGCGGCTGTGATGCGCCTCCTTCTCGCGGCCGAGCTCCTCCTTGTCCAATTCGAGGAGCCGCAGGCGTTCGACCCAGCGGTCAGCGCGCTCCGTCATTTCGTGCAGCGCAAGCTCCGTGGAGCGCAACAGGTCAGTGCGTTCGACGAGAACCTTTTGGGCGTCGCGGATCTGCAATTCCAGATCGCGCGCCTTGGCCTCCGCCTTCTTTCGCTGCGCTTCCGCGTCCAGGATGGTCGCAGCGTGGCGCCCGATCGTGGCGAGGTCGGCCACCTTCGAGGCCTTCAGTGCCTCCATATCCTTTTCGAGCCGGCGCTCGCGCAAGGCGAACTCAGCGCGCAGCAGGTCCCGCTCCGCGATCACTTGCTCCATGGACATGGGCGCGAGCATTTGCAGCCGTCGCATGGACAGGCGCGTGGCCCGCCGCCAGAAGGCGGGGACAAAAAGCAGCGTAATGAGCCCGGCCACTAAAAAGCCGAGTGCGAAATACATCGCTTGTTCGATCAAGGCGCCAACCTCGCGCGCCCGCGGGATCAATCGGGCAGGATGCGCGGGAGAGTGCCACGTCCGGCGCGCGAAATCAAAGCGCCCCGGTTCGGTCTAGCTAGGCCGGCTGGCGCGTCTCGTGAAACCGCGCTTAGTCGATCATAATCAATCCAGACGCGTCGGCGCTCATGATGTCGACATACTCACTGCCGAGCTCGACCTCCGAGAGGGCGTAAATCTTGCGCGCTCGGAGGGTCTGGCTGGAGGTTTCGTCCTGGCCCTCGAAGATGAGGATGAGGCTGTCCTCGCTTTTGGTGAAATGCTCATCCGTAAGACCATGGAGGGGGCTTGCCGCGTCCACCATATGCATGATCGTCCAGCTTAGCGCAAACATGGGGCTTTCATCGCGGGCGAGCGCAAGGCGATGAAAGCGGCGATAGAGCATCCCCTCCGGCGAGCGTTCGACCCTGGAAAGCCAGAGCTTGGCGCGTGCGTCGATGGACCATTTTGTGGCGTTGATTGGCAAAGCGAATCATGAGCGTCGGGCCGCCCTCGAAGTGGGCGAGCACGGGCGCGCGCGCGAAGAGGATGCGCGCGCGGGGTTGCGCGAAGCGCGAGAAAATCAGGCCCGTGGTCACAGCCAACGCGCAGACGCCGGTGAAGGCGCCGGCGGCTGCTACGGCGTGTCCGTAGGTCGTGCGCGGATGCATGTCGCCATAGCCGACAGTGGCGAAGGTTTCGATGCTGAAGAAAGAAATAGTCGACGAAGCTGCCTGGGCGCGCATTGGCGATCGGATCGTCGCCCAGCGTGTAGAGCGCGGCGAAGGCCAGGTTAAAAAGGACGAAGATCGCTGCAGCCGCGCCGAAGAAGGTCGACCAGCGCGCGGTCACCGCGTGATGGTGCAGGTCGACCCAGAAACTGCGCTCTAAACCGAGCGCGACGACGTCGCTATCGCCCAGACTGACGCGACTGGGCGGGGGGCTTGGCGTTGTTGGCCAAGGACGAACGAGCCTCAGAAGGGATTCCAGGTCGAATCCGGCGTGAATTTCAGATAGGCGAGCGCGACGCCGAGACGCGCGCCGAGGCCTGCGCGCACGGGCATGACCACGACGTCCTCGTTGTTGAGCGCGGTGAAGCCCAGCCCGCCGACGAGATAGGCCGAGCCGTTGACGCCGGCGAAGCGGCGATAGATCGCTTCGACCTCGGGCAGATTATAGACGAGCATCATGGTGCGGTCGCCGTCGGCGCCGGCGTCGAAGCCGATCGACGGCCCTTGCCAATAGACGCGCTTCTGGCCTGCGTTGCGCGTGAACATTGCGCCTTCGCCGTAGCGCAGGCCGCCAACGAAGGCGCCGCCGGCTTCCTGTCCAAGAATATAGGCGTTCGGCCGGCCCCATTGCTTGTTGGCCTTCTCCAGCCCCTCGGCGAGGCCGCGGGAGATGGAGCCGAAGAAGCGGTGTCCGTTCTCGACGATCTCGCCGCTGGAATAGGCTTCCGGCCGCTGCGCGGCTCGCGCCGGAAAAGGCAGGGCGGCGTCGGCCGCCGCGGCGGCGGCGAGACGAAGGAGATGGCGACGGGACGAGAAATGCAAGACGCTCATGATCGCACAGGCTCCGAAGCGGGAATAACCGATGTCGACCGCTCGGCTTCGAGTGCGGCCGTCGCGCGGCGCCGATGCGTCAGCGTTGCGGCGCCGCCGCCGGCTTGGCTAAAACTCGCGCAACGTCGTTAAGAAAGCGTTGCCGATGCGGGATCGCCCCAGGCGACGAAGGAGCCGTTGAGATATTTCTTCCCGGCCTTGTTGTAGAGGAATGGCGCGCCCGAGGGATCGAGCACGATCCCGCCGGCGGCGCGCAAAATCGCGTCTCCCGCCGCCGTGTCCCATTCCATCGTCGGCCCGAAGCGGGGATAGACGTCCGCTCTTCCCTCCGCCACCGTGCAGAACTTCAGCGAAGAACCGACGGACAATCGCTCCACGACCGGCAGGCGCGCGACAAAAGCCTCGGTTTGCGCGTCGAGATGCGATTTCGAAACGAGAGCCGTCATTCCCTCGGCCGGAACCTTGCGCGTGCGCAGAAGCCGCCAATCCTGCGGCGCCGGAAGGCTGCTCCCCGGCGCGGCGTCGGCCATGTAGCTTTCGACGCCGCCGAACCAGACCTTCGATCCCGCCGGCGCCGAAATGGCGCCGGCCACGGGGGCGCCGCCGACGATCAGAGCGAGATTGACGGTGAACTCGGGGCTGCGCGCCAGAAACTCGCGCGTGCCGTCGATCGGGTCGATGAGCAGGAAGGCCTCGCCATGCTCCATGGTCTCGCCGCGCGCCGCCATTTCCTCGGCGATGATCGGCACGCCGGGAAGATCGCGCGCGAGCGCAGCGAGCAGATATTCTTCGACGCGCTCGTCCGCCTCGGTCACAGGCGATTTGTCGGTCTTGAGCTGCGATTCGATCTTTGGCCGCGCCAGCACCTCCATAGCCAGAGCGCCGGCGCCGACCACGAGATCGCCGAAAAGCCGCGCGAGTCCATCGCGGTCGACCAGGGAGAGACTCTGCGGCGCGCAATAATTGGCCATAAGGCTATCCTTTAGTTTTTGTTTACGACCCGCGAGCTTGCGATTTGCAATCTGCGTCGCCGCAGTTACCTTTCAAGGTAAGCGAATGCAGCGATTCGTTCAGTTTCTCTTTGCTGACTCGTGGCAAAGGATTTCTGAACCGTTTCACGCAACCATCGCGCGCCCGCGCGCCAACGGGATAGCTCAATGACCCAGTTCTCGCTCGACGCCCTCGATCTCGCGGCCCTATTGTCCTCGCGGGTCTGCCATGACGTGATCTCCCCCGTCGGCGCGATCGTCAATGGCCTCGAAGTGCTCGAGGACAAGGATATGGACGCCGAGATGCGCAGCCATGCGCTGGCGCTGATCAAATCCAGCGCCGGCGAGGCCTCGGCGCGCCTGCAGTTTTGCCGTCTCGCCTTCGGCGCCGCCGGCTCCAAAGGCGCTTCGATCGACACGGGTGACGCAGAGCTCGTCACGCGCCAGTTTCTCGCCGACGAGCGGACCCAGCTCAACTGGAGCGTTCCGCGCGCGCTCATGTCGAAGAACAAAGTGAAGCTGCTGCTCAATCTTTGTCTGATGGCGGACGCGACCATCCCGCGCGGCGGCGTGATCTCCGTGTCTTCTTCCGGGCACGACGAGCACGTTTCGTTCAAGATCGAGGCGAAGGGGACAAACGCCCGCCTCGCCGCGAATATTCCTGGCTTGCTGGCGGGCGAGGCGGAAGACGGCGTGATCGACGCGCGCGCGGTGCAGCCCTATTACGCGGGCCTTGTCGCCAGGGCTTGCGGCCTCGATGTCTCTGTGAGCTCGGAGCCTGAGCTTGTGACGTTCGAAGCGAAGCCGGCGGCGATCGGCGCCGCCGCAGACGGCTCGGCGCAGGAGTCGCAGAGCGCCGTCGCCTAAGCCCGCTATTACCGGCGACGCCAGTGCCGCTTGCCGTTTTAGGGACGCGGTCGAAGGTCGTCGAGCGGGGCTCTTGCCGCCAACCCCACCCGACCCCGCTTGCGCGGGGCCACCCTCCCCGCAAAGGGGAGGGATAGATGCGCCCAGAGTTTCCAGCTGATCAAAATTCGGTCCATTCATCCACAGCCGGCTCCAAAGCGGCCTTGGGAAGAGCGGCCCCATGGCGACGAGCGGCGACCCTGGGGGAGGGCGAGGAATTCAACGGCCGAGCGGAAATCGATTTGCTGTTCCTCGGGCCACTGCCCGTGAGATTGAACATCATGGCGGATTGTGCGAGCCCCTCGGCTTCGTTGCGCAGGCTATGGCTCGCCGCGGTCGTTTCTTCCACCATAGCGGCGTTTTTCTGCGTGTCCTGATCCATCTGGGAGACGGCTAGGTTGATCTGCTGCAGGGACACGGATTGCTCGGCCGCGTTATCCGAGATAGCGGCGACAACCTCGTTGATCTCGACAACTTGGGCGACGATCCGCTCCAGAACGTTGCCGGTTTGCGACACGAGGTCCACGCCGCTACTGACCTCGGAGCTCGATTCCATGATCAGGGATTTTATTTCCTTGGCGGCCTCGGCCGAGCGTTGCGCGAGTGCGCGCACCTCCGACGCCACGACGGCGAAGCCCCGACCCGCTTCTCCGGCCCGCGCCGCCTCGACGCCCGCGTTGAGCGCGAGCAGATTCGTCTGGAACGCAATCTCGTCAATCGTTCCGATAATCTGCCCGATATTTCGAGAAGATTTCTCGATCCGTTGCATAGCCTCGATCGCGCGACGCACCACGTCGCCACCGCTTTGCGCGTCCGTCTTCGCCGTCGACGCGAGCCGATGCGCCTCGGCGGCTCCCTCGGCCGAATTCTTGACGGCGACAGTAATTTCCTGAACCGCGGCGGAGGTTTCCTCGACGCTCGCCGCTTGTTGTTCTGTCCGTCTGGCGAGATCGTCCGCCGCGGTTGCAATCTCATTCGTTCCCGAGCGCATCGCCTCCGTTCGGCGCACGACGTCACCCATCGTGTGATCGAGCCGCGTGACGGACTCGTTGAAATCTTTGCGAAGCGTCTCCAAGGCGGGGATGAAGGGACGATCGACGCGCGCGACGAGATCGCCTTTCGCAAGCCGGCTGAGGGCCTGGCCGATTTCCCGAACATTTCCTACGCGCTCAGTCACGTCGGTGGCGAATTTCACGACCTTCATCACGCGTCCGTTGAGATCGAAAATAGGATTGTATGAGGCTTGTATCCAAACCTCTTTCTGGTCTTTGCCAATTCTGCGGAACTCGTCGGCGAGATAATCGCCGCGGTTGAGTCTCTCCCAGAAATCTTTGTAGTCGTTCGACTGGGCGTAGGCGGGATCGACGAACATCCGGTGGTGCTTGCCCTGGATTTCCTCGAGATTATATCCGAGCAGACTCAGGAAAATTTTGTTAGCCGTTATTACGCGGCCGTCCGGCGTGAATTCGATGACGCCCTGAACCCGCGATATGGCGTCGAGCTTGCCCCGGGTCTCGGCGGCTTGGAGCTTTTCCGGCGTGATATCCGTTGCGACCTTTACGACTTTCGAGACCTTCCCCCGCGAATCGAGGACGGGGTTGTATGAGGCCTGAATCCAAACCTCCTTCCCGCCTTTGCCAATGCGCTTGTATTCGGCCGCGTCGAACTCCCCGCGTCCGAGCTTCGCCCAAAATTGCGCATATTCAGGGCTACGCGCGCACTCCGGCCCCACGAACAAGCTGTGGTGGCGACCGATGATTTCTTCCGGTTGATAGCCGAGCGTCTTGCAAAAATTCTGGTTCGCCGCAAGGACCTTGCCGGTGGGGTCGAATTCGATAATTCCAAGGGACCGGTGCAGGGCGTCCAAGGTGGCTTGCGCGTTGGCGCTTTTGAATAGCGTGGTGACGAGACCCATGGGTTATTCTTCCGCTGGCAGGTTTCAATGTGGCTAAGTATTTGGCCAGACGGTCCTTAAATATCAGTTCGCGCCAAGTAAACGGCTAAGCTAGAATATTGCTTTTACCTATCGTTGAACGTCTTTCTCATCGTTAATCTCTATCGAACGTCGAGGATCTTGATCGGCTGGCGCAATCGACCGGCGGCCCTCCCCGCAGCCGCCCAGCGGATTTCGCTTCTATTAACCGATATTGCCCATACTCCGCCCGGTTCGCCGCGCAGCCGGCGAGGGGCGCGGCATGGACGATTTGCTCAAGGATTTTCTTCAGGAGGCGGCCGAGCACATCGACGCGACGTCGGTCGAGCTTCTGCGCTTCGAGAGGGACCAGACGGATCCTGCCCTGGTCGCGAGCCTGTTCCGGCATATTCACACCATCAAGGGTTCGAGCAGCTTTCTCAGCCTGCCGCGCGTCGGGCGACTCACCCACGCCACGGAAGCCCTGATCGGCAGGCTACGAGACGGCGCGACGGCGACGCCCGCGCATGTGTCTTTGATTTTCGCGGCAATCGACCGTCTGTCTACGCTGCTTTTGGGAATTGCCAGCAATGAGGCCGAGCCCGAGGGCGACGACTCGGAGCTGCTGCGCAAATTAGAGGAGGGCGTCGCGAGCTTACGGTCCGAGCAGGATAAGGCCGGCGCGGTTTTGGCTGCGATGCGGGACATCCCTGCGGCCGCCGTGAGCAATCCCTCGGATGTCAGGCTTTTGCCAGAGCAGCTTCCCGCGCCGGGCGTGCGGATCGGCGAGACGGTGCGCGTTTCTGTCGGCGTCCTCGATCGGCTGATGGGGATCGCCTCCGAGCTTGTGCTGGCGCGAAACCAATTGCTGGAGCTCTCCAGCGCCGCGGGCGACGAGACGATCAAGGCCGCCGTCCAAAGCCTGTCGAGCGTGACGGGCGATCTGCAGGACGCGGTGATGCGCGTGCGCATGCAACCGGTCGCGCGGCTTTTTTCGACCCTGCCACGCCTTGTGCGCGATCTCGCCGTCGATCTTGGCAAGAAGATCGAGGTCGTGACCTTCGGCGCAGAAACAGAGCTGGATCGGCAGATTATCGAGCTGATCCGCGCCCCGCTGACTCACATCATCCGCAACGCCGCCGATCACGGATTGGAGACGGTCGAGGAGCGTCTACGGCTCGGCAAGCCGGAAGTCGGACGCATCCGCGTCAGCGCCGCATGTGACGCGGGACAGATCGCGATCGAAATAACCGACGACGGACGCGGTCTCGATCTCGCGAGCATCAAAGCCAAAGCGATCGCGCTCGGGCTCGCCACGGAAGAGACGCTCGCGCGCATGAGCGACGCCGATATCTTCCAGTTCGTGCTGCTCCCTGGCTTCTCGACGGCGGCGAATGTGACGAAGGTCTCGGGCCGGGGCGTCGGCATGGATGTGGTGCGCGCCAATATCCAGTCGATCGGCGGCGCGGTCTTCCTCAACTCCGCGCCGGGCAAGGGCACGACCGTCACGCTTCGCATTCCATTGACGCTCGCCATTGCGCCGGCCCTGATTCTCTCCAGCGGGGGCTCACGCTTCGCCGTCCTGCAAATGGCGGTGGTCGAGGTTGTGGGAATCGGCGAGGGATTCGAGCATCAAATCCAATACATCCACAGCGCCCCGCTCTTGCGCCTGCGCGGCGACGCTCTGCCTCTGGTCGACCTTGCGGAAACGCTCGATCTTCATCGGTCGCACGACTCCGCGCGGCGCGATGGTTTCGTTGTCATTTTGCGCGTGGGCGGCGGCGTGCGGTTCGGACTTCTCGTGGAGACGATCGCCGACGTTCAGGAGGTCGTCATCGAACCGCTCGCCGGCCTTCTCGCGCGCATCGGCGTCTTCTCGGGCCAGACGATTTTGGGCGATGGCGGCGTCGCTTTGATTCTCGATCCGGCGGCGATCGTCCAAAGCGAGGGCCTTGAATGCCTCACGGAGCCTTCGTCCTCGCAGGCGGTCGAAATCGCCGAACCCCAGTGTGAGAAGACGCGGATTATTCTGCTGCGCGCGGGCGCCGGACCGTTGAAGGCCTTGCCGCTGTCTCTCGTGATGCGGATAGAGGAGGCGGCGGCCGATCGTTTCGTCGCTTCTGGCGAGGGCTATGTCATGCTGCATGAAGGCCGGTTGCTGCCGCTCATTCCCGCGGCGGCGGATATGCGGCTGGACAGGTCGCGCGAATATCCCATCCTGATCCTCGCCGGCGCCGGACAAGTCGTCGCGCTGATCGTCGAGGAAATAATCGACGTTGTCGAAGAGGCGCTGATCTTCCAGAAGAAAAGCGCGGATCCCTCGATGATCGGCAGCATCAGCGTCGACGACCGCATCGTCGACGTCCTCGACGTCGCGCATTTCATCGAAAGCGTCGATCCGACGGTGCTGATGCGCGGAACCGATCGACGTCCGCGCATTCTCCTCGTCGATGACAAGCAGTTCTTCCGGGACATGCTGGCTCCGGTTCTGCTCGCCGCCGGTTATGAAGTGACGACCGCAGCTTCAGGGCGCGAGGCGCTCGCGCTCGTCGAACGCGGACTGCGCATACAGGCGGTCGTCACCGACGTCGACATGCCCGAGATGGATGGCTATGCGCTCTCCCGCGCGCTGCTGAAAACGCCCGGCCTCTCAAATTTGCCCATCGTTGCGCTCACCCCTCAAAAGACAGCGAGCGCCCTCGAAGTTGCGACAATGTGCGGCGTGCGCGCCCTCGTCGGCAAATTCGACAGGCGGGCGCTGGTCGAGGCGCTCGGCGCGCTCCTCGAGGGCGTCGCTGCTTCCGGCGATCAGATCGAACGCCGTCATATGGCGGAGGCCGCAGCATGACCTTCGACATCGCGGATTTCAGCTATTGCGGGAGGCGACCTGCGGCTGCCCTGGCGCAGAGCCGTCATTTCATAATCAAGGTGCGCGGCCACACCGTCGGCCTGCCGGTCGAATGTGTGAAGACCGTCTTTTATGTCGATAATCTCACTCCCGTGCCGCTCGCGCCTCGCGAGGTCGCCGGGCTGACGAATTTGCGCGGCCGCATCGTGACGGTCCTCCATCTCGACCGCTGTCTGCAGCTCGATGAAGCCTCCGTCAACTCGAACAATCTCGCGGTCGGCGTCGAGCATGACGGCGAGGAATATGCTCTGCTCGTCGACGAAACAGAAGACGTTGTCGTGACGAAGCTGTCGGATCTCATTTCCTGCCCTGCGCATATCGATCCGCGGCTCGCGGAAATTCTGGCTGGCTATTATCGACATCACGACGGTTTTCTATCTGTTCTCGACGTCGAGGCTTTGCTGCGCCGCGTCTCGGCGCCGAGCGAGGCGCCGCTTCGCGACAGAAGAAGAACCAAAAGGCAATTCGAATAAGGGAGCAAGACAATGAAGCAGGTTCTCGTCGTGGACGATTCCGCGGTGATCCGCAAGGTCGCGCGCCGCATTCTGGAAGGCTTGCATTTCCGCACGCGCGAGGCGCCGGATGGCAAGGCTGCGCTCGCCGAATGCGAGAAGGGGATGCCGGACGCCATTTTGCTCGACTGGAATATGCCGGAGATGGACGGCTTCGAATTCTTGTGCGCGCTGCGCAGGATGCCTGGCGGCGCCGCGCCCAAGGTCGTCTTCTGCACGACGGAAAACGAAGTCGGCCACATTGCGCGCGCCATGCACGCCGGCGCCGACGAATACATCATGAAGCCCTTCGATCAGAATATCGTGCGCTCGAAGTTCGAGGAAATCGGCCTCGTGTGAGGCGTCAGGCCTTTCACCGCGTTGGCGTTCAATCAAAGGGCGTTTGTGCATGCGTCAGTCATTCGTTTTGCGTGGTCCGGCCGCACACTCATGCGCTGCGTTTTCCGGCAGGAGGGCGCACGCGTGAGCCTCGCATTTGCGCGCTTTCGCCGCCAGATCGCCGCCTCGACCGGGATCGCCTTCGGGGCGGACAAGCAGTATCTGGTCGAAAGCCGGCTCGCTCCTGTCATGCGCGCGCACGGCCTGTCGGACCTCGTCGAGCTCGCGGACGCCTTCGAGCGCGGCGACAATCAGGCCTTGGTCCGTGAAGCGATCGACGCCATGACGACGAATGAAACCATGTTTTTTCGCGACAGAACGCCTTTCGAGAATTTCCGGATTCAGGTGTTGCCGAGCCTGATGCTGTCGAAAGGGAAGGAGCGCCGCCTGCGCTTTTGGTGCGCCGCCTGCTCCACGGGCCAGGAAGCCTATTCGCTCGCGATGGCGCTCGATCAGGAATCCACGGCGCTGCGCGGATGGAGCCTTGAAATCCTCGCGACCGATTTATCGACCGCCGCCCTCGATACCGCGCGCAGCGGCGCCTACAGCCAGTTCGAGGTGCAGCGCGGCCTTTCGACGAGCATGCTTCTGCGCTACTTTCATCGCGAAAATGATAGCTGGCGCGTCAACGAACATATGCGCGCGCGCGTCGGCTTCCGGGCCTTCAACCTCCTCTCCGATTATTCGGAGCTCGGCGCCTTCGACGTGGTCTTTTGTCGTAACGTGCTGATGTATTTCGAGCCGGAGACGAAGCGCTCCGTGCTTGCGCGGCTCGCCGACGCGCTCAACCACGACGGCTATCTTTTCCTCGGGGCCACGGAGTCGGCGAGCGAGGCCAACGCTTGCTTCTCGCAGGTGACGCCTGATGGCGTCTGGCGCGTCCGCCGCCGGGCGCCGCCGCAATTGCGGCTGGCGTAGAGCGCGTTCCGCAACAGGGTGACAGACTTTTGCGATAAGAATGCGCTCAAATCTCTGACTTAGCGCGGTCTTTATCGCTCACATGATTCCATGCGAGCGGTAAGCGCGCTGGCGCCTCCCTCCCGATTGCTTCGCTTCGATCGCGTTGACTGCAACAAAAAGAAAAAGGCCACGTCCAAAGACCTGGCCTTTTTTCTTGCGCCTGAATTTATATTGCTTATCAGGCGGTGATGCGCTCGTCCGCCTCATTGGGCTCGCGCAGCACATAGCCGCGGCCCCACACCGTCTCGATATAGTTGCGGCCGTCGCTGGCGTTGGCGAGCTTCTTGCGCAGCTTGCAGATGAACACGTCGATGATCTTGAGCTCAGGCTCGTCCATGCCGCCATAGAGATGGTTGAGGAACATCTCCTTGGTCAGCGTCGTGCCCTTGCGCAGGGAGAGAAGCTCGAGCATCTGATATTCCTTGCCGGTCAGATGCACGCGGACGCCGCCGACCTCGACGGTCTTCTGGTCGAGATTGACGACAAGATCGCCCGTCGTGATGACCGACTGCGCATGGCCTTTGGAGCGACGGACGATGGCGTGGATGCGCGCGACGAGCTCGTCTTTGTGGAAGGGCTTCGTCAGATAGTCGTCCGCGCCGAAGCCGAGACCCTTGACCTTGTCCTCGATGCCGGCGAGGCCAGAAAGAATGAGGATGGGCGTCTTGACCTTGGCGACGCGCAGGTGGCGCAGAACTTCGTAGCCCGACATGTCGGGCAGGTTCAGATCGAGAAGGATGATGTCGTAGTCGTAGAGCTTGCCGAGGTCGATGCCCTCCTCGCCGAGATCCGTCGTATAGACGTTAAAATTCTCGGATTTGAGCATGAGCTCGATGCTTTGAGCGGTCGCGCTGTCGTCTTCGATCAATAAAACGCGCATGTTGCTTCCCCACCGAGCTCCATCGAATCAAGAGGCGACACGCGCTCGCGAGCGCACGCCGGCCACGGACCAGCCCCCTGGTCCCGCGACTCTTCCCGTCTTTGTCGACGGTAAGCGTTATTGGTTAATAAACCTTCACCTGCGCCCGCGACGCGGCCCGAAGTCTTAATCCTGACGGCCAGCGGGAACGCGCGACGCAACTCGAGAGAAGGCGTTCGAGACTGAGAGCGAATCACTCACCTCTCGCAATCTATACGCCGCCGCGAGTCCAGGGTGCAAAGGTAAAAGTCGACGATCCAGGGCTGCGCGCTCACGGCGCCTTCCGCCCATGGGCGGCGGCGGCGCTTCGCCGTGGCCAGCGCGGCGATTTGGCGCAAAACGGACGGCCGCGTCATTGACTTGCGCTGAGCGTTTCTCCTATATGCCACCCGCGGCGCCGCTCCGAGAGGGACGGCGTCAAATCTGTTTTGCCGTCCCGCGGTTGCCGGTCCCGGTCGCTCGAATGCCGAGCGCGGCGGGAGAGAAAAAGCGGGCAGGGCGCATCGGAAGGCGAGCCGGGCCGAGAAGCCCAAGGGTCGCGAGCGGAGAAGTTCGGTGAAAAGAACCTATCAACCCAGCAAAATCGTGCGCAAGCGCCGTCACGGCTTCCGCGCGCGCATGGCCACCGTCGGCGGCCGCAACGTCATCGCGGCGCGCCGCGCCCGCGGCCGCAAGCGCCTATCGGCCTGAGACGGCTTCTCGCGAAACGACGGAGCAGGCGGACGGCTGACATGACGACGGACGCCCCCGCCGAGCCGCAGAAGGCAAGAAAGAAGCTGACGCGCCTGCGTCGGCGAAAAGACTTTTTGCGTGCGTCGGAAACCGGCGCGCGCTTTTCGGCGCGCCTGTTCACGCTCCAGATGGCGGGGCAGGGCGGGCCGGGAGAGGCGGCCTCGACGGGCGAGGCCCGATTTGGCTTCACCGTGACAAAGAAGGTCGCGGGAGCCGTGGGGCGCAATCGGATTCGCCGCCGGCTCAAGGAAGCGCTCCGGGTAAGCGGAGACCTTGGCGCGCGACCCGGCCGTGACTACGTTTTTGTCGCCCGGCGGGGGGCGCTCGACGCGCCGTTCGCCGACATCGTCACTCAAATGGCCGAAGGCTTCGCGCGGATCGACGAGCGCTCCGCGGCGAAGGTCCGGCGTAACAAGAAAGACAGGCCTGCCGCGTCATGACGGAAAACACCAAAAACATGCTCATGGCCGCGGCGCTCTCGCTGATCTTCATCGGTCTGTGGGACTATTTCTACGCCTTCCCGGAGATGGACCGGCAGCGCCAGGCGCAGCTCCAGGAACAGCGCATGGCCAAGATCCCCAAGCTCGGCGCGCCGGAGAAGGCGGCGGGCGGGGCTGCGCCCGTCAAGGTCGCCCACAGCCGCGCCGAGGCGCTCGCGCAGAGCCCGCGCGTCGCAGTCGAAACGCGCTCGATCTCGGGCTCTATCGCGCTCAAAGGCGGCCGTATCGACGACGTGTCTTTGAAGAACTACCGCCAGACCGTCGACCCCACGAGCCCGATCATCACGCTGCTGACGCCGGAGGATGCGCCGGGCGCCTACTACGCCGAGCTCGGCTATCTGACGGGCGAGACCGAGAACGCCCCGGCTCTGCCCACGACCGAGACGGTCTGGACCGCGGACTCGGACAAGCTCACGCCCGCCAAGCCCGTGACGCTGTCCTGGGACAATGGCCAGGGCCTCGTCTTCAAGCGCGTCATTTCCATCGACGACGAGTATCTTTTCACGGTCAAGGACAGCGTCGAGAACAAATCCGGCAAGGCGGTTCCGCTTTACACCTTCTCGCGCGTGACCCGAGTCGGCCGTCCGCCGTCCGCCGGCTATGCCGCCCTGCATGAAGGCTATGTCGGGGTGATCGGCGACCAGGCGCAGGAGCTCAACTACGACAAGATCGAGAAAGAGCCCAATTTCACCAAGACCTTCAAGGGCGTCGGCGGCTGGGTCGGCTTTACCGACAAATATTGGGGCGCGGTTGTCGCGCCGGAGCAGAACGCCGCTTTCGAGGCCCGCTACATCGCCATGGGCGGGACGACCAAGACCTATCAGGCCGATACCGTCACCGAGCCCAAGACCATCGAGCCCGGCGCCAGCGCCGAGACGACGACCTATGTCTTCGCCGGCGCGAAGGAGATCGACACGCTCGACGCCTATAAGGCCAATCCCGGCCTGAAGCGCTTCGACCTTCTGATCGATTGGGGCTGGTTCTATTTCATCACGCGGCCGATGTTCCGCCTGATCGACTTCCTGTACAAGCTCTTCGGTAATTTCGGCGTCGCGATTTTGGCGGTGACGGTGATCGTGAAGCTTGCCTTCCTGCCGCTCGCCAACAAGAGCTATCAATCGATCGCCAAGATGAAGGAAATTCAGCCCAAGATCAAAGAGCTGAAAGAGAAATACGGCGACGACAAGCACGCGTTCAACATGGCGCAGATGGAGCTTTACAAGCGGGAGAAGGTGAATCCCGCGAGCGGCTGTGTGCCGGTGCTGCTGCAAATTCCAGTCTTCTTCTCGCTCTACAAGGTGCTCGTGGTGACGATCGAGATGCGTCACGCGCCCTTCTTCGGCTGGATCAGAGACCTCTCGGCGCCGGACCCGACGAATGTCTTCAATCTCTTCGGCCTGCTGCCCTTCGACCCGACCCATGTCGCCCTCTTCGGGCCCTATCTGGCGATCGGCGTCTGGCCGCTGGTCATGGGCGCGACCATGTGGCTGCAGATGAAGATGAACCCAGAGCCCACCGACGAAATCCAGAAGACCATGTTCGCCTGGATGCCGGTGATGTTCACCTTCACAATGGGCAGCTTTGCTTCGGGGCTGATCATCTACTGGTCGTGGAACAATCTGCTGTCCATCGCCCAGCAGGGCGTCATCATGAAGCGCGCCGGGGTAAAGTTCGAACTGTGGGACAATTTGCGCAAGACCTTCGGGCTCGCCTAGAGCGGATTCCGCAAAAGTTGACAGACTTTTGCGATAAGAATGCGCTCCAGGTTTTTGATTTGGCGCGATTTTCTTATCGCTCGCATGATTCCATGCGAGCGGAAAGCGCGCTAAGGGGCAGTCGGGCTTCAGCGGTCGGCAGTCGGTTGATTTTCGACTGCCGACCGCCTAATGCCGACCGCCATGACTGACTTCCTCGAAGACGGCCGCCTTCTTTTCGCCGGCCCCTGCGAATTCATTTTCGCGAGCGTCAAAGCGAGCGATCTCCCGCCGCTGGGGCCGCCCGAGATCGCCTTCGCCGGGCGCTCCAATGTCGGCAAATCCTCGCTCCTCAACGCGCTGACCAATCGCAAGACGCTCGCCCGCGTCTCGCATACGCCCGGCCGCACGCAGCAGCTCAATTTCTTTGCGCTCGGCGGCCCGCCCGGCGCCGAGCGGCTGCGCCTCGTCGACATGCCGGGCTATGGTTATGCGGCCGTGGGGAAGGAGAAAATCGCGAGCTGGGGCGTGCTGATGCGGGATTACCTTCGAGGCCGCGCCTCGCTTGCGCGCGTCTTCGTGCTGATCGACGGGCGGCGCGGGCTGAAGCCCGTGGACGAGGAAATGCTCGACCTCCTCGATCAATCGGCGATGTCCTATCAGCTCATCCTCACAAAGCACGACGAGCTGAAAGTTTCGGAGCGGGGGGCGACGCTCGACGCCACGGCGCAGGCGATCTCCAAGCGGCCGGCGGCCTATCCGGAGATCATCTTCACCTCCTCGCATACGGGGGAAGGCGTTCCTGCGCTACGCGGCGCCGTCGCGAGGCTTCTGGCTGAGCGGGGGGCTTGAATATGAAGGATCGAACGGGCTAGTTCGCTCCGCCTCCTCCCCAGCCCTCCCCCGCGTCGCGGGAGAGGGAGCAGGATCGCCGGTCATGAGCGTCCCCTTTCCCAAACGGGAAGGGATCGGGAGGGATGGACCAGCAAAGGACCAGGGAAATTCCCATGACCGTCACTTCCGCCGACAGCGCGCTCGAACAGGCTCGCATCCTCATGCAGGCGCTGCCGCATATGCTGCGCTACGACGACGCCATCGTCGTGGTGAAATATGGCGGCCACGCCATGGGCGACGACGAGGTCGCGCGAAACTTCTCTCGCGACATGGTGCTGCTCGAGCAATCAGGCGTAAATCCGGTCGTGGTTCATGGCGGCGGGCCGCAGATCGGCTCGATGCTCAAGCGGCTCGGCGTCGAGTCGAGATTCGCCGACGGCTTGCGCGTCACCGACGCGGAGACAATGGGCATCGTCGAAATGGTGCTCGCCGGCTCCATCAACAAGCAGATCGTCGGTTATATCAATTCCGAAGGCGGCCGCGCCATCGGGCTGACCGGCAAGGACGGCCGCCTGTTGTCGGCGAAGAAGCTCGAGCGGCCCGATGGCGTCGATCTCGGCTATGTCGGCGAGCCGGACAAGGTCGACACCACGGTGTTGGACCAGGTCTTGGGACGAGAGCTCATCCCCGTGCTGGCGCCTGTCGCGCAGGGGCCTGGCGGCGCGAGCTACAATGTCAACGCCGACACTTTCGCGGGCGCCATCGCCGGCGCGCTCGGCGCCAAGCGACTGTTGTTCTTGACCGACGTTCCTGGCGTGCTCGACAAGAACAAGGAATTGCTCCGCGAGCTCAAGGTGGCGGATATCCCCGGGCTCATCGCCGATGGCACGATCACGGGCGGCATGATCCCTAAGGTCGAGACCTGCATGTATGCGATCGAGCGCGGCGTCGAGGGCGTGGTCATCCTCGACGGCAAGCTGCCGCATGCGGTGCTGATCGAGCTCTTGACCGACCACGGCGCCGGGACGCTGATTACCCGGTAGAGACTGCGGATTCTGTCTCTCTTCCCGCGAAGCCCGCCGAGAGGCGGGCGTGTCTCGACGCCCTATGCGGGAGAGGTTAGGTGAGGGGCAAGGTCAGTAGCTGAGATGCTGATCTCAACGTGAGGGAATTGAACGGCGCCCGTGACTAACCCCCCAGCCCCGCGCACCAACCCTCTCCCCGCAACCGGGGAGAGGTCGCTGCGCGATCGCTTCTCCCATATCGACGCATGGGTGTTCGATCTCGACAACACCCTCTACCCGCAAACGGCCGATCTCTGGCCAAAGATCGACGCGCGCATCACGCTGTTCATGATGCGGCTCTTCGGTCTCGATGCGATCTCGCTGCGCGCGCTGCAGAAACACTATTATCTGCGTTATGGCACGACGCTGCGCGGATTGATGATCGAGCACGAGGTGGAAGCCGAAACATACCTCGAATTCGTCCACGATATCGACCGCTCGTCGCTGGAACATAATCATTCGCTCGCGCAAGCGATCGCTCTCCTGCCGGGCCGCAAGCTCATTCTCACCAATGGATCTCGCCATCACGCGATCGCGACGGCGAAACAGCTCGGCATCGACCATCTCTTCGAAGACGTCTTCGACATCATCGCAGCCGATTTCATCGCCAAGCCGGAGGAGGCCGCCTATGAACGCTTCTTCGAACGGTTGAAGGTCGATCCCAAGCGCGCGGCGCTGTTCGAGGATCTTCCGCGTAACCTCGTCGTCCCGCACCGCCGCGGCATGACGACGGTGCTCGTTCGGCCGGGCGCGGGGGAGAAGGTCGAGCGCGAGGTCTGGGAAATCGCGAGCGGCGACGAGCCTCATATCGATTTTGTCACCGACGATCTGACAGGCTTTCTCGAAGGCCTCGCCGGCTGACGCAAAACCGACATTCAGCCTACATTTACCTGTCTTGAGCGTTGCTTATTGGCCTCCAGCATCGGCCGAGGCGTGAGCCCGGCCGGAATAGCTGGAGAGTTTTTCATGAAGAAGCTGCTTTCGGCCGCATTCCTTGCGGCCATATGCGCCGCGCAGACGCCGGCGCTCGCCGACGATCACAATGACGACCGCGACGACGGTCGCAAGACCAGCATCGCCGTCTTCGGCGACTGGCCCTATAGCCAAATGCTGCTGGATAACGGGAAGCTGCTGATCGACTCGATCAACAACGATGCCGACGTCAGCCTGGTCCTGCATGTCGGCGACATCCACTCGGGCAGCATGCCCTGCACGAGCGCGGGCATTCTCCCGCCGATCAGCACTTCAAATCCGGGTTGGAACCAGAGCGTCTTCTCGGTTTTCCAGCAGCTTCGCGCGCCGGTCGTCTATACGCCGGGCGACAACGAATGGACCGATTGCCACAAAAGCAAGGAGAAGAGCGCCGGCGATCCGCTCAAGGAGCTTGCGAGCGTGCGCGGCCTCTTCTTCTCGAAGCCGGGCCGCACTCTGGGCCTCACCGAGAAGCAGGTGCTGACCCAGGCGCAGAACTTCGATCCGAACTATCCGACCGACGCGCAATATGTCGAAAACGTCATGTGGCGCCAGAACGCCGTCGTCTTCGTCACGGTGAATATGCCGGGCTCGAACAACGACGGCCTGCCGTGGTCCACTTTCGAAAATCTGAGCGCTCGCTCGACCGAGAGCGCGAATCGCACCGGCGCCGCGATGCGCTGGCTCAAGGCGGCGTTTGATGCGGCGGCGAAGTCTCACGCTCGTGGCGTCGTCATCGGCCTGCAGGCGGACATGTGGGATCCTGCGCAGCTCGTGGCTGGCGGTGACGGTCTGAACGGCTACACGGATTTCGTCAAAACGCTCGCGAGCCTCTCGATCAGCTTCGGCCGCCCCGTTCTGCTCATCAACGGCGACTCCCACCTGTACGGCTCGGATCAGCCGCTCGCCGATCCGAGCAGCGCGACGGGGCAGATCCACCACGCGCCGGCCGTGTCGAATCTGACGCGCATTACGGTGCAGGGTTCGACCAACGCCCCCGGGGAATGGCTGAAGCTGACGATCGACCCCAATTCGCGGAACGTCTTCAGCTGGAAGAACGTGCCTTATTGCGCGAATCCGGCCAGCTCGACGAGCTGCCAGTAAGGCGCCCGGCGCGGACAGCCTCGTTGAAACAGGCCACTGTCGGCCGCGACTGTCGTCGCGGCCGATGTCGTTTATGCAAATGAACTGACTGACGGTGGGCCGGCATAGTTTCGCTTAAGGCATTATTGTCAGCCTCACACGGCCGCGCCCCGCACTGTTTCGCAGCCCGCCCCACCTCTCGGAGGGAGAGTGGAGATGCGGTTGACTCCCCCGGCCATGGGCCTACAAACCGGCGCAGCTTTCTCCACCCATGGGACATTCATGCCGCACACGGGATTAGAGACCCTCATCACCGCCGCTTTCGAAGATCGCGCCAATATCACCGCCGAGACGCAGGGCGACATCCGCCGCGCGGTCGAGAGCGCGCTGCGGCTGCTCGACGCCGGCAAGCTGCGCGTCGCCGAGAAGATCGAGGGCCAGGGAGACGAAAATTCGGGGCCCGACTCCTGGAAGGTCAATCAATGGCTCAAGAAAGCCGTGCTGCTCTCCTTCCGCCTGAACGACATGTCGGTGATCGCAGGCGGCCCCGGCGGCGCCACATGGTGGGACAAGGTTCCCTCCAAATTCGTGGGCTGGGGCGCGGGCGAGCATAGCGCGGCGGGCTTCCGCTCCGTGCCGGGCGCCATCGTGCGCCATTCGGCCTATGTGGCGCCGGGGGCCATACTGATGCCGTCCTTTGTCAATCTCGGCGCCTATGTCGACGCGGGGACTATGGTCGACACCTGGGTGACGGTCGGCTCCTGCGCGCAGATCGGGAAGAATGTGCATCTCTCGGGGGGCGTCGGCATCGGCGGCGTGCTGGAGCCGCTGCAGGCCAATCCCACCATCATTGAGGACGATTGCTTCATCGGGGCGCGCTCCGAGGTCGTGGAGGGCGTCGTCATCGGAAAGGGCTCGGTCCTGTCCATGGGCGTCTTCATCGGCGCCTCGACCAAGATCGTCGATCGCGCCACTGGCAAGGTCCACACGGGCTATGTGCCGCCGTACTCCGTCGTCGTCTCGGGGAGCATGCCCGGCAAGCCCCTGCCGAGCGGCGAGCCTGGCCCGTCGCTTTATTGCGCGGTCATCGTCAAGACCGTCGACGCGCAGACCCGCTCCAAGACCGGCATCAACGAACTCTTGAGGGACTGATGGCCATCGACGCCGAGCGCATCCGCTTCCTTTACCGCACCGAGCAGGGGCGCATCGACCGCGTGACCTGGCTCAAGGGCGCGGGCGCGCTCGCGGCGGTGCTGGCGCCCTTCTATCTCGCCTGGCTCGCGCTCTCGCCCTATACGGCGCATGATCTCGCCACGGATCCGTTTTTTGTTCCGATGACGGTCGTGGCCTACGCCTTCGTCATCGTCTACGCCTTCGTCATCATTCTGGTCGCGGTCTCCTATGTGAACCTTTCCGCCAAGCGCTTCCGCGACCTTGGCCGGGAATGGCCCGTGGCGCTCGCCGGCCTCGCGCCGCTTGCCGCGCTGATCGACGCCGCGACCCGCTGGCTGCAGCCGCGCGTCGCCGAGGTGATGCCGGTCTATTGGGTCTGGGGCGTGGACGCCGCGCTCGTTGGGGTGATCGGCTGGACCGTGTATGAGCTGGGATTCAAGGAAGGCGCAGGGCGATAGCCGCCTTCCACCTCCCCTAGAAAGCTTTTTGATATGTCGCTCTCTCTGCCGGTCTCTCTCACCCGCGATCTCATTCGCCGCCCGTCGGTGACGCCCGCCGACGCTGGCGCGCTCGACGTCGTGGAGCGCGCGCTGAAGGGTGTTGGTTTTGAGACCCATCGCCTCGTCTTCACCGAGACCGGCACGCCGGACGTCGATAATCTCTTCGCAACAATCGGAGTCGGCGCGCCGCATCTCGTCTTTGCCGGACACACGGATGTCGTGCCGACGGGCGATGTGTCCCGTTGGCGCTGCGATCCTTTCGCAGGCGAGATTATCGAGAATAGGATCTTCGGCCGCGGCGCGAGCGACATGAAGGGCGCGATCGGCGCCTTCATGGCCGCGACGATCGCCTACATAGGAAAGCATGGCGCGCCCAAGGGGACGCTCTCCTTCCTGATCACTGGCGACGAGGAGGGCCCCTCGATCAACGGCACGGTGAAGATGCTCGACTGGGCGCGGGCGAAAGGAGTGAAATTCGATCACGCCATCGTCGGCGAGCCCACCAATGTTTCCACGCTCGGCGATACGATCAAGATTGGCAGACGCGGCTCGCTCAACGGCAAGATCCGCGTCATCGGCAAGCAGGGCCATGTCGCCTATCCGCACCGCGCGGAAAATCCCGTGCCTGTCGTCGCGCGCATCGTCGCCGCGCTGTCGTCCTATGCGTTCGACCGCGGCACGTCGCATTTTGACCCGACGAACCTGGAAGTTTCGTCGATCGACGTCGGCAATCCGGCCGTCAATGTCATTCCCGGCGACGCCCGGGCGCAATTCAACGTGCGCTTCAATGACGCCTGGACCTTGGAAACCTTGCGCGAGCGCATTACGGCGATCGTAAAGGAGGCGGCTGGCGCGGCGCGTGTGGAATTGGAGTTTCTGCCGAGCAACGCGGTCTCCTTCCTCACCGAGCCCGGCGCCTTCACCGCGCTTGTTTCCGACGCGGTGAAGGACGTCACAGGATTGACGCCGGAACTCTCGACGAGCGGCGGCACGTCCGACGCGCGCTTTATCACCCGCGACTGCCCGGTGTTGGAGTTCGGATTGACGAACGAGACCATCCACGCCGTCGACGAAAATGCGCGCGTCGCAGACGTCGAGGCGCTGGCGGCGGTGTATGAGAGGATTCTGGAAGCTTATTTCGCAGGGTGAGGCCTTACCCTACTCGATAATCACCCGCACCGGCCGCGAGGCTGCCGGCGCCAGAGCGAGCCGAGCCTGAATGCGGTGGGCGCCGGGCGTCATCGGCCAGAACACCGTTTCATCCGCTTGCGCCAGCGCGAAAGGCGCCCCGTCCACAACCCAGACGATTTGTGTATCCTTTCCGCCATTGGCGAGCTTCAGCGCGAGCTTGTTCAGCTGCGCCGGCTGCTCGGGGTTGCGCCACACATGCATGTTGTGTTCCGGCGTGGCGATCACGAGCGCGCCGTTCTCGGTCGCAACCGCATCCTCGACATGCGCAGGCTCGGTAAGCGCCGGCTCGATCGCTACCTCATCGGGCCTCACCCATTCGCGCAAAGTCTGCGCGCAGGCGGGGCCCGAATCCGCGCGGCAGAGATTGATGGCGACTCGTCCGGGCGGCGGCGCGAAAGTCTGCGGCGCAAGCTCGCCTGGCTTCGCGCCATGCAGGCGCACCATCATTGCATGCGCCAACCGCGCGGCCGAGTTCGCGCCCGCAAGGCCGCGCATGCCGCTGGCGTCGCCGCGCCCGAGCCACACCCCGACGACATATTTTTGAGAAAAGGCGAGCGTCCATGCGTCGCGATAGTTCTGCGACGTGCCGGTCTTCACCGCGACGGCAAAGGGATATTCGAGCGGCCCATATCGCGGAAAAGAGGGCAGGCGCGCCTGCGGGTCTGACAGGAACGAGGCGATCAATCGCGCGGTGTCGAGCGACATTACGCGGCGCGGCGCGGCTCTTTCCTCATCGCGCGCGAAGGAGAGGTCGCGCATCACGCCGTCATCCGCGATCGCCGCATAGGCCCGCATCAAATTCTCAAGCCGCGTCGGCAGCGCGCCGATGGCCATCGAAATGCCGAAGCTCTCCGCGGGCGCATCGAGATCGTGCAGGCGGAGCTCGTGCAGAAAGTTGAAATTCGCCTCCAGCCCCACGCGGCGCAGCAGATTGGTCGCCGGCACATTGCGGGAATTGGCGAGCGCCTGGCGCGGCGTCATCGGCCCGAGATAGAGTCCGTCGGCGTTGGCGACGCCCGACGCGCCTTCTGGAATATCGTCGAGAAGGTCGGTGGGCTTCAGGGCGCCGCGCTCCAGGGCGAGCGCATAGATGAAAGGCTTGAGCGTCGAGCCCGGCGAACGCAGCACGCGCGTGAAATCGAAAGCGCCGGCGCGCGGATCGTTGTAACCGGCGGATCCGACATCGGCGATGACGGCGTTGGAGCCGCGCTCCGCAACCATGATCGCGACCTGCCGCGCGCCGGCGTAGTGAAAGACCGAGAGGTAACGCCGCGCGAGTTGCGCGGCGTCGCGCTCGATCGAAAGATCGATGGTTGCATGGATGCGCGGGTCGTAGGGAGACGCCGCGCGAATGCGGCCCTCGCGCGCAAGACGCTCGTAACGCAGAGCGAGATGCAGCATTTCAGATCGGCGCTTTGTTTGAACCGGCCGCATGGCGGCGAGCTCCCGCCGCGCCAATTCCGCCTGCGCCGCGTCGAGATCGCCTTGCTTTTCAAGCCGGGAAATGGCGTAGCGCGCGCGGGCGACGGCAAGTTGCAGTCCGCTTTCGCGCGCGATGTTCATGCGGCCTGGCGACTGGGGAATCGCGGCGAGCAGCGCGACCTGCGCCCAGGAGAGATCGTCCACGGGTTTGTCGAAATAGAAGCGCGCCGCATGCGCGATTCCATGGCTGCCGAGACCGTAAGGCGCGAGACGCAAATAATGTTTCAGCGTCGCTTCGCGGCCGTGGCGCGCCATCATCGCGGCGCCTGTCGCGGCCTCCCAAAATTTATTCAGGAATGTGCGCGGCTCGGGCCTCTGCATGCGCGCGACCTGCATGGCGATGGTCGAGGCGCCCTCCATCTGGCGGCGATGGGCGAGATTGTTCCACAGCGCGCGGGCCACGGCGCGCAGATCGACGCCGGGGTGCGAATAAAAGCGTCTGTCTTCGAGAATGAGCGTCGCGCGCGCGACGCGCTCGGGAATGCGCTCGAGCGGCCAATAGCCGTACTCGACGCGTTTCCCGCCGGTTTCGTCGCGCGTCGCATGGCCGATCTGCGTGAGAAAGGCGCCGTTGCGGTCATAGACGATCTGGCTCGCGGGCGGCGCGGTGAGATCGGCGCCGCGCATCGCTTCTTGCCATATCGCGATCCCGCCGCGCAGCGCCGTCGCAACGATGGCCAGGGCGGCGAGAAGCGTTAGTCTGCTCATGGCTGCTTCGCGATCTCCACGCGCGCGCCGGCGCTCTGGCCGCGCAAGCCCTTCTTGTACATCGTCTCCACAAGCGCGGGCGGCTGCGTATAGGCGCCCGCGGTTTGCGCCTTGAGGCGGAAGGCGAAGCGGTAATTGCCCTTTGGCAGAGAGTCGTAGGCATAGAGAACGCGGTCGTCGCCATAGGAGACCCAAGTCGGCGCGAGAGTCGGCGCGCTGGAGGGCTGCGCTTCGGCAGGCGCCGTTGCGATGTTGGGATTGAGCGGCTCATAGCCCGCCGCGAGCGGCAAGGAGATCGCGACATAGGTGCGATCCTCGGGGTTCACGACCTCCGCCGTCTCTTCGATCACGTCGCCCTGGTTCATGCGCAACGCGCCATTGGTCGCGTTGAGCTTCTCCGGCGCCGCTCCATTCTTCACGCGCCAGCTTTGTCGCGTTATGACGAAGCCCGCGCTCGCGGCCTCGGCCTTGGCGCCGGGCTCGGCGGGCATGTAGCTCGTCTCAATGAGCGCGATGAGCGGCGCGTTCGACGTATTGGCGATCGTCAGCGGCGCGTCCTTGTCGGTCACATGCCGCGCGACGGGATTATTGGCGTCGATCGTCACGCTCTCCGGCGCGCCGCCTTGCGCGAAGGCGACGGTGATCGGCGTGACCGGGCGACGCCAGCCCTCGGCGAGCGCTTCGATGGCGCTGGCGTTGGCGTTGGTCGTGCCCCAGCCATCGCCTTCGCCGAGCCGCAACAGCGCATCGCGCAGCACGGGCGCGCGCGGGTCGGAAGGCGCGGCGAGCGCCGCCGCGCGCAGCATCTCCGCGAGGCTGCGCGTCTCGGATGGCAGGATGACGTCGGAAGCGCTTTCGCCCGCCATGCCGGCATAGACCTGCGCGCCGCCGCGGCTCGCGAATTTCACGCGGCCCCACATGGTCTCCATGAGGGAAGCCAGAGTGCGCTGATCCGCATTCGGCAGTCGCGCGGCCGCCGCCGCCATTTCGGCGACGCTCTCATTGGGCAGGAAATCCGCGCGGCGCGCGAATTCGGCGACATAAGAGTCGTCGAGCTTGCCGCCTTCCGCAAGGGCGGCGAGCGCCGCCGCGCGCTCGCGCATCTCTTCACCCGACAGCAGGCGCGAATAGTCGGAGCGCAGCGAGAGCTTCAAAATGTTGGCGAGGCGATCCATCAAGGGCTTGTCAACCGTCTCGCCCGCGCGTTCGGCGCGCGCGAGAAAGGCGTAGGCCCAGGAGGTGAGCAGCACATTGCCGCGCGCGCGCGGCCAAAAGGCCACGAGCCCGTCGCTGTCGACCGATTGCTCGATTTGCGTCGCGGCGGTTCTTACGATCCCCGACACGCGATCCTGCAGGCCGGCGGCCGACAGGATCGGCGAAAAGCCTTTGAGCGACAGGCCCGCGCGCGCGAGCGCCAGGCGCTGCTCGGTGCAGCCGTAAGGATAATCGACGAGCATCTCGAGGCCTGCGACGAGCTTCACGATCGCCGGGTCGGCGGCGACGATGATATTGCGCGAGAAGGTCTTCGGGCGGCTCGCTTCGCCCGTCGCGGCGAGCGTCTTCGTCTCGCCTGGCGCGATCTCGACGACCTCATAACGGCGCGTCGGCTCGCGATCGGGCTTCACGGGAAGATCGATCTCAACGGCGTCCTTCGCGTGGTCGGCGTCGCGGTCGATGCGGAAGTTGAGCTTCACGCTGTCTTCGAGCGAGGCCGGCGCCTCGGCGAAGAGATCGACGCGCACGGGCTTGTTTTGCGCCCACTCGATCTTGCGGCTCGCCTCTCCTGCGAGCTTCAGCGCCGGTGCGGAGATCGCCGCCTTGCCGGAGCCGCCGGGGCCTTCCACGATACGCGCAACGAGGCCGATATCGACAGAGTCGCCCGGGCGGATGAAGCGCGGCAGCGCGGGCTGCGCGACGAGCTCCTGACGGATGAACATCTCGCCGCCCGCGGCGCCGAAACGGTCCGGCCCGCTCACCGCCTTGGCGCGCAGCTTGAACACGGTGAGCGTATCCGGCAGCGCGACCTTTATCTTCGCGACGCCGTCGTCGCCCACCTTCACGCTCGGCAGATAGATCGGCACGGGCGTGAAATTCTTGCGCACGGAGATGTTGTTCTCCGCGCCCCATTCCTGCAGATCGCCGTCGCCGCCTGCGATCTCTTCGAGCGGAATGACGCCGAAGGCCATGTTGCGCGTGTCGCGCGCCGCCATCTTCGTTTCTCTCGCCACGATGAAATCCGGCAGCGGATCGAGCGGGCGCTCCTTGGCGAGCGAGAGCACCGCCTGATCGACCATCCAGAAAGTCGCGTCACCCGCGATCGGCTTGCCCGCATCGTCGGCGAGCTTCAGCGTCACTTCGACTTCCTGCCCCGGTCGCGCCTTGGCGGGGGCCTCCAGCTTGACGGTCACGATGTTCTTGACGGGCGTCACCTCCACCCATTTGGTCGCGGCGATGGTGACGGGCTTGCCCTGGTCGAAATTGGCGGAGGGCTGCGGCGCGCTGTCTTTCAGGCGACCGCGCATGATGAGGACGTGCACGGCGAGCTTCGGCGTCTGCTCTTTCTTCACCGGCATCGTGAAACGGCCGAAGCCATTGGCGATGTCGACGAAACTGTAGTCGTAGACGCCGTTCGGCTGCTCCACGATGGCGAGTGCGCGCGCGTTTTGAAAGGGGGACTGGATGACGAGCGTCGCGGTCTCGCCCGGCGCATATTTCTCCTTGTCGGTCGTGATCGTCGCCGAGGCGGCAGGCGGCCGCGCGAAGGTGACGGGGGTGTCGCCGCCGACGAAGAAGTCGACGCTCACCTGCTGGCGGCGCTTCAATTTGTCATAGGCCTCGAGCTGCACGACATAGACGCCCGCGTCTTTCGTCGTGAGCTCGATCTTTTGCGCCTCCTTGGCGCTCGCCACCTTGCGCTCGAGGAGCGTCTCGTCCTGCACCTGCGTGACATATTTCGCCGCGCCTTGCGCGAAGTCGCTCGCCTGCAGCGTCGAAATCCAGTTGCGCTTGATGAGGCGCAGCGTCATGTCGAGGCCGGCGATCGTCTCACCCTTGCCGTCGACGGCGATGAGCTCCGGCGTGACGAGGCCCGGCTTTTCGACATAGCGCGGCGTCTTTACGCCGAGCACGAAAGGCGGCAGGGCGATGACGTTTTGCACGTTTCGCACTTCGATCCCGTCGTCGCCCGTGACCGTCGCTTCGATCGAATAGCGGCGCGGCTGCGCGGTCGGCTCGATCGTCGTGTCGAAGGTCATGCGAGACGCGCCGCCGGCGTCCGTGCGCGCATCACGCTCCAGCACGGCGGTGGATTTGAACTTGCCCTCGCCGGAGAAGCGCGCGTCGGTCGAGAAGAGAAAGCCCTCGCGGTTCGGCGGCGTGAAGACATGCGGAAACTGCGCCGCGCGCCATTTCACGGGCCGATCCGCCGCGAGGC
Organism: Methylocystis sp.; assembly: GCA_036560425.1. Classification (GTDB taxonomy): domain Bacteria; phylum Pseudomonadota; class Alphaproteobacteria; order Rhizobiales; family Beijerinckiaceae; genus Methylocystis. The sequence goes on along the minus strand of DATBRF010000033.1, from coordinate 17,475 downwards.
CGCCCGCAAAATAGCGCGCCAGAAGATCGACGTTGAAGGTTCCATCGAGCGCAACCGTTTGCGGCGCGTTGAGCACGACTTCGAAGGTCGGAAGGCGATAGGCTTCCTTCTTGAAGGTGAATTGACCGCAAGACGTATCCTGCGCGGCTTGGGTCGCCTCGCCCTCGGCGGCGTCCTCCGCCTCGCTCTTTTCCGGCGCCTTCGCCTTCGGCGCATCGGGCTCGAATTTCACCGAATAATCGCCGGTCGCGGCGGTCTGCGCGTCGAACTTATGGTAGAAGCTGCCGCTGGCGTCGAGCTTCACGGGCACGCGCCATTCCTGATTGTTCGGCGCGGTGACGACGAGCGTGCCGCCCGTTTTCGTGAGCTTCAGCGCGCCGCCGGCGTAAGTGCGGACATAGCCCTTGATATGGGCGGGCTCCTCCGGCCGGTAGATTGGCCGCTCCGAAAAGACATGGCAGAGCGTGCGCGGCTTTTCCGCGCGTTGCGAGACCGTTTCTGAAACCCAGGAGAGCCATTGCGCCTCGGGCTTCGACCAGAGTTCCCTGGAATATTCCGACGGCGCGCTGTCGGGGTCGACGACAAGCGCGTCTAGTCCCTTGCTCACCACGATGCGGCGCAATTCGCCATCGCCCCGCTTTATCGGGCTCCACGAGAAGAAGCCGTTGGCGTCCGTCGTCCCTGAAACGAGCGTGACGAATTTATCCTCCTTCACGCCCTCGACGCGGATTTGCGCGCCGCTCACGGGCTGCGCCGTCGCGAGCGACGTCACGACGAAGCGCACGCGCGCGGGCTCCTCGATGGCGGAGAGCGAAAGGTCGGTCACCTGCACGCGCAGCCATTTGCGCTTGTCGCCATCGACGGCGCGGAGGCCGACGAGATAGGCTCCCGGTTGTTCGCGACCCGCCATGCGGGCGAAATCGTCCTTCATATCCACGCCGAACTTGGCGTCGGCGCCGTTGCGCTTGATCGGCAGATCGACGAGCCGCGACACGGCGGGCGAGCCGAGCATCTTGATGCGCTCCTTGATGGCGTCGGCTTCGATATTGCCGCTCTCGCTCCAGCGCTTGGGTTCGTTGCCCGGCAGCGGCGGCGCGTCGGCGTCATCGGTTTCGACGCCGCGCTCAGGGAAGGGCCAGAAGTCGCGCGCCAGAGGATCGATGGCGTGGACGCGGATGTCGGCGCGATCATAGCCGCGCCCGCGCAGCGGAAGAAGCTGCGCGCCGAAGCGCTCGACGACGCCATAGCCCGCGTCCCATTGCAGCGCGGGATTGTCGCGCGTGAAGGCGAAGCGCTGCGTGTATTGGGCGGCGAAGGGACGACCGCGCTTGTCCTTGATGGCGCCGGGCGCGATCGAAAGTTCGTAGACCTTGTCGGACAGGAATTTTCCGGTGAGCTTGAGATGCGCGCCGTCGGTTTCGACGGCCAGGTCGTCGACGGGCGGCGTGATGCGCAGCGCTTCGCGCGCGCGCAGGATATCGAGCGCCTCCGGGTCGGCGTTGAGGCTCAAAGTGAGGCGGCGCTTGGCTGTCGGAATATAGGTCGAGGCGGAGTCTCCCCCTTCCTCGCCGCCGCTTTCGGGCGCCGGCGCGTCGCCGTTCGCCGCGCAGCGCAGGACGCCGCCGAGATTGTCGTTGCTCCAGCCGCGTCCGCACGTCGCTTCGGTCACGGCGAAGGGCAGAGCGGTGCGAATGCGCAATTCGTAAATCGCGTCGTCGAGGCCCGGCTCGTCTGAGACCTTGAGGCGCAGAAAAGCAACGCGGCCGTCTGCGACGCTGTCGCGCAGGCGCAGCACATAGGTCTGTCCGGTCGCGCCGGCGCTGCGCTCCAGCGCGCGAATGTCGTAGGACGAAGGGCTCAGGATTTGTCCGCCCTGCGGGGATACGCCCGGCGCCGGGCGCAGCTCTACCGTTATGAGCCTCGCAAGCGCGGCGACGTCGACTGGTTGCGCGAAGGTGAGCGCAATCTGCGTCAGCTCCGGCGTGGGATCGGCGCCCTCGGCCGGGTTGGCGGAGGTCGGCGTCGGCAATAATGCGACGAGCTGTTGCTCGGCGGCGCCGCTCTTCACCGTGATGCGCGAGAGCGGCTTCCAGGGCTCCGCGGGCCGGAACTGCAACGCGCGTGCGCCGATCCAGCGCCATTCGCCAGCGGGTTGCGGCGTGATGGACGCGTATTTCGCCGGCAAATCCTCTGGCCCGCCAGCCTTGGGGCCAACGTCGCCGGGAAAGAAGATCGTCAACGGATCATAGGCGCGCAGGAAACGATCGGGCGCGATGCGGGCGCCGTCGGCGCGTTGCGCGTGATCAAAGACGGGCGGCGTCTCGGCATGGGCGGGAATCGGGAAAGAGATCGCCGCGCAAAAGAGAAGAGCGAGAGTCTTTTTCATAGCTGCAACTTTCATGGCTCGAATCACTTCGTCTTCTTGAGGCCGGCCTTTTCGAGGAGGTCGGCGACCGCCTCTTCCGGCGGGCTGGCGGGCGGCGGCGAGATGCCGACGATCGCCGCGCGAATGGTCGTGGCGCTCGAATCGGCGGGGATGCGCGCTTCGATGAAATAGCGGCCGGGCGCGAGCTTCGTGATCTGGGCGAGGCCCTCCTGAAGCGTCTTGCCGCTGGCGTCGAGAAGCCGCGCGGAGACGCGGTCGGGCTCGGCGCGCAGGCCGATGCCGATGTCTCCTTCGCGCTTCGTTTCGAAGGAGAAGAGGGCGCTCGCGCCGGGCGCGACGGCGATGGCGTCGTTCACGCCCTCATGCGCCTCGATCACATTTTGCGCGGCAAGATCGAGCGCGCCCGAGAGCGCGCCGTCGTGCGGCGCATAGATGTCGAGCGCGGCGCCGCCCGCCGCCATGTAGTGGCGGAATTCGACGCCGGCGGGGAAGGCGAAGGTCTCGCGCTTGCCGTTCTGCGTGAAGGAAAGAAGCGCCGGGGCGCCGCTCGACGCCGTCAGCATGATGGGTGCGTCGCGCTTGATGGCGAAGCGCATGGAGGCGCCTTCGAGCGCCACGCGCTGCGGCAATTGCGCCGCGCGCGCCGCGGACTGAGGCCAGGGCGCGGCGCCGTCGCGCTCGATCCAGGCCGCGACGAGGCCGGGCTTGTAATCGAGGATAAGCTCGCCGGCGCCGTCGAGCGCGAGATCGCACCCGCGCATGACGCGTCCGCTTCGCGAGACGAAAGCCGCGTCGGCGCCGATGACGATCAGGCGGTCGTTTTTCCGCGCATCGACAGGCAGGGAAAGCTGTCCTGCAGCGCCGTAAAAGCGCTTGAGCGCGGCCTTGGCGTTCAGCGCGATATTGGCGTCGGTCGTGGGCGAGATGCGCGCCGGCAGCGGCGCATTGGTCGTGTTCACGAGAAGCACGCGCGCGCCGGCGCCGTGGATCACGCGCGAGACGGCGGCGGCGTCGCCGAAGAGGCCGCGCTTGTCGATGAAGGCTGCGACGCCGCCCGCGAGATCGAGGGCGAGCGGCGCGTCCGACTTGTCCATATCCACGGGCTGGGCGCTCATCGGCGGAATGACGCCCGAAAAGAGCGCGCCGCCATTCAACGCCGGGCGCGTTTCCACGTCGATGGCCGAGAGCGTCGCCCGCATGGCGCCGGCGTTGCTCGCGTTCCACAATTGCGGTGCGGCGTCGCTCGCGAGCGCCAGCGCGGCTCCTTCCGCGACGCCCATGCCGGCCCCGGCGTCGATCGCCGGCTGCGCGAAGGTCGAGCGCGTCCGCCACAGACGCGTCTTGCCGCGCGGCGCGCCGAGGGGCGGCAGAAAGGCGCGTTCGCCCTCGCCGATATCGAGCGCAACCTCCTCGCCGAGCCACTCGAAGGCGGCGACGCGCGCCTTGGCCTTGCAATCGCGCGCCATGAGCCACACGGCTTGCGACTGCGGCGCGAGCGCGCCCGAGCGCGCGGGGCGCAGCAGACGGCCCGGGGAGGAGCCCGCGACGATGGAATCGGCGGTCGTGACGTCGACGAGCGCGGCGCTGGGCGTGTCGATCTTGGCCACGCAGACTTGCGGCGCGACGTCGCTAACCGCATCGAAAGCGACGTCGCCCGCGGCGCGCGCGCGTCGGTCGATAATGCGCGCGGCAATGGCGATGGGCTCGGCGCCGCCGCCGACGGGCCAGGCGGTCACGCGCCACTCGTTCTTGTCGTCGGCGGCCGGCCAGGCGGCGACGGGCGAGAGGCCACGCTCGACGCCGACGACGCGCCACTCGCCATTCGCCTCGCGGCGTTCGATGGAGATGGCGACTTCGGCCGCCGAGCGCGCGGCGACGAGAGCGAGCGCGCCCGAGGGCGCCCCCGGCAGCGCAAGGCGCTGCGCGCCGCCGCCGGCAAGCGTCGTCTCGCCGGTCGCGGCGAGCGGCGCGCCATCCTTCTCGCTCATGATGGCGAGACGCGCCTCGACGCCGCTTCGATCCTCTTCGCTGTCGCTCTGCGCGCTTTCGTCCGTAGCCGTTTCTTCGCTGGAATCCGCTTGCGTATCGTCCGGCGCCTGTTCGTCGCCCGTTTCATCCGGCGGCGGCTTGCGCGTCGCGCCGAGCTCTTCCAGCTCCAGCCTGTAGGCGCCCGCGGGCAGGCGGCGGGACAGCGCCACATTCCAATCATTGGCGCGCGGCTCGAGGCGATCCACGACCTCGCCTTCGGCCGTCTTCAAGACGCCGATCGTCTCCCTGTCGCCGAAAGTCGAAAGATCGACGACGCTTTCCTTCGCCAGATTGAAATCGAGCGTCGCCGGCAGATCGACGCGCTGCGGCGCGCCCGGCTGCAATTGCGTCGAGGCAAGCGCGATCTCGTAATCGAGCCGATCGTCATGGGCGAGGCTTCGCGCCTCGACCCGATAGTCGCCGGCGATGAGCTTGCCCTTGAAGGGACGACCGCCCGCGACCTTGCCGACGCTCTCGCTTTCGCCTTTCATAATCTCGCCGATCATGCCTTCCCCGATCGAGAGCTCGATGTCGGAGTCGCCCGCGAGGGTGAAGCGCCAGACATCGGGCGCGCGTGGGGCGTCCTTGGCCTGCGGCTCGCGCCATTGCAGCTTCTGCGTCTTTTCGAAGGGCAGGGGGTGTGGGCCGTGGCCGTCGAGCGCCGCCTCGGCGACGATCGGCGTCACGCGCGCGATCATTCGAGCGTCGGCGTCGGCGGGGCTCACCACGAGGCGATAGGCGCCGGGCTCCAGATGTTCGGTCTCGCGCTTGAAGGCGCCGGGCTTGGTCAGCGGCCAGCCCTCGGCGTCCTCGAGTCGCGCGTTCCATTCCTGCGTGAGGCTGAAAAGCTCGAGGCGATAGTCGCCGGCGCGCGTGATCTCGATCGGAACCACGGCGCCCTTGCCCGGCGCAAGCGTCGCGCGCGCTTCGCCCTTGTCCGTTATCCTTGCGGTCGAGCTGAGCGACGCGGGCGAAACCGAAAGCCCCAGATGGCCGGCGGAGTCTTTGGCGGTGACGACGGCGCGATAGGCGCCGGAGCGCAGGTACGTGGTGACAAGCGCATTATTGCCGGGGCCGTTGGCCTCGCCTTCGCCGAGCTTCGGCGAGATTGTCGCGCCGATTCTCAGCGCCGCCTTCATGCGGCCGAGCGTCTCGATGCGATAGAGGCCGCCCTGCGCGACGTCGAACTTGAGGCTTTTCGTTTCGTCGCGCGCAAGGTCGAAAAAGGCGGGCTTGCCCGCGGCCGCGCGTGTCTTGCTGATCTCCTTGCCATCGGGCGCATCGGCAATGGAGACGAGCGGCTCCGCTTGATAGATCAGCCCCAGCGCGCGTTCCTTTTCGACGGGGGCGATTTTCACCGTGACGAAGCGCTGGTCGTTTTCCGTCTTCTCTTCTGCAAAGACGAGGGGCACATCTGCGCCTGTGGCGTCGCGCGCAATGATCTTTCCGTCTTTCGGCGCGCGCAGGGGAAGCGCGATTTCCTGCCCCGGCGCCTGACGCAGCGCGAGCGGCGCTTTTGCGATGTCCGCCGGCAGGGCCACAACGCGGGGGCCGGTCAGGAGCTGCGGCGCGGCATTTGTCAGGATGAGATAGGAGCTATTTGATTCGAGCCTGTGCTCGCCAAAGGAGAGGGAGGCGCGCGAGGGCGCGGGCGCCGGGGAGGGAACGGCGAGGCCAGGCGGGCCAACAGTCAGATCGACGACGCCGCCGGCGCCGTTCACGGGCTCCAGGGTGAGCAGATAAAAGCCCGCGACGAGATCGTAGATGTTCGAATCCTTCGAGGCCGCGCGCGGCGCGAGATTGCCCAGAGCGGGCTCGACGCTGGCGCGCAGCTTTACGCCCTTGGCCTCGATCGCCACACGGCCGTCGCGCGTCGCCTCGAAAAGCAGCGACACGGGGCCGAGCAGATTGAACTTGCCGCGCCACGCCTTGCCGGCGCCGATGCGGGGCGCGTCTGAGGCGATCACGCTCGTCTTTCCGTCCCGCTCGATGCGCGCGAAGAGCGCGGTCAACGGGGCCTCGTCGCCGCCTTCGCCCGCGACGTCGATCGAGATGAGATGCGGCCCCGAGCCTTCGAAGGTCTCGCGGTTCGACTGACGAACGGCGCGCAGATTGAAGGCCTGGCCCTCATAGCCCGTGACTTCGAGCCGCGCGGCGTTGACGCCGTCGCCGGCAAGACGGAGCGCGGCGATCGGGGCGCGGCTGGATTTGCCGATCGACGCCATGTCGCGCGCGGCGCCACGGCGCGCTTCGAGGCGCGCCGGGGTCTGTTGCGGCAGCTCGAGCCGGAAGGAATCATAGCTCGCGGGCGCCTCGTAGCGCGCCGAGCCGAAGGGGCCGATCACGCCCTCGGCCACGCCCGCCGCAAGCAGCGCGGGTTCGACCATGCGCAGCGCGAAAGGTTGCGCGGGCGCGCCGTCCGACCAGACGAGCTTCTCGCCGCCATAGGCGGTGACCGTGTAGCGGCCGGCGGGGAGCTTGCCTTCGAGGCGCAGCCGGTTCATGGAATGGCCGGGTTTCGTCTCGACCGTCGTGCGCTCGAAGGGAAGCTCGACAAGCGACCCGTCGGCTTGCCAGACGCGAAGGTCCTGCAGCGCACGGCCGATGGCTTCGAGATAGACCGGATTGTCGTTCTTTACCTCGAAATCATAGGAGCGCTGCTGGAGATCGCCCAGCTCGCCGCTCTGCGCCGCGCCGAGCGCGAGCGTGGGATGCGCCCTGTCGACTTCGGCGAAAGGCTCGACGGAGACGCTCGCCTTGCCCTTCGCGTCCTTCACGGCGCCGATGCGCAGCTTATAGACGCCCTTGTCGAGCAATGCGTCGATTCGGCCGTCGCTAAGGCCCGCCGCGCCCGAGGAATCGAGCGGCCCTGCAATCATGTCGACAAGCTCGATGCGCGCGCCCGTGGGGCTTTTGGCGCGGATGGAGTAGCGGCCGGGCGCCGGGATGGTGAGGAGGCTCGCGGCGTCCTTGTCGAGCGGGACTTCCCCCGGCGCGATCGCGACGGCGGCTGGCTTGACCGCGACGATTTGATCCTTGGCGAGCGAGTAGGCGGAGGAAAAGAGGTAGGCCGCTCCCGCGGCCAGAAAGGAAAAGGCAATGCGCCGCATGAGGCCACCATAACGAGAGCGAACCGCGCGAGGGCCGCGGCGGGAGCATAGGCTTCGCGCCGCGAAAGAGTCGAGGGCGTCCACCTTTTTCTCGAAGCTCGCCATAATACGCTCCACAACAGAGAATTTGAGCTATGCCCAGTTTCTTTTAGAGTGCCTGGTCGTGGGGAGAACATGCGCTGGCGCACAGTCGGCGCCCGGCCTGGGAGGCGATATGCGGCGGTTTCTTTGCGCTTTGACGATGGTTTTTCTTGCCGGGGCGGGTCCGGCGGCGGCGCAGTGGCTGACGCTGCACGAGCCGGTCGATCTGCGCGCGCGGCCGGGCGCAAAGCCGCCCGTGGTCGTCGCCGCGCCGGCGGGCGCCGAGCTCTATATTTACGAAATCGGCGGCAAGTGGATTCCGGTTTATTTCGAAGGTCAGCGCTTCTATGCGCCGGCCGTCCAGCTCGCCGCGGCGGCGCCGAGCGATCAGCCGGGGCCCGATCCAACATGCGACTACGGCTACCCCTATTCCGGCAGCGGGTTATATTTCTCCGCGCGCCCGCTCACCCAGTTGCGCCATAGCGAGCCCTTCGGATTCCTCCTCGGCTATCACCGGTTCTATCCCTGCTGATCGGGGTTGCGAGGCCGCGACATAAACGCGCAAATCTTTATTTCGGCGTGTAATGGCGGCGTTGCAATTGCTTATGCCGTGACGCAAAATCCCGGCGGCGCTCAGGCGAGCAAACGTGCAATTATTTGATCTGTGACAATTGCGCGCAGAAGCCGTTTGCGGCCGAGTTTTTTGATTCCTGTCAAAATCGGGCATTTGTTGCGCTGTACAATGCGCATCGCGACTCGATAAATGCGCAGTGAGACTTTGTCACGCTTCATTGGCGTCGGCGGGCGCTCGCATGCGCGAACACATGCGGAAAACTCCAGAGGGAAAGATCATGGAGCGTACCCACCCCATCGCCAAACAAATGACCTTCGGCGAGAAATCGCTCAGCGCGATTTTCGTCGCTCTGGCCATCGCCGCCGCTTACATCGCAACGAAGGCTTATACTCCCGCTTACGCTTTTCACGCGGCGCTCTTCTCGCTGGGTTCGATCGGCGCCGTTGTCGCGATCTTCCTGCGCTATCGCGCCAGAGACGCCGCGCCGGCGCCGCTCCTGATCGACGGTCGCCCGAACTACAATTACGGGCCGATCAAATTCGCCTCGCTCGCCTCGCTCTTCTGGGGCGTCGCCGGCTTTGTCGTGGGGCTCTATCTCGCCGTGGAGCTGGCCTACCCGGCGCTCAATTTCGATCTGCCCTGGATAAATTTCGGGCGTCTACGGCCGCTGCACACTTCCGCGGTGATCTTCGCCTTCGGCGGCAATGCGCTGCTCGCGACGTCCTTCTATGTCATGCAGCGCACGAGCCGCGCGCGCATCGCCGGCGATCTCGCGCCCTGGTTCGTCGTGCTGGGCTACAATTTCTTCATTCTGATCGCAGGCACGGGCTATCTGCTCGGAGTCACCCGCGGGCATGAATATGCCGAGCCGGAATGGTACGCGATCCTCTGGCTCGTCGTGGTCTGGGTGGTTTATCTCCTCGTTTATCTCTTCACCCTCGCGCGCCGCGCCGAGCCGCATATCTATGTGGCGAACTGGTTCTATCTCTCTTTCATCGTGACGGTCGCGGTGCTCGTGCTCGGCAACAATGTCGAGATACCAGTCTCGGTCTTCTCGCCGAAATCGGTGATCGTCTGGGCCGGCGTGCAGGACGCGATGATCCAGTGGTGGTACGGCCACAATGCGGTGGGCTTCTTTCTCACCGCCGGCTTCCTCGGCATCATGTATTACTTCATCCCGAAGCGCACGGGGCGGCCGATCTATTCCTACCGGCTCTCGATCGTGCATTTCTGGGCGCTGATCTTCCTCTACATCTGGGCCGGTCCGCACCACCTGCACTACACCGCGCTGCCTGATTGGGCGCAGACGCTCGGCATGGTTTTCTCGGTCGTCCTGTGGATGCCTTCCTGGGGCGGCATGATCAACGGCCTGATGACGCTCTCGGGCGCCTGGGACAAGTTGCGCACCGACCCCGTGCTGCGCATGCTCGTGGTGTCGGTGGCCTTCTACGGCATGTCGACCTTCGAAGGGCCGCTGATGTCGGTGAAGGCGGTGAACTCGCTGTCGCATTACACCGACTGGGGCATCGGCCACGTGCATTCCGGCTCGCTCGGCTGGGTCGGCTTCGTATCCTTTGGCGCGCTCTATTGTCTCATTCCATGGGTGTTCAACAGGCGGCTTTATTCGCTGAAGCTCGTCAACTGGCATTTCTGGATTTCGACGATCGGCATCGTCTTCTACATCTCGTCGATGTGGGTCGCGGGCATCATGCAGGGCCTTATGTGGCGCGCCTACACGCCGCAAGGCTTCCTCGAATATTCCTTCGTGGAGACGACCGAGGCGCTGCATCCCGAGTATGTCATCCGCGCCATCGGCGGCGGGCTCTTCGTGATCGGCGCGCTGATCATGGTCTACAACATCTGGCGCACGCTCGCGTCGCCGGCCGTTGAGCCCGCAAAAGAAGTCGCCGTTTCGCCCATGCCTGCCGAGTGAGGACGAGAGCCATGTCGCAATCCGCTCAACATGCGCCCGCTGGCGGCGGGCTTCAGAAAATCTTCGAAACCAATTCGGTCCTGCTCGTCGTCGGCATTCTGCTGATGATCTCCGTCGGCGGCATCGTCGAGATCGTGCCGCTCTTCTATCTGAAGAACACGATCGAGAAGGTGGAGGGCGTTCGTCCCTATTCGCCGCTGGAGCTCGCGGGCTACGATATCTATGTCCGCGAGGGCTGCTACACCTGCCATTCGCAGATGATCCGTCCACTGCGCGACGAGGTCGAGCGCTACGGCCATTATTCGCTCGCGGCCGAGAGCATGTACGACCATCCCTTCCAATGGGGCTCGAAGCGCACGGGGCCGGACCTGGCGCGGGTCGGCGGCAAATATTCCAACGACTGGCAGCGCGATCATCTGCGCGATCCGCGTTCGGTCGTGCCCTCCTCCATCATGCCGGGTTACGCCTTCCTGTCGCGGACGCCTCTCGACGGCGAGCATATCGCCGAGCAGATGCGGACGCTGCGCGTCGTCGGCGTGCCTTACACGGATGAGCAGATCGACAATGCGTCGGCCGATCTCGCCGCGCAGCTTTCCGCCGACGCGCAGGGCGCAGCCGACATGCAGAAGCGCTATCCCAACGCGACTTTTACGGACACGCCGTCGAAAGCCGGCGCAACCGAGGAAGACGCGCTCGTCGCCTATCTGCAGCATCTCGGCGTGTCGGTGGATTTCAAGATCTACGACGACAAGGCGAACATCAGGTGATCCCATGAACGCTGGAAGCGCCGAAGTCGTCTCGACCTACGAAAGCTGGCGCGCCTTCGCGGCCTCCTGGGGTCTGATCTTCTTCGGCCTGATTTTCCTGGGCGTGGTCGTTTACGTCTTTTGGCCCTCGCGCCGGAAGCAATTCGAGCAGGACGCCCAAATTCCCTTTCGAGAGGACGACGACGATGTCTGACGACACGTTTGACAAGGGTAAAGTCCGCATAGATCCGTTGAGCGGCGTGCCGACCACGGGCCATGAATGGGACGGCATAGAAGAATTGAACACGCCGCTGCCGCGCTGGTGGGTGTGGACCTTCTGGATCACGATCCTGTGGGGCGTCGGCTACACCATCGTCTATCCCGCCTGGCCGACACTTTCCGGCGGCACTCAGGGCCTCTTCGCCTGGAGCTCGCGCACGCAGGTGGCCGCCGACGTCGCCGATCTGCAGACGACGCGCGGTCCCGTGCTCGAGAAGATCGCCGCGGCGCCGCTCGAACAGATCGAATCCGATCCCGAATTGCTCGCCGCCGCGCGCATGGTGGGCAAGGTCGCTTTCGCGACGAACTGCGCTTCCTGCCACGGCGCCGGCGGGCAGGGCGCGAAAGGCTACGCCAATCTCAACGACGACGATTGGATCTGGGGCGGCAAGCTTTCCGACATAAAGCAGACGATCGAGCATGGCGTGCGTTGGGAGGCCGACAAGGAGACGCGCTCCTCGGCGATGCCGGCGTTTGGCCGCGACGGCATTCTGACGGCCGAGCAGATTTCGATCCTCGCCGATCACGTGCGCACTTATGCCGAGACGCCGGACTCGGACGCGCCGACGCCGGAGGGCGAGAAGCTCTACGCCGAGAATTGCGCCGCCTGCCACGGCGTCGAAGGCAAGGGCAATCCCGAAATGGGGGCGCCGGCGCTTTACGACCAGGTCTGGCTTTACGGCTCCGACAAGCCGACCATCGTCTCGCGCATCGTCAATGGCGGCGGCGGCGTGATGCCGGCCTGGAAAGGCAAGCTCGACGACACGACGATCAAGGCCCTCACCGTCTATGTGCATTCGCTCGGCGGCGGGCAGTGAATGGGCTGGGAAGAAGCCCCCTCCCCAACCCTCCCCCGCTTCGCGGGAGAGGGAGCATATCGTGGCCCTCATCAGCACCGCTGATCGTGAGGGTCCCCTCTCCCGCTTGCGGGGGAGGGACAGGGAAGGGGCCCTCTCCGCAAGCAGAGTAACCACCATGTCCAGCGCAGACACCCAATCGACCCTTCTCGACGAACCCCTCGTCGAAGCGCCGCACAAGGTCTATCCCAAAAAGGTCGACGGACAATTCCGCCGCATCAAATGGGGCATTCAATTCGCGACGCTCGCGATCTACTATTTCCTTCCCTTCGTGCGGTGGGATCGCGGCGCGGACGCGCCGGCCCAGGCCGTGCTCGTCGATTTCCCGCATCGGCGCTTCTATTTCTTCTTCATCGAAATCTGGCCGCAGGAAGTCTATTATCTTACCGGCCTCCTTATCCTTGCGTCGTTGACGCTCTTCCTCATGAACGCGGTCGCAGGCCGCATCTGGTGCGGCTATATGTGCCCGCAGACGGTGTGGACCGATTTCTTCGTGACCACCGAGCGTTGGATCGAGGGCGACGCGCGCGACCGGATCAAGCTCGACGAAGGTCCCTGGACGCGAGACAAAATCCGCAAGAAAGTCTCTAAACATCTCATCTGGCTGCTTATCGCCTGGTGGACCGGCGGCGCCTGGGTGCTTTATTTCACGGACGCGCCGACAGCGGTGTGGAAGTTGGCGACCTTCCAGAAGGGCGCTTTCGACACTTATCTCTGGATCGGCATTCTCACCTTCACAACTTACGTCTTCGCCGGCGTCATGCGCGAGAAGCTGTGCCTGCACGCGTGCCCCTGGCCGCGCATTCAGGCCGCGCTCACCGACGAATATGCGCTGAACGTCACCTATCGCTACGATCGCGGCGAGCCGCGCATGTCGCTGAAACAGGCGACAGCCGCGCGCGCCGCCGGAAAGCCTTCGGGCGATTGCGTCGATTGCGGCCAATGCGTCGCCGTCTGTCCGACAGGGGTCGATATCCGCAAGGGCGCGCAGCTCGGCTGCATTCAATGCGGCCTCTGCATCGACGCCTGCGACGGGATCATGGAGAAGATCCATCGTCCGACGCGGCTCATTGGCTACGACACGGAGATGAACGTCAAGCGTCGCCAATGCGGGGAGAGCGCGATCTACAAACCGCTTCGCGCCCGCACGGTGCTCTACGCCGTGCTCATCCTCGCCATCGGCGGCCTCATGTCGGCGACGCTGGCGACGCGCGGCGACATGCATGTGAGCGTGCTGCATGATCGCAATCCCCTCGCCGTGCGCCTCAAGGACGGCGGCGCGAGGAACGGCTACACAGTGCGTTTCGCCAACAAGAAGCCCGAGGCGCGGCGCTTTGCGATTTCCGTTTCGGGACTCGCCGGCGCACAGACCGAGGTCGTGGGCACCACGCCCGGCGACAAGGGCAAGGTCGTGATCGAGGTCGGCCCGGATCAAACCCGCGAAGCGCGCGTTCTGCTGTCGACCCACGGCGCGGGCGGGAGCAAGGGGCAGGTCCCGGTGGTTTTCACCGCGACGGACGCCGCAAGCGGCGCCACTGTCGAGGTGAAGGACGTTTTCATCTGGCCGTGAGGTATCGAGACATGAGCATGGTCATGAGCGACCCACGCATCCCCAAGCCTGATATCCCCAAACCTGACTATGAAAAGTCCGATTATGAAGCGGGCGGCAAGCCGCTGACGGCATGGAAGGTGCTGGCGATGATCGTCGGCTTCTTTCTCTTCGTCGGCGCGGTCAATGGCGTGATGATCTACAAGGCGTTGAAGACCTTCTCGGGGGAAGTCGTTCCCCATCCTTACGAGCGCGGCCTTGCCTATAACCGCGACATCGCGCGGGCTCGGGAGCAGGCGACGCGCGATTGGAAGGTCGATGCGCGGCTCTCGCGCCTGGCTTCGGGCGAGACGCAAATCAGCGTCGTCGCGCGCGACCGCGACGGCGGCGGCGTGTCGGGCGTCGAGATGGCCGCTCTATTCGCGGCGCCGGCCGATCTTTCGAAGGATGTGCGCGTGAGGCTGCAGGAGACGTCGCCCGGCCGCTATGCGGGCAGGGCGTCGATCCCCGCCGGGCAGCGCGATCTCGTCTTGACGGCGTCGCGCGGCGGCGATGAACTGTTCCGTTCGAAGAACAGGATCGACGTGGAGTAGGACGCTGGTGAACGCGGGCCTGAGCCCATCTCTCCCCTTCACGGGGAGCGTGGCCCGGCGAAAGCGGGGGCGGGTGGGATAAGCCTCAACCGCTGTCGTTGCGGCGCGAACCCCACCCGGCGGCCTGCGACCGCCGGCCTCCCCGTAAAGGGGAGGTGTGGGGGCTCATTCCGCCGGGTTGCTATTTGCCCGATCCCCGGTTGCTTCAAAGAGGCTCGCATGACCGCCGCTTTCGATTACGACTCGCTCGTCACGCGCAGCGAAAACGGCGCGCGCCGTTTCGAGGCGGCGGTCGAGGGCATGACCTGCGCCGCCTGCATCGGCGAGATCGAGGCGGGCTTGCGCGATCTGCCGGGCCTCGACCATGTGCGCGTGAATTACACGAACCGCCGTCTGGCGCTGGAGTGGCGCGACGACTCTTTCGATCTTGCTTCGGCTTTCGAGCCCCTGCGCCGCATGGGCTATACGGTCCGCCCCTTCGAGCTCGCGGAGAGCGAGCGCGAGGAGATCGAAACATCGCGATGGCTGTTGCGCTGCCTCGCCATCGCCGGGTTTGCGGCGATGAATGTCATGCTTCTTTCGGTCGGCGTCTGGGTCGGCGGCGGCGACGGCGACATCGATCCGGCGACGCGCGATCTTTTTCATGGCGTCTCCGCGCTGATCGCGTTGCCGGCGGCGGCTTTCGCGGGCCAGCCTTTCTTCAGGAGCGCTTTCGGCGCGCTGCGGGCGGGCCGGCTCAATATGGACGTGCCGATCTCGCTCGGCGTGCTGCTGGCGCTCGGCATGTCGGTTTACGAGACGCTCACGCATGCAGAGCACGCCTATTTCGACAGCGCGACCATGCTGTTGTCCTTCCTGCTGCTCGGGCGCTTTCTCGATCACGCCATGCGCCGCAAGACGCGCGCGGTCGCGGCGAATCTGGCGGCGCTGCGCGCGCCGCTCGCCTGCCGCCTGTCGAGCGACGGCGCCGAGACGATTGTCCCGCTCGCGAAGATCGCGCCGGGCGACATGGTGCGCGTTCGTCCCGGCGAGCGTCTTCCTGTCGACGGCGTCGTGGCGACGGGCGCCTCGCAGCTCGATGAAAGCCTCGTCACGGGAGAGACGAAGCGGCGCGCCGTTGCGCCCGGCGATCAGGTCTACGCCGGCAGCATGAACTACGACGGCGCGCTCACCATTCGCGTCGAGGCCGCGAATGGCGCGACGCTCTTGGACGACATCGAGCGGCTGCTGGAGAAAGCGACCCATGCGCGCTCGCGCTATATGCGCCTCGCCGATCGTGTCTCTCGCCTCTATGCGCCGATGGTGCATCTCGCGGCGCTCTCGACGGCGCTTTTCTGGCTGTGGCGCGACGCGAGCCTGCATGACGCGCTCATTGCCGCAATCTGCGTGCTCATCATCACCTGTCCCTGCGCTTTGGCGCTTGCCGTTCCGGCGGTGCAGGTCGTGGCGAGCGGCGCGCTCTTTCGCGCCGGCGTGCTGCTCAACAGCGCCGACGCCATAGAGCGGCTTGCGGAGGCCGATACGATCGTCTTCGACAAGACGGGCACGCTCACGGCGCCAGAGCCGCGCGTCGTGAATGCGGGCGACGTCGACGCTGGCGTGATCGATCTTGCGGCGCGTCTCGCCCGCGTCAGCAGCCATCCGCTTGCCCGCGCCGTGGCGCAGGAGCGGCCGCAGGCTGAGCCGCTGGAGGCGCGAGAGGAACATGGGCGGGGCGTTTGCGCCATGGTCGAGGGCGTCGAGGCGCGGCTGGGGTCGCCGGCTTTTTGTGGGCTAGAGGACGAGGCCGCGCGTGTCGGCGCGCTCGACGGCGATATGTCGCTCGTCGCTTTCCGCCATGGCGAAACGCGCGCGCTCTTTCACATACGGCAGGCTTTGCGCAGCGACGCCGTGGGGACGATCATGGCGCTGAAGGCGCGCGGCGTGGCGATCGAAATCCTTTCGGGCGACCGCGCCGAGGCCGTCGAGCAGGTCGCCTGCGCGCTTGGGGTTCCGAGATGGTCGGGCGGACTGAAGCCAGCTGATAAGGTCGCGCGGCTCGAGGCGCTGCGCGCCGAAGGGCGTAAGGTTCTTATGGTTGGCGATGGGCTGAACGACGCGCCGGCGCTCGCCTCGGCCTATGTCTCCCTATCCCCGATCGACGCCACGCAGATCACGCAGGCTGCGGCCGATGCTGTGTTTCTCGGCGAGCGCCTTGCGCCTGTCGTCGCCACGCTCGATCTCGCGCGCAAGGCGCGCGCGCTGATGCGCCAGAATCTGGCGCTGTCGGTGATCTATAATGTCTTCGCCGTGCCGCTTGCGATGGCGGGCTGGCTCACGCCCTTGATCGCGGCGGCGGCGATGTCGGGTTCGTCGATCCTCGTGACGCTGAACGCATTGCGCGCGGGGTCCAACCGCGAGCGCTTGCCGTCCCCTCTCCCGCAAAGCGGGGGAGAGATAGGGAGGGGGTGCGTCAAAGGCGGCGACGTAAAACCTGACTCGCCCCCTCTCCACCTCTCCCCCGCTTCGCGGGAGAGAGAGCAGGTTGCCGCTCTGGGCGCTTTTCGGGGTAAATCGGCGAGCATGGAGTCGGTCGAATGACTGTCCTTCTCTTCCTCATTCCGCTCGCTCTGCTGCTGGGCCTGATCGCGCTCGGCGCCTTCATGTGGTCGTTGAAGCGCGGTCAGTTCGAGGATCTCGACGGCGCGGCGCATCGCGTGCTGATGGATGACGATATCGAGGGCGAGCATGAGCGTTGAGACGCCGCCTTGGGCGGCTTCCCAGGATGAGGGATCGGATATGCGCGTCGGGCAGATAGTCTGCGCCTGTCCGGCCTCGATGCCGCGCGCCGACATCTCGGATAAACGGCTGACGCTTGCCGCGGGTTTCGGGCTCGCCGTGCTGGCGCAGGCGCTTGTGCTCACCGTGCTGCCCGAGCAAAGCCGGCTGATGGCGCCGACGGCCGAGCGTATCGGCTGGCCGTTTGCGCTTCTTCTTGTGGGCGCGGCGGCGGCAAGCTTTCCGGCCGCGCTGCTCGTCGATTCCTTTGGTCGTCGCGCGGCCTTCGGGCTCGGCGCCAGCCTCGGCGCGGCGGGCGGGGCGCTTTGCGCTTTCTCGATCGGGAAGGGGAATTTCTTCGGCCTTTGCCTCGGCGCCTTCTGGCTCGGGCTCGCGCAGGGCTTTGCGCTTTTCTATCGCCATATCGCCGCGCAGGGCGCACCGCGTGACGGATTGATCGTGCTCGCGGGCGGCGCCGGCGCGGCGCTGCTTGCGCCCCTCTTCGTCTCACTAGCGGCAAGTCCGGGCGCAACGCTGCTGACGGCGGCGGGCCTGCACATTGCGGCGCTCGCTCTCTCCGTG
>DATBRF010000032.1:0-28368 GCA_036560425.1 Methylocystis sp. | reverse complement strand
ATGTCCAAACGCGATTACTACGAAGTCCTCGGTCTCTCGAAGACCGCGACCGAAGTCGAGATGAAGATCGCCTTCCGCAAGATGGCGATGCAGTGCCATCCCGACCGCCATCCGGGCGATGCGGAGGCGGAGGCGCGCTTCAAGGAGCTGAACGAGGCCTATCAGACCTTGACCGATCCGCAGAAGCGGGCCGCATACGACCGCTTTGGGCACGCGGCCTTCGAGCAGGGCGGCATGGGGGGCTTCGGCGCCTCGGAGGGCTTCGGCGCGTCCATGGCCGATATTTTCGAAGACCTCTTCGGCGACGTCATGGGGCGGCGCGGGCGCTCGGGCGGGCGCGAGCGCGGCTCCGACCTGCGCTACAATATGGAGATCACGCTGGAGGAGGCCTATCACGGCAAGACGGCTTCACTCCAAATCCCCACGTCCGCCACCTGCGAGGCTTGCTCCGGGACGGGCGCAAAGAAGGGCTCCAAGCCCAAGACCTGCGCCACCTGCGCCGGCCATGGCCGCGTTCGCGCGCAGCAGGGCTTTTTTGCCATCGAGCGCACCTGCCCCACCTGCCATGGGCGCGGCGAAATTATCGACAATCCTTGCCCCTCTTGCTCGGGGTCCGGCCGCAAGACGGTGGAGCGCTCGCTCTCCGTCAATGTGCCGCCCGGCGTCGAGGACGGCACGCGCATCCGGCTTGCGGGCGAGGGCGAGGCCGGCGTGCGCGGCGGGCCGCCGGGCGACCTTTACATCTTCCTCTCAGTGAAGCCGCATCCGTTCTTCCAGCGCGATGGGGCGGATCTTTACTGCCGGGTGCCGATCTCCATGGTCCGCGCCGCGCTCGGCGGCGAAATCCGCGTCCATGCGCTCGACGGCTCCGAGGTCAAGCTCAAGGTCCCGGAGGGCGCGCAATCCGGCAAGCAGCTCAAGGCCAAGGGCAAGGGCATGCCGGTCCTGCGCGGCCGCGACCATGGCGATCTGCATGTGCAATTGGGCGTCGAGACGCCCCAAAAGCTCACCAAGCGGCAGAAAGAGCTCTTGATGGAATTCGAGAAGGAGTCTTCGCACGAGACTCACCCCGAGGAGCACGGCTTCTTCGCGCGGATGAAGGACTTGTTTGGGGGTTAGGCCGGCGACCGGAGCGTGGCATGCCTGTTCCAGACGCTTCAACGTCAGCGCATGAGATATGCCCCTTGTGCGCGCGCCCGCTCGGAAGCCTGCGCGTCGCCGAGCATCATCTGATTCCGCGCCGTTACTAAAGGGAAGGCGCCGCCTGCACGCGATCCGCCAGCGCAAGATCCACGCGACCTTCACGGACAAGGAGCTGCGCGACCGCTACCACAGCTTTGCGCGCCTGCTTGAGCACGACGAAGTGGGTTCGCAGGAAGCCGTTCGGTTTTACGCGCCGGCGCGGATGAGCCGGCGGCGGAATTAGCCGCAGCCTTGGCGCTCAGGGGGCGTCGTTGAAATTCGAAGCCAGCCGGCTGTGACGCTTTCCGTAAAGGAAGTAGACCGCGAGCCCGATCGCCATCCAAATCAGAAAACGCGCCCAGGCGATGGCGGGGAGCCGCGACAACAGCCACAGGGAGAAGGCGATCCCGACAAGCGGAATAAAAGGCACGAAAGGCGCGCGGAAGCTCCTCGGCGCATCCGGCCGGGTCTTGCGCAGCACGATGACCGCGAGGCAGATCACGACGAAGGCCGAGAGCGTGCCGATATTCACGAGCTCCGCGACCTCCCTGATCGGGTAGAGCGCCGCGACGACCGCCGTCAGCGCGCCGGCGATGAGCGTCGGGCGATAGGGCGTGCGGAAGCGCGGGTGCACGACCGCAAACCAGCCCGGCAGAAGCCCGTCGCGGCTCATCGCAAACCAGATGCGCGCGCAGCCCAGCAAAAAGGCGAGCATCACGCTCGTAATCCCGGCGACCGCCGCGAGCGAGACGATGAAAGCCACCCAGGGCAGGCCGATCGAGGAGAAGGCCGTGACGACGGGCGCCGGATTATCGAGCGTGTCGAAACGCGCGATCCCCGTCAGCACCAGCGACATGGCGACATAGAGCGTCAGCGAGACGGCGAGAGAGAGCAGCACGGCGCGCGGCAGATCGCGCTGCGGGTCACGCGCCTCTTCCGCCGCCGTCGTCAGCGTATCGTAGCCGAAGACGGCGAAGAACACGACGGCTGCGCCCTCGGCGACGCCCGAGAAGCCGAAGGGCATGAAAGGCCGCCAGTTCTCGACGCGCACATAGGGCAGGCCAACCGCGATCACGAACAGAACGGCTGCGATCTTGAGCGCCACCATCGCAGCGTTGAAGCGCGCGCCCCATTCGATGCGCAGCGTCAAAAGCGCCGCGACGCCGAGCGCGCCGAGCGCAGCGAGGAGATCGACCATATGGCCGGGGCCTGTTCCGGCCGCGCCGGCCGCCCAGTCGGGAAGCGGAAGGCCGAGCTGGCCGAGCAGCGCCTGCAAATAGCCGGACCAGCCAATGGAGACGACGGCGACGACCAGCGCATATTCGAGCAGCAGGTCCCAGCCGATGATCCAGGCGACGAGCTCGCCCAAGACGGCGTAGGCGTAAGTATAGGCGCTTCCCGCGACAGGTATGAGCCCGGCGAATTCCGCGTAAGACAACGCCGCGGCGCCGCTGGCGACGCCCGCGATCAAGAACGACAAAGCGACGGCCGGCCCGGCCTGCGTGGCCGCGACGACGCCCGTCAGCACGAAAATGCCGACGCCGATCAGCCCGCCAAGGCCGATGCTGGTGAGCTGCCATACGCCCAGCACCCGGCGGAAGCCACTTGATTGGCTGGCCTCCGCCCGCAGGCGCTCGATCGACTTGGCGCGCGCCAGCTCACGCAGGCTCATGCTTGGCCCCCTACTCATCTGGGGCTTCACATAAGCGATCGCGCCGGCGCTGTCATGTTTGGCGGAAAGAGCGGCGCGGCCGCCCTTCTGCGCGACTTATTTCTCGGCCTGCTCGAGATGCGTCAGCGCCTCTTCCGCGTGCTTCGTCGCGGCTTCGGCTTTTTTCTCCTTGCCCGTCTCGATGGCCTTCTCAAGATGGGTGATGCCCTGCTTGGTATGCGGGTTCGCTTTTTCTTTCTCCGCCGCCTCGGCGTGTTTCAGGGCCTGCTCGGCATGGGTCACGAGAACGTCGGGGTGCCCCATTTTTCCGTGCTCGATTGCCTGTTTTGTATGCATTACAGCTTGCTCGAGATGGCTTTCAGCGAAGGCCAGCCGTGGCGCGAAGGCCAATCCGAAAGCAAGGGAAAGCGCGACTGCGAAAACCCGGCGGTTCATGGATCTTCTCCTAAAAAAGATGCCGCACGAGCGATATGGAGCGGTTGCGTCAACCTTCCAGAGGCACGCTGAACAAAGCTGCTCGCTGCCTCTCGCCTCTACTGCCGGTCGGCGGCGTAAAGCGCGCAGCTCTCGCCGAACTCGCCGAGGCCATCTTCCAAAGCCGAGGCCAGGAGAGGCATGCCGAGAAGATAAGCCGACGTCGGCCCGACATGTCGCTCGCGGGCCTGGCGCACCGCCTCCTCCCAATCATCCGCTGAAAAATCGCCGCGCCCGACCCAGGCCAGCGCGACGAGCTCCGCCTGCTCCTCCTCATCCATCGCTTCGATGAACGATGTTATCTCGTCGCGCACCGTATCGAAGGCGTCTTCCGTCATGACGCTGACGAAATGGTCGTCGGTCGCATTGGAGGCGTCGGCCTCAATGCCCTCGTCCTCGCTTTCCAGCTCACGCGCTTTCACGACAATGAAGCAGACCTTGTCGGTGTTGATCGTGGGCATGGCGTTTTCCTCCGGTTGAGCAGCGGCGGCTTTGGCGCGGCCCTTGTCCGCCAGCGGCGCCATTTGCATATATTCATCGCGGGCGTTTTCGCCCCGTCCCCGCCAAACGTTTTTGGAGCGGCCAATGCGCATCGGCGCGCCCAAGGAAATAAAGGACAATGAATATCGCGTCTCACTGACGCCGTCCTCTGTCGCAGAACTGGTCCATGCGGGCCATGTCGTTTTGATCGAGAAAGGCGCGGGAGAGGGCGCGGGCCTTGCAGATCAGGATTATGCGCGCGCCGGCGCCATCCTCGTCGATGCGGCGGAAGAGCTATTCTCCAGCGTCGAGCTGATTGTGAAGGTCAAGGAGCCGCAGCCGCGCGAAGTGGGGTTGTTGCGGCCGGGGCATGTCCTTTTCACCTATCTTCATCTCGCCGCCGACGCCGCGCTGACGCGCGCCTTGATGGAGAGCGGCGCGGCTTGCGTGGCTTACGAGACGGTGACGGCGCCCTCGGGACAGCTGCCGCTGCTGGCGCCGATGTCGGAGATCGCCGGCCGCCTCGCGCCGCAGGTCGGCGCGCGCTTCCTCGAAAAGGAGGAGGGCGGCAGAGGCGTGCTGCTCGCCGGCGCGCCAGGCGTTCCATCGGCGGAGGTTCTCATTCTCGGCGCGGGAAGCGTCGGCGCCCAAGCGGCCGCGATCGCGCTCGGCATGGGCGCGAGCGTTCTCGTCGCCGACCGGAACACGGACGCCCTGCGCCGCCTCGAAGCAAGATTCGGTTCGGCCGTCCGAACCATCTACTCCACGCGCACGTCCATCGCGGAGACGATCAAGCGCGCCGATCTCGTCGTCTGCGCCGCCCTGACGCCCGGCGCGCGGGCGCCGACGCTTGTCACGCGGGAAATGCTGGGAACGATGAAGCGCGGGGCCGTTATCGTGGATGTAGCGATCGATCAGGGCGGCTGCTGCGAGACGTCGCGGCCGACCACCCATTCCGAGCCGGTCTATGTTGTCGACGGGGTCGTGCATTATTGCGTGACCAATATGCCGGGCGTCGTGCCGCGGACCTCGACCTTCGCGCTGAACAACGCCACCTTGCCTTTTATCTTGGCCATTGCCGAAAAGGGATGGCGCGCCGCGCTTCGGGATGATCCGCATTTGCGTGCGGGCCTACAGCTCATCGACGGGCGCGTCGTATCCGCGCCCGTGGCGGCGGCGCATGGGCTGCCGTTTTCGCCGGACTCGAATTTTCTGGGTGATTGAGCGCGAAGGGCCTCCGCGACAACATGGCCCGCCCGCCGGGCTTTCCCGTTTCTATCAGACTGTAATATATCGACGTTAGCTTGATTTAGGGCCATGCGGCGGGCGGGCCTGCCGCTTTCATCGCCATCCAAACGCCGATAGACGCGCGGGGTCGGTATGGCATACTGGCGCTCGCAAGAATTTCGAGGAGAAATCATGACGGCCACTCGCGACGGAGAGCCTGCGGTCAAGCGGCGGAAAGCCGCGCCAGGGATCGAGGCGGCGTCCGAGCCGAAGACAAGCTCGAAAACAAAAACCGACAGAAAAGCCAAGGCGGCGCCCGCCAAGGCCCCTGATGTTGTGGCGGCGGAGGCCGAACCGGTCGCCAGCGCAGCGCGCAAGGAGCGGAAAACCGAATCTCGCAAGGCCCGGTCCGCCAATGCTCACCCTTCGGCTCCTCTGCCGCCGCTACCGACCCCGCTGACGAGCGTCGATATCGAGATCATGGCCGAGAATATGGCTCAGCTTGTCGATCAGGGCCGCAAGGCGCTCGCCGCCGCGATCGGCAGCGTCGATGCGGGCGGGCCACGCAGCGAGCTTGCCGCGAGCGTCGCCGATGCAACGAAGACGCTGGGCGTCGTCGCCGAATATTGGCTGGCGAAGCCGGAGCGCGCCGTCGTGGCGCAGGCCGAGCTCTATGGCGGCTTGAGCGAAATTTGGCGCCAAACCATGCGCCGCTATACGGGCGAAATGGTTCCGCCCGTCGTGCCGCCTGATCCTGGCGACAAGCGCTTCTCCTCGCCCGAATGGGAGCAATATCCCTTCTTCGACTGGCTGCGCCAATCTTATCTCTTCGCGGCGCACTGGGCGGGCGAGATGGTGGACAAAGCCGATGGGCTCGACGCCCAGACGCGCGCCAAGGCTGCTTTCTACACGCGCCTGATTGCGAGCGCCGTATCGCCGTCCAATTTCGTGGCGACCAATCCCGAGCTGCTCCGCGCGACGATCGAGAACAAGGGCGAGAACCTCATCCGCGGCCTGAAGATGTTGGCCGAGGACATCAACGCCGGCGGCGGCGTGCTGAAGATCCGCCAGAGCGACGACAGCAAGTTCCGCCTTGGGATCGACCTCGCCAACACGCCCGGCAAGGTCGTCTGGCGCAACGATGTGATGGAGCTGATCCAATATACGCCGACGACCGACGAGGTCTATGCGCGCCCGCTTCTGATCACGCCGCCCTGGATCAATAAATTCTATGTTCTTGACCTCAACGCCGAGAAAAGCTTCGTGCGCTGGGCGGTCGAGCAGGGTTTCACCGTCTTCATCATCTCCTGGGTAAATCCCGATGAGAGCAAGGCCGAGAAGGGTTTCGAGGCCTATATGCACGAAGGCATTCTCACGGCGCTCGACGTGATCGAACAAGCGACCGGCGAGCGCAAGGTGACGGCGGCCGGCTATTGCGTCGGCGGCACGCTGCTCGCCCTGACGCTCGCCTATATGGCGACCAAGGGCGACGACCGCATCGAGAGCGTCACCTTCTTCGCGACGCAGGTGGATTTCAGCGAGGCTGGCGATCTGCAGATCCTCATCGACGAGGCGCGCATGTCGGCGCTCGACGAGGCCATGGCGAAGACCGGCTACCTCGAAGGCGTGAAGATGGCCAACGCCTTCAACATGCTGCGGCCCAATGAGCTGATCTGGACCTATGTCGTCAACAACTACATGAAAGGGGTCGAGCCGGCGGCCTTCGATCTCCTCTACTGGAACTCGGATTCGACGCGCATCCCGCGCGCCAACCACTCTTTCTATATGCGCAGCTGCTATCTCGAAAACCGCATCACGCGCGGCGAGATGGTGATGAGCGGGGTGCCCATCAATCTGCGCCTGGTGAAGATCCCGGTCTATTCGATCGCAACCAGGGAAGACCATATCGCGCCGGCGCGCTCGGTTTTCCGCGGCGTCAAATTCTTCGGCGGCGACGTCACCTATGTGCTCGGCGGCTCCGGCCATATCGCGGGCATCATCAATCCGCCCACGAAAAATAAATACGACTACATGGTCGGCGGGCCCGTGAAGGGCGCATTCGACGATTGGGTGGCGAAGGCCGAGGAACATCGAGGCTCGTGGTGGCCGCATTGGTTTGAATGGGTCACGGCCCAGGCGCCGCGCAAGGTCCCCGCCCGCGAACCCGGCGGCGGCAAGCTGAAAGTCCTCTGCGACGCGCCGGGCGAATATGTGCGCGTGAAGGCTTAAAGATCGCGGGCCGCATGGCCTCGGGCGAGATAGGCTATCCTCGCCGCCATGCGTTCGACCTCCAGCGGATCATAGTCCGTCGGCAGGTCTTCTGGCGGCACGTCGGATTCGCCCGTGCGGGTCTCCATTCCGTCGTCGCCGAAAAAGAAGCGGGCGCCGGTGGGGGTGAAGGTCACCACCCATTCGGCGTTGTGTCTTTCGACGCGGAAGTCGTCGGTCTTTAGCGCGTGCATCGTCGCCGCTCCGGTTGGCGGCTGCAATTAGGGCAGGGGGAGCGGCGGGCAAGGGCCCTCGGCTCGACCCCTCCCGCGCTTTGCGGGAGAGGGGACGCTGACGATCCGCAACGTCAATGAAGGCGGCGATCTTCTCCCTCTCCTGCGAAGCGGGGGAGGGCTGGGGAGGGGGCTAAGCCCCCGGAATGACCCCGATGCGCTGCAGGAGCCAGAAGGCGCCAGCAAGGGCGATCAGACCCGAGAGCGCATAAACGAGCTTGTCGTGGCGTTTCCCTCTGGTGTGGCGGTCGATGTAGAACAGGATCGGCAGCACCGCCATCACGATGGCGATCTGCCCCGCCTCGACGCCGATGTTGAAGGCCGCGAGCGCCGGAACGACGCCGCCCTGCGGCACGCCCATCTCGGTCAGCGCCGAAGCGAAGCCGAAACCATGGATGAAGCCGAAAAGGAAGGTGTTGCGCCAGCGCGTCTCGACGTCGCGCGACCAGAAATTCTCCGCAGCGACAAAGATGATCGAGGCGGCGATCAGCGCCTCGGTGAGCGACGAGGGCAGGGTAAAGATGTTCAGCGCCGCAAGCGACAGCGTGATCGAATGCGAGATGGTGAAGGCGGTGACGATCTTCACCACGGGCCATACCCGGTGCGCCCACAGGATCAGGGCGAAAAGGAAGCAGAGGTGGTCGTAGCCGGTGAGGATATGCTCGACGCCCGCCTCGAAGAACTTCTTCATAAGCTGCGCCGTCGTCTCCATGGGCTTAGACAGATCGAGCGGCGGATTCTGCGGATAAAGCATGGTCTCGCCGGCGTTTTCGCCGAGCAGCGTGACAAGATGCTTGCCCCTCGAGCCTTGTGCGGCGAGGAGCTTCGAGGCGTCATAGAACACCTTGCCGCTCGCCCCCGCGCAGTCGAAGCGCATGACGATAAGCGCGCTGTCCTGGTTCGTCGGGTCTTCGCCCGCCTTTTGAACCTTGGCCATGCAGGCGCGGCCGGTTTCGTCGCGCATGGCGACGCGCCTGGCGACAAATTTGCCGATCTCTTCTTCGAGCGCGCCCGGTGGCGAGAGATCGACGCCCGCGCGCTCGTCCATCGTGTCCTGAAACATGCGCTCGAGGTCGGTCGCGAGGAAGCCGACGTCGACGGCGTAGACGCGTTCGGCCTGGGGCGCGATCTTGCCCGTCGAAATATCCGGCGTGTGCGCGAGCGCGGGCGCGGCGAAGCCCAGGCTCGACCCGACGCACAACAACAATAAGGCGGCCAGCCTTCTCCTAAACCCGGTCATCTTCGGCGCTTCCCTTTGTTTTGGTTGACGCGCACCATGCCAAAGGCATGCGCGGCCGACAAGTCCGGGCGAGCGTTGCGGCGGGCCGGCGCCGCGGCTAGAAGTCTCGAAGAGCGGCAGACGGGGGACGAAGATGCAGCGCGTGACGGTGACGATCGACGACGAGTTGATGAGCGCGCTCGACCGCTACATGGAGGTCGGCGGCCATCAGAACCGTTCGGAGGCCGTGCGCGACCTCGTGCGAGCCGGGCTGCTGAAGCAGCCGGAGGCCGACGACGGCGCGCGGTCCTGCGTCGCGGCGCTGGTTTATGTCTATGACCACGAGACGCGGCAGCTCTCGAAAAAGCTGACGCATGATCACCACAGCCACGCCAACATGTCGATCGCGACGCTGCATGTGCATATGGACGAGGCGACCTGTCTCGAAGTCTCGCTGCTGAAGGGGCAGAAATCCGAGGTGGAGCATTTCGCGAGCCACCTCATTGGCGAGCGCGGCGTGCGCTACGGCCAGCTTGTCGTCGTGCCGGGGGAGACCGAGGCGATCGAA
The DNA here is from genome assembly GCA_036560425.1 of Methylocystis sp. Lineage (GTDB taxonomy): Bacteria > Pseudomonadota > Alphaproteobacteria > Rhizobiales > Beijerinckiaceae > Methylocystis. The sequence goes on along the minus strand of DATBRF010000032.1, from coordinate 19,045 downwards.
GAAGCTGGAGAAAACCCGGTTCGCGCCGCGCGCGGCCATGCTCATCCGCACGGTCAACGCCGCCTTTAAGGTTTAGATCAGCCCCTTACGCTACGCTCGCCAGCCTCAGCCCCTGTCCGTGGTGAATAAGACTTGCTAATTCCAGAATTTGACGAACTGGAAGGGTTCCGTCAGGTCGGGTCCTTTTACAGAACGAGGATCGAAGTCGAGAGGGCCGCCAAAGGTCACACGCCAAGACGTTCGCTCGATCGGATGGCCGACGACTCCCATTTGGCCGACGCCGCAAACAGCGGCGTTCGTCGGAATAGCGAGGGTTCCGTTACACGCTTGGAAGAGCGGATCCGTCGGGAGGAAGGAGCCATAGCCGTAAGCGATCTGTTGGGATCGCGAATTGAACATGTTGAAAACGTCGAGCTGGAGCTTCCAACCCTCTTTCCAGCGGTAGCCGACGCGCGCGTTGACCGTGCCGATCGCGGGGCTCTTGTAGAAGCCGTCTTCCGTGAGCGCGCGCGGCGCGATGTAACGATATTTGAAATTGGCGAAGTAGCCGGTCGCCTCGCCCAGTTCGATGACGCCGGTGGCGATGATCGGCGTCGCATTCACAAGGTAATTGCCTGGCGCGTTCCCCAGCCATGCACCCCATTGGAAGGCGTCGGGTTGCAGGAGCTGAGCGTAAAGATCGGCTTGGTCTTTGTCGAAGCCTCTGAAGCGAGCGTGGGTCGCGGTGACGTCGCCTTCAAAGGCGAGCCAAGACAATGGCCGATAGTGGTTCGTAAACTCGACGCCGATCCGGTCTGCGCCCCGCGCAATGACCGTATTGCCGCTATCGCCCTCGAAAATGTTTTCCTGCGCTGTCCGGATGAAAAACAAAGTCGCCGCGCTTTCGAGCTTGTCGATCACTCTGGTCTTGACGCCGATTTCAGCGCCGGTCGAGGGCGAGAGCAAGCCGTTGTGCGGCACGCGGGCTAAGCCGCCGTTATCGTCCAGCTCCGACGTCGCGAAGCGTTGAGTCGTCGCGCGGAAATCGTTCGAGTGGAACCCACGACCGAAGTTCAGATAAAAGTCGGTCTTGTCGTCCCATGGATTGATGATGACGGACGCCTTCGGGCTGATGAGCTGGGCGTTATACGTTCCACTATTGAGGGGACCGGTCCAGATGCGGAAAGGATTGGAAGGATCGAAGTCTGGCGCATCGATGGCCGGGGAAAGCGGCGAATCCCAATAGGCCTGCAAGCCGTGATTGCTGCCCCAATAATAATCCCAACGGGCGCCGACGACCGTCCTGAGCCAGGGCGACCACTTTGTTTTCACGTCAGTCAGCAACGCGATGCTGCCTTCGCTGACATGATCGTTACGAATGGTGTCATAGGGCATACGGCGCACAGTATCGCCGAGCCCGACGCGGATATCGTCGTAACGCGATTGAAAGCCGAACCTCAGCTCGCTCTCTTTATCGCCAAGAATGTTGAATTTGAGCGCGTGGTAGGCGTTGCCGCCGATCATCGTGCGCCGGTCGAACTGGCGAAATTGATCGCCGATGATCGGATGGGAGAGGAAATAGGTAAAGTCGTTGAAGAGATTGAGGGTCGAATGCATGGCGAAGGCTTCGACCTTCGACCAGTTATTCGCGTTCTCCTGCGCCCATCGTCCTGAGAGGCTGAAGCGCGTGGTGTTTCCGCCGTCGGTCGGGTTGAGCGTGCCCCAGCGCGAAAGAATGCCGCTATCGATGGCGCGCGTCGGAACCTGGTCCGTCGAATTCCATCGATTGGCGTAGGCCATGCCGGTGATCGACATGCCGTTGTTTTCCTCGCCCCGCGACCAACGCAATACAGCGTTGATCTTGCGCGCATTGTTTGGAACCTGCCAGGGGCCGTCATAGGTTGAGATTTCGCCGCCGCCGAGAATGTCGCCGCCGGCATATTCCCAGGATTTCATCCCGAAGACCCGGCCATAATTAAAGATGCCGCCCGTCGTCGAAAAGACGCCCTGAGGAACCTTTCTCAAATACTGCATCCGGATCGTGCCGGCGTTCGAGAAGTCGCCGTCCTCGACATTGTATGGACCCTTGCGGGCGTCGACATAGGCGAGCATTTCCGGGATGACGAAATTTGCGTCCGAATAGCCTTGCCCGTGGCCGTGCGTGCGCATGTTGAGCGGCATGCCGTCGAGATAAAGCGCAAGGTCGGTGCCGTGATCCAGGTCGAAGCCGCGCAGGTAATACTGATTTGCCTTGCCCTCGCCGCTGTGCTGGGTGACCGCGAGGCCGGGAACGACCTCGAGCGCCTCGCCGGGCCGGAAGGCCGGGATCGTGTTGACCTGACCGCCCGTGAAGAAGCGTTCACTGGAGGAGGGCATGTCCTTCGGCGGGGCTGGATAATCGATCTTCGGGCCTAAAGCCGTATTTTGCTGCGCGGATGAATCGAAGCCGTCGTTAGCTCCTGTCGCCTCTACCACGACAGGGCTGGCGCTGCCGGGCGCGGGCACGGCATGGACGTGGTAAATCTCGTGGGTGTGCTTCTTGCCGCCATGCGAATGCGTGACGATGTGAGTATGGCCAACGTTGATTGTCGGCAGAGTCGTCTGCGCAGAGGCTTCGCTCGTGAAAGCCGCGGCAATGAGCGCGGTAACGGAAATTTTTTTGTTCCACTTCGAAGACATTCCGCTCCCCGCCTGGCATGCTCGATAACGGCCTGTAACTTGTCTTCGATTTGACATGTGAAGGGCAATCCCCGGGGTATGACTATTGATAAGTTTCCGCATATCTGTGTTTTTAATGTCACAGTCGAGAGGGTCGGCGCTAAGCCGGAGAGGCGAAAGAGCCCTTCCGGGCGTTTTCAAACTCGACTTTGAGCGGGCGGCGAGGAGAGGCCCTTTTTGACTCTCGAAGAGCAGTTGCTAGAACCGCCTCATGCGCTTCTCTCCCTCCTTTCTCGACGAAATCCGGGCGCGCGTGCCGGTCTCCGAGGTCGTGCGCAGGAAGGTCAAGCTCACAAAGCAAGGCCGCGAGTGGCGCGGGCTCTCGCCCTTCAACGCCGAGAAGACGCCCTCCTTCTACGTCAACGACCAGAAGGGGTTTTTCCATGATTTCTCTTCCGGCAAGCACGGCGACGGCTTCACTTTCCTGATGGAGACGGAAGGTCTGACCTTCCCCGAGGCCGTTGAGCGCCTCGCTTCCCTCGCGGGCCTGCCGATGCCTGTCGAGACCCAAGAACAGCGGGAGGAGGACAAGCGCCGCGCGACGCTGGGCGATGCGCTGGAATGGGCGGCGGCGTTTTTCCAAAAGCAGCTCGCGGGCCCCCTCGGGCGCGAAGCGCGGGCCTATCTCGACCGCCGGCAGGTCTCCGCGGCCTCGCGCGAGACATTCCGCCTCGGCTTCGCGGCGCCCGAGCGCCACGCCCTGCGCGATCATCTCGCGGGCAAGGGCGCGACGGTCGAGACAATGATAGAGGCGGGACTTCTCATCCATGGCGACGACATCCCGGTTCCGTATGATCGCTTCCGCAATCGTTTGATGTTTCCGATCTGCGACCGCGGCGGGCGGGTCATCGCCTTCGGCGGGCGCGCCATGGAGGCGGACGCGCACAGCCCGTCGTCAGACGGGCGTTCTTTCGAACGCCCTATCGCAAAGTATCTGAACTCCCCCGAGACGCCGCTCTTCCATAAGGGCGCGACGCTCTACAATCTCCACAACGCCCGCAAAGCCGCCCATGACGCCGGAACCGTCATCGCGGTCGAAGGCTATATGGATGTCATCGCCCTTACGGCGGCGGGGCTTGCGCACGCCGTCGCGCCGCTCGGCACGGCGTTGACGTCCGAGCAATGTAACCTGCTGTGGCGCATGGCGGAGGAGCCGATCCTCTGTTTCGACGGCGACAAGGCAGGGCTCAAGGCGGCCTTTCGCGCCGTCGACACGGCGCTGCCGCTCATCGGCCCCGGCAAGACGCTGCGATTCGCGCTGCTGCCGGGCGGGCAGGACCCGGACGAATTGCTGCGCGCCGGCGGGCCCTCCGCCATACAGCAGGCTTTGAGCCAAACCCTGCCGCTCGTCGATCTGCTCTGGATGCGCGAGACCGAGGGCGTGGTTTTTGATACCCCCGAGCGCCGGGCGGGATTGGAGCGACGCCTGCGCGAGATCTCCAACCAAATCGGCGACGAGACTCTGCGCCGATATTACGCACAGGAGCTGAGCGACCGGCTCGCCCGCCTTTGGGGCCGCGCGCCAGGGGCGCCCGCACGAGGGCGGGATTTTACGCCGCGCCGGCGCGGCCCCTTTCGCCCCGGAGCGCCCGAACCTGGATCGGTGCGGATCAGCCAGTCGCTCGCCAATTCGCCGCTCTTCCGGGGCGTGACGCCGCCGATCGCGCCGCGCGACGCCCTGATTCTGCTCATTTTGATGAATCACCCCGAGGTGCTCGCGGCGCAGGTCGAGGACGTCGCGGGTCTGGAATTCGCTTCCGGCGAGGCGTCTTCGCTGCGCGACGCGCTGGTGCGCTGGACGGAAGCTGGCGGCGGCGACCGCGCCGATCTCGCTGAAGTCATTGAACATTCTGGGCTCGGGGGCGTCGCCGCACGGCTCGAAGGCATGGTCGCCCACGCCGCGCTTTGGAGCGTTCGGCCCGACGCCGCGCCCGCCGACGCCGCGGAGAGCCTCCGCCAGGCTTTGGTCTTGCATCGCCGCTTTTGGGCGTTAAATAGGGAGCTTCGCGTGGTGGAAGCCCGGCTGGCCGAGAATTCCAGCGAGCAAGATTTAGCGCGTCTGAGGGATATTCAAACGCAACTGTCCGCGCTAGATGGCGCGGAGGCGGCTCTGGAGGGGTTCGGCGCCTCTTCGGGCCGTTTGGCGCGTTCACTTTGACTTTCGGGGACAGCGCACAATTTGAGTGTGGTTAGCGGGACGTTAAGAGCCCGTGGGGAATGTGGGACGTGATGAGTCGGCGCCGGGCGCGCCTGCGCCGGGAAGAAAGCCGGAGTTGGCGGTCTCCGGACGACGAAAGAACAAATACGAGGCCCGGATTGCAGCCCCGTGAGGCGCGGCGCCCGGGAGCGTGTGGAGCTGTGTATGGCGAAGAAAGACGAAGACAAGGCCGATAACGAAGGCGCCGTGACGGTGGACGCCGCCGACGGGCCGCTTCTCGACCTCAACGACGCCGCCGTCAAGCGGATGATCAAGCTCGCTAAGAAGCGCGGCTTTGTCACCTATGCCGAGCTGAACGCCGTGCTGCCGTCTGAGGAGGTTTCCTCCGACCAGATCGAGGACGTCTACGCCATGCTCTCCGAAATGGGGATCACCGTGTCTGAGGGCGACGATCCGGACGACGCCGAGGAAGAGCAGGGCGCCGAGGAAGAGGAAGCCGAGGGCGGGGAGCTCGTCGAGAGTCCGCGCTCGACCGCGGTCGCCACCCGCTCCTCCGAGCCCGCTGACCGCACGGATGACCCGGTGCGCATGTATCTGCGCGAGATGGGTTCGGTCGAGCTTCTCTCCCGCGAGGGCGAGATCGCCATCGCCAAGCGCATCGAGGCTGGCCGCGAGGCGATGATCGCGGGCCTCTGCGAGAGCCCGCTCACCTTCCAGGCGATCATCATCTGGCGCGAGGAGCTCGAGGCCGGAAAGGTTCTGCTGCGCGACATCATCGACCTCGAGGCGACCTACGCTGGTCCCGAGGGGAAGGCGGCGGCCAAATCCTCCGAGGAGGAAGAGGGCGAGGAGATGGCGCCCGCCACCGCGCCGCGCACGCCGCCCGCGGGTCTCGCCGAGGGCGGCGCTCCCGAAGAATCCTTCGAGGAGGAAGACGACATGGAGAATTCCGTGTCGCTTTCCGCCATGGAGGCCGAGCTGAAGCCGAAGGTTCTTGAAACCTTCGCGCGCGTCGCCGACGCCTACAAAAAATTGCGCCGCCTGCAGGATCAGAACGTCGAGAACAAGCTCAAGAACGAGACCCTGACTCCGGCCCAGGAGCGCAAATACAAGCAGCTCAAGAAAGAGATCGTCACCGACGTGAAGTCTCTTTCGTTGAACCAGAACCGCATCGAGGCGCTGGTCGAGCAGCTTTACGACATCAACAAGCGCCTCATCGGCTATGAAACCAAGCTGCTGCGCCTTGCTGACAGCTATGGCGTCGCGCGTGAGGACTTCTTCGACAAGTTCCACGGCTCGGAGCTCGATCCCAAGTGGGTGATGCGCGTTGCTCAGCTGCGCTCCAGGGGCTGGAAGGAATTTGTCGCGGAAGAGAAGGACCGCATCAAGGATCTGCGCGCTGAAATCCACGCGCTCGCAACCGAGACGGGTCTCGAAATCTCCGAGTTCCGCAAGATCGTCCATATGGTGCAAAAGGGCGAGCGCGAGGCGCGTCAGGCGAAGAAGGAAATGGTCGAGGCCAATCTGCGTCTCGTCATCTCCATCGCCAAGAAATATACGAACCGCGGCCTGCAGTTCCTCGACCTCATTCAGGAAGGCAATATCGGCCTGATGAAGGCGGTCGACAAATTCGAATATCGCCGCGGATACAAATTCTCGACCTATGCGACGTGGTGGATCAGGCAGGCGATCACGCGCTCGATCGCCGATCAGGCGCGCACGATCCGCATTCCGGTGCATATGATCGAGACGATCAACAAAATCGTGCGCACGTCCCGCCAGATGCTGCACGAGATCGGCCGCGAGCCGACCCCGGAGGAACTCGCCGAGAAGCTCGCCATGCCGCTCGAAAAAGTGCGCAAGGTGCTCAAGATCGCCAAGGAGCCGATCTCTCTCGAGACGCCGATCGGCGACGAGGAGGATTCGCATCTCGGCGACTTCATCGAGGACAAGAACGCCGTGCTGCCGATCGAGGCGGCGATCCAGTCCAATCTGCGCGAGACGACGACGCGCGTTCTGGCCTCGCTGACGCCGCGCGAGGAGCGCGTGCTGCGCATGCGTTTCGGCATCGGCATGAACACCGACCATACGTTGGAGGAGGTCGGTCAGCAGTTCTCGGTGACGCGCGAGCGCATCCGCCAGATCGAGGCGAAGGCGCTGCGGAAGCTGAAGCATCCGAGCCGGTCGAGGAAGCTGAGGAGCTTCCTCGATAACTGAGCCCCCGCTCTCCAGTCTAAAGGTCTCGCGGTCCAGAGGGGCCGCGAGCCTTCTGGCTCGCTGGAACGGGCAAGGAAAAACCGCGTCCCTCTTGGCGCGGTGATGCGGACATCATCAAGGCGCCCGCGAGCGCACTCGTGACGCCGATGCTCGCTCCCGAACTAGCGGTCCGCTTCGTGGATTTGGGCGTTGGGCCGGTGGCGCCTGACGGCCGATCCGCCGCCGCCTCTCCGACTTCACGCCTCGAGATATTCGGCGACCGCAACTGGAGCCGGAACCGGAAGCCCGTCCGCTTCAAGTCCCTCAATATGGAAGCGAATGGCGTCGCGAATTTCGAGTTCAACCTCTTCCAGCGTGTCGCCCGTGGCGATGCAGCCGGGCAAGTCGGGGACATAGGCAGAGCAATTATCGCCAGCCTTTTCGATGACGACGGCGTAGCGCATTATCTTTTGTCCTTTATGCCGGCTTGTTTCAGAGTGCTGTTCAGCGTCCCTGGTGAGATATCGTTGCTTCTACTGCCAGTGGCTGCCTCTTATGGCAACCAGAAACCATCCGTCTTCTTCAAGCATGCGTATAACGTCTTTTACCTTCAACATAGAAGCAATCCCAATAAATCTGATATCTAGCGTCCAAAATCTTCAGACCGCGCCTTCGTCTCCGGCATGGTCGCATAAACCATGAGCGACACGAAAATCGCCGCGCTCGCATAGCCGTAAAACCAGCTTTCGTGGCCCAGCTTTTTGAACCACAGCGCCACATATTCCGCCGAGCCGCCGAACAGCGAGACAGTCGCCGCATAGGGCAGGGCGACGCCGGTCACGCGGATCGAGGCTGGAAACAGCTCGGCCTTCACCACCGCATTGATGGATGTGTAAAGCCCGACGATCAGCCAGGCGCAGCAGATGAGGCCAAAGGCGCTCCACGGATCGCGCGTCCGCTCGATGGCCGAGAGCAGGGGGACGGTGAAGAGCGTTCCAAGCAGGCCGAAAGCAATAAGCATGGGACGCCGCCCGACGCGGTCGGAGAGCGCGCCGTAGATGGGCTGCAGCGCCAGCGCAAATAGCAGGGAGCCTGCGGAAATCCATGTCGTCTGCGCAGCCGAAAGCCCGGCCGAGAGCTTGAGGAATTTCTGCATGTAGGTCGTATAGACGTAGAAGGCGATGGTGCCGCCCAGCGTCAGCCCGACGACCGTCGCCGCTTCGCTCTTATGCGCGAGCAACGCGCGCAGCGAGCCGCGCTCCCCATCTTTTCGCGAAGCCACGAAGGCGGATGTCTCGGCGAGATCGCGGCGCATGACAAGCGCGACGATGGCGAGAGCCGCGCCGATGGCGAAGGGTATGCGCCAGCCCCATGCGCGCAGCGCTCCGTCGTCGAGCGCGTAACTTTGCAGCACGAGCAGCACGACGAGCGCGAGGAGCTGCCCGGCGATCATCGTGACATATTGGAAGCTCGAATAGAAGCCGCGCCTATCCGGCGTCGCCGTCTCGGCGAGATAGGCGGCGCTCGATCCATATTCGCCTCCCAGGCTCGCGCCTTGCAGCAATCTTGCGACGAGCAGGAGGGCCGGCGCCGCCGCGCCGATGGCCGCATATGTCGGGACGAGCGCGATGATGAGCGAGCCCGCGCACATCAGAAGCACGGAGAACATCAAGGCCGCGCGCCGCCCGCGTCCGTCGCCGATGCGCCCGAAAATATAGGCGCCGATCGGCCGCATGAAGAAGCCGAGCGCGAAGACGCCCGAGGCTGACAGCATCTGAGCCACGGGATCGTCGCCGGGAAAGAAAGCGTCAGCGAAATAGAGCGAGAAGGCGGAATAGACGTAGAAGTCGTACCATTCGACGAGATTGCCGGCCGAGCCCACGAGAATGGCGCGGATGCGCGCTTTCTCGTCGAGGAGAGACTTGGCCGCGTCGAGCATCACACGAATTGGCTCGCGATGTTCACCATCAAAGCGAGAATCGTCGTGTTGTAGAAGAAGGCGACAATCCCATGCGCCAACGCCGTCGCACGCATCGTCGCCGACGTCGTCGCCACGTCGGCCGTCTGGCAGGCGACGCCAATGATGTAAGAAAAATACATGAAATCGACGTATTGCGGGTTCGTCGTTCCGGGGAAGATCAATCCGCCCCGCGTATCCCAGGGATCTTCCGGCGTTCTTTCCTCATCGGCATAGAATTCATGCGCATAATGAAATGCGAACGTCAGATGGAGGAACAGCCAGGAGTTTATGACCGTAACGATGGTCAAGCCGATTATCGCTAATTTTGCCGCGCCTTGCGCATGCTTTACGGCGCCAAGCTCGACGATGATCGCGCCGAAGGCCGCGCAGGCTGCGGCGGTGGCGAGCACGAGCATCACGCCTCTGCCTTCATCGAGCAGCCGCGCGTGTTCGCGAATTGTGTCGTGAGTCGAGCGCGACATCAGAATGGCGACGAGGCAGAAATAAGCGACAACCCCGACATTCCACCCAAGCACCGCGCGGGTGACAGGGCGGAGATCGTGAGGAAGCAGCAGCCCGCAGGCGATCCCGACCGCGCTCGCCAGGAAAAGCTGCGGGCGCGCCAGTAAGACACGAAAAGGCGCCAGCAGGCGCGAGCGGCGACGGCGAACGGTTGGATTTGCCTCTGTCGCCACGATCCGCTCCTCAATGTCGCCGGCTTGCGACGAAGCGCGCCGCCTCTGCAAGCGCATTGGTCCTGTCGCCCAGCCCCGTGTCGAGGAGCGCCGTCGTCGCCTCGTTGACGAGCGCGTCGCAGCGCGCCTTTGCTCCCTCCAGGCCAAGGAGCCCGACAAGCGTCGCCTTGCCACGCTCGGCGTCCTTGCCGGCGCGCTTGCCGAGCGCCGCCGTATCCCCTTCGGCGTCGAGAATATCGTCAGCGACCTGGAAGGCCGCGCCCAGCGCCTTGCCGTAACGGGTGAGCGCCGCCGCCTGCCCAGGAGTCGCGCCGCCCAGAATGGCGCCGGCGTCGACGGCGAAGCGCAGCAACGCCCCCGTCTTCATCGCCTGCATCTGCAAGGTCTCGTCGATCGTGAGCGGCATGGCCGCCGTCTCGGCCGCGAGATCGAGCGCCTGGCCGCCGACCATGCCGCCGAGGCCCGCCGCGCGGGCGAGCGCCAGCACCAGCGCGGCGCGGAGATTGGCGTCGCCGTGAGTCGCCGGATCGGCGACGACGTCGAAGGCGTAGGTCAGCAGCCCGTCGCCGGCGAGAATCGCCGTCGCCTCGTCGAAGGCCTTGTGGGCCGTCGGGCGGCCGCGCCGCAGATCATCGTCGTCCATGGCCGGCAAATCGTCGTGGACGAGCGAATAGCAATGAATCATTTCGAGCGCGCAAGCGGTCCGTAGCGCGCTTGCGCCCTCGACGCCGAAGAGACGCGCGCTCTCGATGACGAGGAAAGGCCGCAGCCGCTTGCCTCCGCCGAGCGATGAATAACGCATCGCCTCCAGCAGGCGCGCGGGCCGGGCAATCTCGCCTTCGAGCGCCTGCGGGGAGAGGAGGGCGTCGAGGGCGGCTTCCGTCGCCACGGCGGCCGCATCCAAGCGATGGCGAAATTCCTCGGCGTCCATTGGAGGGCTATCCTTTGCGTGAGACTGAGCGATGACGGCTCCGCTGCTAGCAAATTTGGACTGAAAGCCCAACCCTCCCTCCCATGCGGCCGAGGGACGCCTCGGGTGGACCTGGCGAGGCGGACCTGACAAGGCGAAGTTGTGGCCATTTGGAGAGGCGCGGCCAAACGAAAGCTGAACCCTGTTGCATTTCCGCGACAGCGGCGCCGGGCGCTTTTCTCTACTCTGAGGGCGGCTGCTCCACTGCTGGCGCGTGATCCGGAGACAGTGCGGCGCGGCTCCGCAGCAAGCGTAAGAGCGTCATCCCGAATAAGAGCGCCATCCCGAAAAGGAGACATGCAATGAAGAAGGTTCTGCTGCTGACAGCGGCGGTCGTCGTCGCCGCGCCGCTTGCAGCCTGCAATTCGCCGGGTGAGCGCGCAGCTGGCGGCGCCGTCATCGGCGGCCTGGGCGGCGCCGGCATCGGCGCTCTGGCTTCCGGCGGAAGCGCCGGCGGCACGCTCGCGGGCGCCGCGATCGGCGCGGCGGGCGGCGCCCTGGTTGGCGCGGCGACCGCTCCGCCCCGGCGTTGCGCCAAATGGGGCTGGGATTACGACGGCCGTCGCGTCTGCGTGGCCTTTTACAACTGATCTGAGCCCCCGTCATTCTGGCGGGGGCTTTTTCACGTCTCAAATGTTCCAGAGTTGCCTTTCCTGACGTGGTGAGTTGGAAATAGCCGAGGCCGCGTGGGCGACGGAGGCGGGCAAAGCTATTGCCAACTGACAAAGGACTTTTTTGTCGATTTTGACGAATACCCGCCGGCGCCCTTGCTGAGGAGACTCCCTCGATGCCCTTTGCCCATAGATGGCTAATTCCGGCGCTTGCGATGGGAATCCTTTTGGTCGCGCCTCGCGCCTTTGCGGCCGAGCCTTGCGCCGAGATCGCCGAAGGCGGCGCGTCCTACACGGTCTGCGAGTTCGACGCGCGCCACGCCTCGATCCGGCTATTTCTACGCGACGGCGACAATGAAACTTATGGCGCCTTTTCGCGTCTCGCCGCAGATCTCTCCGGCAAGGGGGAGCGTCTGGTCTTCGCGATGAACGCAGGAATGTATTCCGAGGATTTCTCGCCCATCGGTCTCTATGTGGAGCAAGGTAAAACGGCGCATGCCGCCAATACCGCCAACGGCGCCGGCAATTTTCACATGAAGCCCAATGGGGTGTTCTGGGTCGACGGCGCGCGGGCGGGGGTGACCGAGACCGGGCGCTTTCTGAACTCCCGCGCGCATCCCGTTTATGCCACGCAATCGGGGCCGATGCTGCTGATCGGTGGGCGCATCAATCCCCATATTCACGAGGGCGGGACATCGGAGAAGTTCCGCAACGGCGTCGGCGTTGTCGACGGGCGCGTCGTTCGTTTCGCCATCTCCAACCAGCCGGTGACTTTTTATCAGTTCGCCACGCTCTTCCGCGATCGGCTGAAATGCCCAAACGCCCTTTTTCTGGACGGCGGCTCGGCGTCTTCGCTCTATGCGCCGTCGATCTCGCGCCACGACCGCTTCCATCCGATGGGGCCGCTGGTGGGGGTGGTGGAGAAAGAGGGTCGCTCACGCATCCGTTGATCGGCGGCGGCAAGGTCGATCACTCAGGCCACGCGCCGAGCGGAAAGACGAGCGCCCGCGGCGGACAGAGGTTATGTCTATTTTTGCTTCTGCTCGGTGACGCAGCGGCGCGCCTTGCAGGTCGCTGTAGTGTCTTCCGCTGACGAACCGAGACAAAAGAAATATGTGTGGTTCAGGACGTCCTGTGCTTCCTTCTTGTAGCTTGCGCTTACGGCCAGGCCAGATTGGCAGGGCACGGAGACGAGTTCACAATCGTCATTCTTCTTGCAGTTGAACCAAGCCGCCGGGAGATTGGCCTCAGCGCGGATGCGTTCGTCATAATTGTCCAGGTGATGCGCCGGCGCCGAATTGGCGAGGGCGACCCAAATCAGCGACGAGATCAATAGCCTCTTCATTCGAGCCTTCCTTCGCGTGAGCGCAGCAAGCCAGCGCGCTTTCCGCTCGCATGGAATCATGCGTGCGGCGAGAAATCGCGCCAAATCAAAAATCTGGAGCGCATTCTTGTCGCAAAAGTCTGTCAACTTTTGCGGAATGCGGGTGGTGGGTCAGTTTGAATTTTTTTCCGTCTCGTCCATTTTCGACGCGCGGCCTGTGCCACCGAGAACGTAACCCGCGATCCCGCTGAAAATCGACACCGTAGCTTCCGAGGAAATAAGTTCAAGCAATCGCAGTCCGCAGGTGCCCATTATGATAAGTATTACTGTCAGCATTTGTAATACATTAGCCTGTTTAAACATCAAACTGAATGTTATTGCCTGTCCTCCCCCCGCCGATTTCCAAAAAGCCACGGTGCCTACAACCGCGACCGCTATCGAAACTGCTATGATTATGGCAGTCAGGTAGCGCCCAAGCTCGCTTACCAGCTCAATGTGCGTCACCTACCAACTCCTTTTTCTTGTAAGGCCCGCGCTTCTTCGGCGCGTTAGCTTCTTCTGCCGCTTCAACCAGCGCGACTATATCAGAAACTTCCCAAAGGCGATCGGCAATGCCAGCGCGCTAGGCGCTCGCCAGCGCGCTGATATGCGCAGCGACGGACGACGCCAAATCCTTCGGATTATATCCGCCTTCGAGCAGCGAGACGATGCGGAGGCCGCAGCGCCGCGCGGCAATCTCCATCACCCGCAGCGTGACGTCGCGAAAATCCTCCTCGGTCAAACGCAGCCCGCCGAGCGGATCGTGCAGATGCGCATCGAAGCCGGCGCAAATGACGATAATATCCGGCGCGAAGGCGTCGAGGCGCGGGAGTATGCGGGCTCTCAACGCCTCGCGGAAGACGTCGCCGGCGTCGCCTTTGCGCAGCGGGGCGTTGACGATGTTGTCGTAGGCGCCCGTCTCCGTGACGGCGCCGCTGCCCGGATAATGCGGCATTTGATGCGTCGAACAGTAAAGGACATTCTTCTCGTTCCAGAAGATTTCCTGCACGCCATTGCCATGGTGCACGTCGAAATCGACGATGGCGACGCGCTCCGCGCCATGCGCCGCCATCGCGTGGCGGGCCGCGATGGCGGCGTTGTTGAAGAAGCAGAAACCCATCGGCGCCTCGGCAAGGGCGTGATGGCCGGGCGGGCGGGAGGCCACGAAGGCGTTGCGCGCTTGTTTCGTCATCACCGCATCGACCGCTGCGACAGCGCCGCCCGCTGCGCCCAGAGCGGCAGCCAATGTTCCCGCGCTCATAATGGCGTCGGCGCCGAGATGGCCGCGCCCTTCCCTGGGCGATGCCTTCTCAAAGCGATCGAGATAGGCGGTCGCGTGAACGCGCAGCAAAGCCTCGCGAGAGACGGCGGGCGCTTCGAGACGGGCGATCGACGCAAAGCGCGCGTCGCTCAGCGTAGAGAAGATTGCGCGCAGCCGCTCGGGACTGTCCGGCCAGCCGGGGCCGGGATCGTGTCCGAGCGTCGCGGGATGGGAGACGAAGAGGGTCGCTGGCGTCGCGGCGCGCGAGCCGAAAGCGGCGAGGCTGGCAGCGCCGGTGAGAGCCGCGCGACGGGTGATCCAGGCCATCGACGTTCCCCTCTAGAACTTACCGCTGGGCCTCATCGATCGTCTTCGTCGCAGCCTAGAGCAATGGGGAACAGCGATACTCGGGTTTTTCGCTCCCCTTTACGGGGAGGTCGGCGGCCAAAGGCCGCCGGGTGGGGTTGGGCAGAAACGACAGAGGCTGGGGGTTGGACGCCACCCGTCGCGCTTCGCGCGCCACCCTCCCCGTAAAGGGGAGGGATTCCCTCACGTCCAGCATTCAACCGAATGCGCTTTTCAGCCAATCTGGCCCCTGTGCCGCAAAAAATGATCGGCCAGCACGCAGGCCATCATGGCTTCCCCTACCGGCACGGCGCGGATTCCGACGCAGGGGTCGTGGCGGCCCTTGGTGACGATCTCGGTTTCGGCGCCTTCGCGGTCGATGGTGCGGCGCGGGGTGAGGATGGATGAGGTGGGCTTCACCGCAAAGCGCACAACGACGGGCTGCCCGGTCGAGAGCCCGCCGAGCACGCCGCCCGCGTGATTCGACAAGAAGGTCGGACCCGACCGCATCTCGTCGGCGTTTTCCTCGCCCGTCAGCTCGGCCGCTGCAAAGCCGTCGCCAATCTCGACGCCCTTTACCGCGTTGATCGACATCATGGCCGCCGCGAGATCGGCGTCGAGCTTGCCATAGAGCGGCGCTCCCCAGCCGGCCGGCGCGCCTTCCGCGACAACCTCCACCACGGCGCCGATGGAGGAGCCCGCCTTCCGCACGCCGTCGAGATAATCCGCCCATTGCGCGGCCGTGATCGCGTCAGGGCAGAAGAGCGGATTGCGCTCGACTTCCGCCCAGTCGAAACGCGCGCGGTCGATCTTGTGCGGGCCGATCTGGACCAGCGCGCCGCGGATCGTGACGCCGGGGATGACCTTGCGCGCCACAGCGCCGGCGGCGACGCGCGCCGCGGTCTCGCGCGCCGAGGAGCGCCCGCCGCCGCGATAGTCGCGAATCCCGTATTTCGCCTCATAGACATAGTCGGCGTGGCCCGGCCGGTACTTATTGGCGATCTCGCCATAATCCTTCGAGCGCTGGTCGGTGTTCTCGATCATGAGCGCGATCGGCGCGCCCGTCGTGACCTGCCGGCCTTCGGCGTCGGCGAAGACGCCCGAGAGGATTTTCACCTCATCCGCCTCGCGCCGTTGCGTCGTGAAGCGCGACTGGCCGGGCTTACGCTTGTCGAGAAAGCCCTGAATGTCGGCCTCGGTCAGCGGTATGCCGGGCGGACAGCCATCGACGATTGCGCCGAGCGCAACGCCATGGCTCTCGCCGAAAGTGGTGACGCGGAAGAGATGGCCGAAGGTATTGTGTGACATGCGCGCGTTCTAGGCCGCGCGGGCAGGCGGGTCAAACCGCGCTTGAAGCGTGCGCTATCCAGCGGTTCAGCCCGCGGCCAAGGCGGCCATCACTGGGGCTGGTGAGAGGACAGGTTCTCGTTGGTCATCGGCCCCGCGCCAGGCGCCGCCGAGGCGGTCGCGTCGGAGGTCGGGTCTTTCAGCAACCTGCGCAATTGCGCGACCGCCGCCGTCACGAGGCCCATGCGGGGGCGGGCCGGGCCGATCTCGACAGCCGCCATATTGACGAGCGCTCTGGCGAGATTGTCGGTCGGCTGGCCGGCGCCGTCGAAGAGCTGCAGATCGTCGTTGGGAGTCGCGGCGATCCCTTCCGCGACATGCGCCGCGTAGTTGGCGATGCGCGCGAGCTCTCCGGAGCAATCGAAGGTTCCGCCGAGCGGCGGCAGGGGCGCGGGCGCCGGCAGGCTTGCAAGCGACGCGGCGGCGTCGAGGGCGGGGGTCGGGGCGGGGGGATTGGGCCGGGCCTTCGGGCGCTGGCGGCGGGCCTCGGAAACCCCTTCCATGATCGAGGGGGCTGGCATGAGATCCGGCGGGCCGAGGAAGGGGCTCTTCGCAGATGGCGAAGCGCCGCCGCCGCCGCGGCCATGGGCGGCGAGCCAGCGCGCGCGCAAGGTGCTTTGAAGCCCACGCGGCGCGGGCCCCATGGGCACGACGCGCTGCGGCAGCATTCGCGCCATGCCTCCCCGCGAGGTGGGCATGCCGGGGCTCGCGGCAGGGGCCGGCATGAGATCCCTCGGACTGGAGAAGGCGCTTTTCGCCGACGACGAAGCGCCGACGCCGCCGCGGCCATGGGCGGCGAGCCAGCGCGCGCGCAAGGTGTTTTGAAGCCCACGCGGCGCGAGCCCCATGGGCGCGACGCGCTGCGGCAGCATGCGCGCCATGCCCTCGCGCGAGGCCGGCGGGCCGGGCGTTGGGCGAACCGGCATGAGCGAGCATTGCGCCGGCGCCCACCGCTCAATGATGGCGCGGGCGCTATGGCGCTTGTAGTCGACGTAATAGCGCCGCAGCAGCAGCGCGGCGACGGCGGCGCCTTCCTCCGCCGAGGCGAATGCGACATGACCATCCGCGTCGGCGGCGATCTCGCCGTTCCAGCCGGCGCGCTTCACGCACCAATAGTTGTTGAGCTTCACGCAGCGCGCTGGCTCATTCGCCTCGGCGTCGAGGGCGCGTTTGACGGCGTCGAGGGGACCCATGTCGAGCCAGAGGGCGCTTTCGACGCGCCAATTATCGACGGCGCGTTTTTCGGGGGCGTAGGCGGGGGCGGGCGTGCGCCGCAACAAGGAGGCCGGCGCGAGCGCCAGGGCCGGCGGCGTCGCGGGCGCCGCGGCGGCAAGGAGCGTCACCAGCGTTTCGATCAGCATGGGCTCCGCGCCCCTGGATGAACTCAGTCCGGATCGTCGACGTCGCCGCGCAGGGCCGAGGGCGTCACGAAGCGATGGAGACGCGCAGCCCCTTTGCGGACCTCCGCCCAATGATCCGAGTTGAAATCGAGAATCGCAAGCGCAGCTGTCGGAAAGCTCGACCGCATATGCGCGAGCTCTTTCTCGTCGCCGTTCCCTGCAAGGCAGATGGCGAGCTCGGCGAAGCCAGGATTGTGCCCCACCGCAAGCAGTGTTTGCGCCTTGTCGGGGGTTTGCCTAAGAACGTCGACGAGATGATCGGCCTCGGCAAGATAGATCGTGTTCTCGATCACATGCGTCACATGGCCGGGGAAAGCTCGAAGCGCCAGATCCATCGTTTGCCTGGCGCGCCGGGCGTTGGAGGCGACGGCGAGATCGGGCGTGATTCCCGCCTCGCGCAGGAACTCTCCGACGCGGCGCGAGTCTTCCTCTCCGCGCCCGGTGAGCGGGCGCTCGCGGTCTCCCCCAGCTGAGTGTCGGTCGGCTTTGCCGTGGCGCAAAAGAAGCAGTCGTCGCATGGGGCCTCTCTAGCACGCATTCGGAAGCGGCGGCTATCCGACGCGACTTGCGCGCCGTGGAATGCGGTGATGAGCCGCCGGGGCTTTACCAGGACGCCCGCGCCGTGCGAGCCTCCCCTCGCACCCTCCTCAAAAAGAGGAAAAAGCTATTCTCATGCAAGAGCTTATACAAAGGAAGGCGGCGCTGCCGCGCCTTTTCTCGCTTGTCCTTTTCGCGGCCGCGGCCTTGGCGCCGCTCGCAGCGTCGCGGGCGGGGACAAGCAAAATCATTCTCGACGATCTGACTTTCGCGCTAGGCTCCAGGACGTACCGGATCCCACATTTGGAGCTCGAGGGCGCGTCCCTTTCGGCAGTCGACCTCGCGGGTCTCTTCAA
Source organism: Methylocystis sp. (assembly GCA_036560425.1). Taxonomy (GTDB): domain Bacteria; phylum Pseudomonadota; class Alphaproteobacteria; order Rhizobiales; family Beijerinckiaceae; genus Methylocystis. The sequence goes on along the minus strand of DATBRF010000032.1, from coordinate 1,149 downwards.
GGGCGACGAAAAAGCTGTGGACGGAAAGCTCGCCCGCTTCTCCGCAAAGAGCCTCCGAATCCCGGCGCTCACGAGCGAGACGAACGCCGGCGGCCTCGTCGAACGCAGCGCCTACCGTGACCTCGAGGCGGCCGACATCGTCGCGGGCAGGGTCGCGGTCTTGCGTGCGGCGGGCGCCGAGCAGACCGTGGAAAAGCCGGCGGGCGGGTCGCTGCGCTATCTTTGGGGGCCAAGCCTCGCCAAGGGAATGGACCTGCGCCAGCTCGCCCATCTCGCGCTCGCGACAGGGCTCGATCCGCAGGAGGCGGCAAAGCCCCTCGTCGATGAGGAAAGCGTCGAATCGCTCAGGATCGAAGACAAGGCCGAGTGCGTGACGACGACGATCGGCCGCTTCGTGATCAAGGGCGTGAAGGGGCGCCCGCTCCCGTCCCCGGCCGCTCAGCTACGCGACCGGCTGGAAAAGTTCGATCCCGACAAGCCGGAGGCCGATCCGGCGCTGTTGAAGGATCTGATCGACGCCGTCGCCTCCTTCGACGTAGGGTCGATCGACGTTCTCGATCTTGCCGCTACAGGCAAGGGCGCTCCGGCCGACAGTCCCTATGCGATCAAAGTCGGCCGCATCGCGGCGGGCGGCGTCGCCAACGCTACGGTGGGCGATTTCGCGCTGGAAGATATGTCGCTCGTCGCGTCCGACGGCGGGCGGCTGACGCTGAAACGCTTCGGCCTGCGCGACGCGCGTCTTTACTCCCTTGTCGACAAGCCGGTTCCGTGGGTCGGCCACATCGAGGCCAAAGGGCTGGAAGGCGATCTACCGGATGCGCGCATGAGCGAGACGTCTCGCATGAAATTCAGCCTTGCGGGCGTCGAGGCGGATTTCGCCGACTTTCGCGAGATTGCGCCGACGAAGCTCTCCGCGCGTATGGACCGGCTGGCCGTCGATCTTGAAGCGCGGGGCGAGGCGCCGTCGACGGCGCAATTTCTGGCGCTCGGTTATCGAGACCTCGATCTTTCGGCCTCGCTCGCCGGCGAGTGGCGCGAGAAGACGCAGGAAGCCGTTTTTGCGCCGCTGCGCATCGAGGGGAAAAACATCGGCGCCGTGTCGCTCAACGCAACATTTGGCGACGTGTCGAGCGCGGCCTTTTCGCCTCT
>DATBRF010000031.1:0-65137 GCA_036560425.1 Methylocystis sp. | reverse complement strand
ATTCGTCGAAGCCTCCCTCAACCGACAAGAAAGAGAAGCGCGAGAACTCCCGTCCTGGCGGGGCTAAGGCCGGACATGAGCCGCACAATCGTCGGCTGGCTGGCAATCCCGATGAGTTCCGCGACCACAGACCAACTCGTTGCGACCGATGCGGCGGGTCTGTGGCGCTGGACGCCGACATGGAATTGATTGGGGAATATGACGAGATCGAGATTCCCCCGGTCAAGCCTTATGTAGTCCGCCACCGACGCTTCGCTTGCCGCTGTGCGAATTGCGGCGTGGGCGTCAAGGCTCCGGCGCCAGCCGTCGCCACGACGACGCCATTTGGACCGCGCATTCATGCGCTGGCGATTTATTTGAAGAGCTTTCAGGCGCTTTCCTATGAGCGTCTGCGCTTCCTATTCCGCGACGCCTTTGGCCTGATTGTCAGCGAGGGCGCGCTCATGAACATGTTTATCCGCTCCCATCCGGGGTTCGAGATTGAGGCGGAGAAGGCGAAGGCCATTCTTCGCGAAGCCAACGTCGTCGCCAGCGACGAAACCGGCGTGCGGATCGAGGGGACCAACTCCTATCATTGGGTCTTTCACTGCAAGGATGCGGTGGTGCATCAGCCCGATTATTCGCGCGCCGCCCGTGTCGTCGAAGAGACAATGAGTGGCCATGTGCCGGAGGTCTGGATTTCGGATCGCTATTCCGCGCAGCAAAAGCATGGCGCACGGCATCAAACCTGTCTGGCGCATCTGGCGCGCGACACGGCCTTTGCGCTGGAGCATGGATCGCACGATTTGCCCCTGCGGTTCAAGTTGTGGTTTGGCAAGGCCTTCGATCTGGCCAGAGATATCGCCGGTTTCAAGGCCTCCACGATCGCCAGCAAAAAGCGCAAGCTTGAAAAACAACTTGCCGCTCTTCTGGCCGCCGCGACCGGGTGCGACCTCGCACGCGAGTTGCAGGCGAAAATCATGCGAGCGCAAAATCAGCTTCTGACCTTTTGCGACTATCCCGGCGAGGTCGAGGCCACCAACAACGGTTCCGAGCGAAAGCTCCGGCCCTGCGTGATCCAGCGAAAAGTCACCAACGGATACCGCGCCATGTGGGCCGCAAAGGCTGAGGCTGACGTGCGCACAACCGTAGACACCGCAAGGCTCAATGGCGCAAACCCTTTCCAGACAATCCTCGACACCCTCGCGTGAAGATGCTGCAAAAACGGCCCCCTAAAAATGGGGGTGGGTAATTGCAGGAAGGTAGCCAACTGAGTCAACTGGATGAGATCTGTATAAAGGCCGATCTTATTGAGATAAGCAGGGCGTTGAAGTTCCCTGATTTCACCGATGATGGAAAGTATCTAATACACTACTCGTTACATGACTTTACAAAAACTCTTGGAACGCCGGAGGACGATGTCACGAACACATTCACGGCACGTTTGCTCCTGCTCCTAGAGAGCTGTGCGCTCATTGGAGAGGAAGTCTATCGCGAGATCGCAGGAGACGTCTTAGCCCAATACTGGCGAGACTACGGCGATCATCGCTCGGATTTCATGCCAGCATTTTTGGCCAATGACATTCTGCGTTTATGGAGAACCTTTTGTGTGAACTATGAAGCCAGAACTGACCGAGAGCCCGATATCAAAAAAGCAAAAGGAAAAATAAAGAACTACAAACTCAAGCACAGCAGACTGCTAACATGCTACTCGGCGGTCCTGTATTTGCTGGGAGTTTACGGAAAAAATAACACTGTTTCGCCACAAGATGCCCTCCACATGTTTGGACGCTCGCCAACCCATCGCATAGAGGATCTTGCGAGTGACCCGGCGTTCACACACGCGGCGGAAACACTCAGTCGACTTCTCGATCAATACGAGCAGTTCTTGATCACGACCAACATTGCGGAAGCCGACCTAGTGGCCCGGTTTTGTGACCGGAAAGAGAGTTCTGAAATGATGGCCGCATCCAAAAGATTTGGCGATCTGATGTTCAAGGCGTTGAACGAAATTGGAAAAGGCAATGCCTTCCACAGAATGCTTGTTGTTTAGGTATGCATTGCTCGCTCGCTGTCCCGTCAGCATGGCTTTCCCTGCGCAAGCTGCGATTGGAGGAGCGGCAGGCGAGCAACGAACGTGCTGCCTTTCCCGGGCCCCTCGCTGTGCGCCTCGATGGTTCCTCCATGCAGCGCCAACAAATCTTTGACGAGGGCGAGGCCGATGCCCAGCCCGCCCTCGTACGGCAACTGGTCGACCTGCGTAAACAAGTCGAAAATCCGCGACAGCATGTCCGCGGGTATGCCGACGCCTATGTCTCGCACGGTGACTACGGCCTCGTCTTCGCGCCGCTCGGCCGTCAACCAGATCGTGCCACGAGGTTCCATGTATTTCGCGGCGTTGTTCAGAAGATTGGTGAATATCTGCGCGAGGCGGACGGGGTCGGCGTTGAGTTCGACGGGTTCGGACGGAAGTTCTATCCTAAGATCGTGTCCGCCGCATTCGATCTTCGGCATCACCGTATCGACCGAGTGGCGCAGGACTACAATGAGGTCGACATGCTGTTTTTTCAGTTCAATTTTTCCGCGAGCAACGCGTGAAACGTCGAGGAGATCGTCGACGAGGTGCATCAGATGCGCCGCTTGGCGTCCGATCATGGAGACCAATCTTCCCTGCCTTTCTCTGATTTGCTCCGTCGCCGTTTCATGGTGGAGGCAATACACTGCATTGCAAATGGACGAGAGCGGGTTGCGCAGTTCGTGGGCCAGGGTGGCCAGGAACTGATCCTTGTGCCGGTCCGACTCTCTCAATCGCTCCGTCGCTTCTCGGAGCTTCGACTCCACCTGTACGCGTTCGGTAATGTCGGTGTGGCTTACGACGATGGCAGGCGTCGAGTACTCGGCGCGCGCTGCATACATAAGAAACCAGCGCTCGCAATCCGGAGCATCGCAGGGGTATTCAAGGGCAAATTCCTTTTGCTGCCCGTTCAAGATGGCTAGGAGGCCATCCAAGGCGCGGCGCGCATAGACATCCCCTGCATCGGCAGCCACCCGCGTGACTTCCAAATAATTGGCGCCGACGGAAACAGCATCTAAGCCGCCGCCATTCTTCTCAGCAGATGCCTCCCATCGACGATTGACGGCAACCACTGCGCCGCTAGCGTCGATTACAGCGACCTCGTGGAGCAAAGAGTCGATCACTCGACGGACAAATTCCAGCTGAAAAGCCGCGCCACCGGTCCGGTCGTCTGTCGTTTTCAAGCCTGCCCCCCGCATCGCCGGAATGTCGTTGAAAAACGAACCTAAACGACCAAAAATAGCGGTGTCGCTATTATATCGCTGTTGGCGTGACGACGGGTCAAGCGGGACTGCCTCCCGTCGAGAAGGCGGCGTCGCCATGAGCATATGTCGCGAGGCAAAAGGCTCAGCCCTGGACGCGGCTTCGATGCTCTGACCTTGGTTACTGGGCGCGCGGGGCCCTTGGGGAAACGAGCGCTTCCCCCTATAAAGCCCGCGGCCCCCGAGGCCCATCCTACCCCTGGAGCGCAGATGACCGAAATTGTGAGGGACAGCAACGGAACCGAGCTGAAAGACGGGGATTCCGTCACGCTGATAAAGGACTTGAAGGTCAAAGGCTCGTCCATCGTCCTGAAGCGCGGCACATTAGTCAAGAACATCCGCCTGACCGCCGACCCCGCGGAAATCGAGTGCCGCGCCGAGAAGGTCAAGGATCTCGTTCTGCGGACCGAGTTCGTCAAGAAGGCTTGAAGTTTCCGACTTGAAACAGCCTTAGAGCCGGTTCAATTTTCACCGGCTCAGCCGCTGGAGCTCGCCATGGAGCCTAAATTCACGTTGATGTCGAAGCTGCTACTCGGCGGCGCGCTTCTTTTTTCGGGGCCCTCGGCGTTGGGCCAGATCAGCGTCACCCCCGACGCGCTCACCCATTATTCCTACTGCGTCAGCAATGCGAAGAATCGCAACGGCGTCTTTCTGTTGGACCGCGGGACGCTCTATCGCTGCACCGACGACATCGCCGTGTCATACTTCAATTATTTGGGTCGGCGTAGAGCGCCGGAGAAACGCGTCGTCGAGGCCGAGGGGGTCTTTGTCTACCGAATGATCTCCGGCGTGGGAAAATGCTGGAACAAGATCGAGGACGCCTTTGGCAATCCGATGTCGACCTATGGATGCGACATCTACATCGAGCTCTAGCGCGCTTTCCGCTCGCACAAAATCATGCGAGCGGTAAGAAATCGCGCCAGATCAATAACTTGGAGCGCATCTTTCAACTTTTGTGGAATGCGCTCTAACCGCGCCAAGCGGCGAAAACCGCCGGGCGGGGATTGGCTTTTCGCGACGCAAATAATGGACGGGGGAGGAAAATGAAGCAGGTTTTTGAGCGATCATCCAATGCGCCGGCGACGCGCCGCAACCGCCGCCTGCGCGCGCGCGGCCGCAGGGCCGGCTTCACGCTTGTCGAAATGCTGGTCGTGCTCGCGATCATCGGCTCCATCGTCGGCCTCGTGGGCCCGCGTGTCCTGAACTACCTCTCGGAGTCGAAGGTCAAGACAGCGCAGATTCAGATGGAAAATCTGTCGAGCGCCCTCGACCTCTTCTATCTCGACGCGGGACGCTACCCCTCGACGGAGGAAGGGTTGAACGCGCTGGTGAAACGGCCGGCGGGGGTCTCCTCCTGGAGCGGCCCCTATCTCAAATCGACGGGCGTTCCCAAGGATCCCTGGGGCCACGCCTATCTTTACCGCTCGCCCGGCCAGAACGGGCCCTACGACGTCGGTTCGCTGGGACCCGAGGGCCGCGAGGGGAGCGCAGGCGCGCTTGCCCGCAGCCCACAGTCGAAGTGAGGCGTAAACAGCCCGGCTTCCCCGCGCGCCGTCGTAAGGGGCGCGCGGGATTTGCTCTGCTCGCGGTCGTTTGGGGCACGGGCCTGATTGCGATGATGGTGGTCGCCTTCATGACGGCGGGCCGTCTTCGACTCCAGACCGCGCACAATATCGCCAGCGCGACCGAGGCAAGCTTCGTCGCCGAAAGCGCCATAAACCTTGCGACGCTTGCTCTGCTGTCGAAGGTCGCCGCAAGCAGCGCGAATCAGACTGGCGCCGCCGAGGTTTACGACGGCAAGCCGCGCTTTTGCGTTCTCGATCGCGCGGCGGTCGCCGTGGCCGTCGAGGACGAAGGCGGCAAGATCGACCTCAATATGGCTCCACCCGAGTTGCTTCAGGCGATGCTCGTCGGGCTCGGGCTCGAGGGCCGCGCCGCAAAAGACGTCACCAATGCGATCATTGCTTTTCGAACGGCCCAGGCGCCGGGTGAGTTTGGCGCTACGCCAGCCTCCGACAAAGCCATCGACCAAAAGCGGGCGCTGTTTGAAACCGTCATGGAGCTCGACCAGGTCAATCGCGTCGATCCCGCCTTATTTCACGCGCTGATCCCGTTCGTAACCGTCCACTCGCGCAGCCCGGGAATCGATCAGACCGCGAGTCCCCCCGCGCTTTTCGCGGCGCTGAGCGGTTTCCCCGTCGAGCAGGTGCGGCAACTGGCGGCGGCCCCCTACCCTAATGGGCTGAAGCGTAACGACCCGCGTTTTCCGGCCAATTTCAAGCAGCCGGCGGACCATGGCGCTTTTCTGATCCATGCGGAGGCCTTGCTCGCCACCGGCCAGAGCATCGCGAAGGACGCGATCCTCGACTTGCGCCCATCGAACGGGAAGCAGTTCGCCGTCAAGGAGCTGCGACGAGGACAGTCGCTATATGCGCAGAGCCTCCGCGAGATGATCGCCACGAATGGGGCGGGCATCCCGGATTGCTGATCAGCGCGTGTCGCGGTCGGCTCGCCATGGGCTTTTCGACCAGGGGTCGAGGAATGTGCGCCGCGCCGACTGCTCGATGTCATGCTTGCGGCCAATGGCGCGCGTCGAGATATCGAGCAGCTTGCGCTTGAATTCTTCAGTGATCTCGCGGCCTTCGCTGAGCGTTCGCACGACATGCGGCGTAATCATGATGACAAGCTCGCTCTTGTCGATCACGTCGTTCTTGTCCTTGAACAGGCTGCCCACGACAGGCACGTCGCCAACAACCGGAAGCTGTGCGGAGATGCGGCCGGTCTGATCTTTCACGAGACCGCCGAGCATCAGGGATTCGTTGTCGTTGACGACGACCTGCGTCCGCACTCGGCGCTGTTGAATCGTGGGCGTCGTGCTGCCGACCGGCGTGTTCGGATCGACGTTGGAAACCTCCTGCTCGAGCTCGAGCATCACACGACCGCTCTCGCTGATATGCGGCGTAAGCTTGAGAATGACGCCGGTGTTCGTGTAGTTCACCGAGTTGAAGGTGTTGCCGATCGCGGAGACGCTGGTGAGGGTCTGAACCGGAATCTGACTGCCGACCTGCAGCATTGCTTCGCGATTGTCGAGAACGGTCAAGGACGGGGTCGAGACGATATTGACGTCGGTGATGGCGTTGAGAGCGTTGATCGTCACTTGTTGGCTGGCGGCGCGGAACGCATAAGCGAAGCCAGGGAAAACCGCCCCGACAGGGGTGCCGAGCAGGTTCGTGCCCAAGGCAGAGTTGACGTTGGGGGCCTCGTTCGCCCCGCTGGAGAAACCGAACAGATTGGCATGTGTCTGCATGAACCAGCGCACGCCGAAGCGCAGCGTATCGTTGAGCGTCACCTCGGCGATGGTTGCCTCCAGGAAGACTTGGTTCGGCATCACGTCCAAAGTCTCGATCACCTGCCGGATGCGGCGGTAATCTTCAGGCGTGGCCATGACGATGAGCGCGTTCTTGGCGTCATCGACGCCGAGCTTGTAGCGATCGTTATCGATGCTGACGGCCGGCGTGGGCCCTCCCCCCGATCCGTTCGGCTGCCCGCCGGGAACGCTCAGGCCGCTGACGCTGCTTGGGCTGCCAAAGCTCCCGAAGCCGCCGCCGCCGCTCCCGAGGCCTCCGCTGCTCCCCAGGCCTCCGCTGGTTCCTGGGGCCGCGCCGCCAAGACCGCCGCTCGAGGAGACGCCGCCGCCGCCCACGCTGGAGGTCGGCCCAGACGCCGACAAGGCGCCGAGCGGACTTGTCGGCGACTGGCCGCCGCCAGAAGATAGCGACGACTGGCCAAAGCGCGGCGAAACGCTCGAATCGCCCTGGCCCTTTGCGCCGAAGAGCGAGGCCAACACGGCCATCAGCTCTTTGGCCGGACGGTTTTGCACACGATAAGTGAAGAACTGCTTCTCCGCATGCTCGGCGCGCGCGTCGAGCTTCGCGATCCAGGCGCGGGCGCGGGAGATATATTCAGGCTGCGAGGAGATGACCAGGATCGAGGAGAGCCGCTTGTTGCCGACGAAGCGGATCATGCCGCCCATCGGGCCCTCTTTTTCTGATCCGAAGACGTTTTTGAGCTCGTCCGCAAGCATGTCGGCGTCGCCGCTGCGCACCGGCACGAGCGCGAATGACATGCCCTTCATCGTGTCGATGTCGAACATGCTGATGGCGTCTTGCAGCGTTGTGATGTCCTGCGGCGTGCCCGTCAGCGTCAGCGTGTTGCGCGCGTCATCGGCGCGCACGATGGCTCCGCGCGCTGCGATGGGCTCGAGAACGCGCTTCATCTCGGAGGCGGAAACGTAACGCAGCTGCACGACGCGCGCGCCCTCGCCGAACTGCGCAGAATCCGGCGACGAATCGCTTGTAATGACCTCGCCGGAGACGGCCGCCTGCTCGCTCGGAACGATCTTGTAGATGCTCCCGGACTTGACCATAGAGGCGCCGGAGACGCGCAAGGCGGATTGAAAAAGATCCAACGCCACTTTCTTGCGGACCGGATTGGCGGTGTGGACCGTGACTTTTCCGTCGAGCTTCGGGTCGATCACGAAATCCGCGCCGAGTATGTCCCCGATGACGATCTTGGCCGCCTGGGCGATAGGGAGATTGACGAGATTGAGCGTCACGCCATCTTCGCCAACCGGGTCGGCAGAGTCGGAGCGGCCTTTGCTCGCGCCGATGAATCTGCCGGTGCCTTTCGCGACAACGGCGCGGCCGGCGGCGCCTCTTGGCCCCAACAAACCACCAGAACGGCTAGAGCCGCCTGCCGGATCCGAAGACTTGGAATAAATGCGCTCGACGTTCCATTCCGCGATCGGCGGCCCGCCGCCGGCTCCGGTCGTCGACTCGCATCCAGCGACGCCAGCAGCGGCAACCAGGAGAGAGGCTTTCACTACGACGTGCAAATCTACGACCTGTGTTTTTACCGCCAGCCTGAAGTGACTCATTCATTTATCACGTTTGGCCAAGCGTCGCCACGCGAGGCCAAAGCGCGGTCAAACCTGAGATTTGGCGCTAAGTTGGCTACGACTACGCCCTATGCTTTATCCATGTTTCGCTTTTATATCGTGGTTGGCGCGCCGCCTCAGCTCTCGAGGAGTCTTTGATCCGAATTCTGAGTCTCGCCGCCGCTCGCGCGGCCCATGCGGCGCTCGGACAAGTCGCGCGTTGCCGCCGACGCTGGCGAACGCTTGCGCCGCTTTCACAAGACATCTTTTTCTGGCGGAACGACGGGCGCGTTCTTGCCCCCGCGGCCTGGGCCGCCGTTATCTCGCTTATTTGGCTCCTCGTCCAGTGGCGCGATGTCGGGCTCTATCTTGTCCCGAGCTTCATTCTCCTCCCGGCTCTATGCGTGATCGCGCTTTTCGACGCCCGCTACTTCATCATTCCCGACGGGCCGGTGTTGCTTCTCTCTATGAGCGGCGTTGTCACTTCGCTCGCCAGCGAACCAGGCAGCGCCCCAGCCCGGCTCGCCGCCGCCGTCGCCGGCTATTTGGGGTTGCGCCTCGTCGCGTTCGGCTACGAAGCCTTACGGGGCGCGCCAGGCGTCGGCGAAGGCGACGCCAGACTCTACGCCCTCGCCGGCCTCTGGCTCGGCTTCGCGGGTCTTCCGTCCTCACTCATCTATGGCGTTTTCTCTGCGCTGCTGTCAGCGGCGATCGCGCTCAGGCTAGGCGCGCTCGAGGACGCCCGCCAGCCTATTCCTTTCGGCCCGCATCTGGCCCTGGGGATTTGGCTCGTTTGGGTCTTCGGGCCTCTCGAGGCCGGCTAGCGCGCTTTCCGCTCGGATGGAATCGTCCGAGCTATCAGAAATCGCGCAAAATGGCGCCCCGCGCTTCCGGCCGAAAGTCCAGGTTGATTTGGCGCAGGCGAACCTTGCCGCCACGGCTCCCCCGCTCCCTTTAACAAAGCGCGAGCGCGATAGGCTCGGCGGCGTTCAGCCCCGACGCGCTCGTGGAGCACGGAGATGGAAACGCAAAAACCCCTTTCTCCCCAACAACGCGGCGAGGTGCGCGAGGTCGTCGGCGTATTCAACGACCTCGACCGGATGCAATCGGCGATAGACGATCTTCTGATCGACGGTTTCGACCAGTCGATGATCAGCGTTCTTGCGCCGCAGACCGTTGTGCGCGAGGCGCTCGGCGATCAGAGCCTCTCCGCCGAAAAGCTCGGCGACAACCCGCAAGCCCCACACGGGACCTATGTCGACCCCGAGGCGCGCAACGAGGCGAAGGCCGGGCTCATCGGCGCGCTCTTTTATATCGGCGCGGTGGGCGGCGCCGGCATGGCGCTGGCGGCGGGCGGGACGCTCGGCGCGGCGATCGCTGCGGCGCTGGCGCTGGGCGGCGGCGGTGGGCTCATCGGCGCAACCCTCGCCCAGCTCCTCGGATCGGCGGAAGCGACCTGGGTGAAGGCGCAAATGGCGCATGGCGGGATGCTTTTGTGGGCGCGCGCTTGGGACGAGGCCAAGGAGCGCGACGCAATGGACATCATGCTCAGGAACGGCGGGCAAGACGTCCATGCGCACTCGGAGGCGGCCCCGGCGGCGTGAACAAGAGCCCTCCCCCAGGAAGAAGAGGGAGGGCTATTTCGCTTACCACCAGCCGCGCCAGCCGATGTTGTACAGGCCCGGGCCGCCCCAGCGATAACCCCAGGCCGGATAGCCCCATGGCCCGCAGACATACGCCCAGCGCTGACGCCATCCCCAGAAAGTGCGGATGATCCGCGGCTGCCAGCAACTCCCGGCGTAGTTCCAATAATAGGGCCAGCCATAAGCGCCCCAGCCGAAGCCGGGGCCGAGGAGGCCGGCGCCATAAAGCGGCCATCGACTCCGGAAACCACGGAAGCCCCAAGGATACCCGCCAAAGCCGCGGCCCCAGCCTAAGCCGAAGTGGCGGTAGCCCCACCCACCAAATGGACGCATGGCGAAACCGCCGCCCCAGCCAATAGGTCGACCGCCCCAACCTGCGCCGCCCCATGCGGACCGGAATCCGCCCATTGCAGGGGCGAGTCCGCCGCCGAAGCCGCCCAAACCGCCCATGGCCAAACCGCCGTCGCCAAAACCGCCGCCGCCAAACCCGCCGCCCAGACCGCCAATGGCGACGCGATTGCCGCCGAAGCCACCGCCGAGCCCACCGCCCAGGCCGCCAAAACCGCCGCCAAACCCTCCGATTGCGCGGCCACCGCCAAAGCCGCCGAACCCGCCCCCGAATCCGCGCTGAGCTTCGACGACGCTTGTCTGCGCGAAGAACGCCGCCGCGACAGTCGCGCCGAGGATCGCCTTGATCCAATGGGTATTCATCTCCGCCTCCTTGCCAAAGGGCGGCAGCCTGCGAAAGCGCCCGTCTTTGGCCGCCACTTCGGGAGAAGCGGCTACATGCGGCCGCCCCTGGCCAAATCAAGCGGAGGAAATTGGCTCCAAGCGAATGGTGGAGCCTCGGCATTGTGCCGCGACCGAAATTGCTTTCCCGCGTCACTTTTGTGCAACAGCATAAGAAAGATCAAATCCGTTATATTTCGTGAAATGCGCTGCCATACAATGTCTTAAACAACACAAGACGCGCTCGTTTGCAGGAAGAAATCGGGCGGCGTCCGACGATTTCTACCCTGCTGCCTAAAACAGCGCTCCCTTATCCTGCCTCTATTTTGCCTGAGCTCGACTCTACGGATCCGCCAGAGCGGCTGAAAGCTCGATAAGGAGAGCAACTATTGAGAGAGCATTCATCGAAGAGAGTTATGCTTAAAGGGGCTACGCTCGGAGCCGCCGCGCTCGTATTATTCGCCGGCGGCGGCGAAGCGGGCTGGGTTGGCAAGGCTTCTTATTATAAGCTGCGCGGGCGCACCGCGAGCGGCAGCCATGTCGGCGCCTTTACGGCGGCCCACCGGACCCTGCCCTTCGGCTCCAAAGTGCGCGTCACCAATCTCAAGAACGACCGTTCAGTCGTCGTCACCATCAATGATCGCGGGCCCTTTAGCGGCGGCCGCGTGATCGACGTCTCCGCAGACGCCGCGGATACGCTGGGCTTCCGCTCGGCCGGCGTGACGCATGTGAAAGTCGAACCGCTCCCGGCGGTCGCCGAGGCGAATAAATCTCAATAGCGCCACCAGACGGCGCCGATCAGACCGCGCTCGGCCGGCGAGTTGACGCCGCCGAGCGCAGCGACGGCCCCGATCTGCACCGAGACTTTGGGAGTCGCCTCGTAAACCGCGCTAAGCTGATATTTTTGCGCAGCCACAATGGTCGAAATCCCCCCGCGCGGCGCCACAGCCGAAAAGCTCTGAGCCATCAGCGTCAGCCGGTCCAATGGCCGAACGCCCGCAGTCAAATCCATGCGAATTTCATCGCCGTTTTGACCGCGATTGCGGTAGCCGATCTGCGTATCGAGAAAACCCGAAAAGCCGAACAAGCTGAACGAGCGCCCGACAAGCAGCCGCGCATCCAATTGCGTGGGATCGCGCATATCGAGGAAGCGCCGCGCCTCGGTCGAGGCTGCGCGAATGCTGGCTTCAGCCGAGAAGATGTAATCCCCGTAGGTGAAAAGCCTGATGCGCGTCCCGACGGCCCCAAGCCCGAGCCCTTCATATGTCGTCCCCTTCGGGGGAGGGGGCGGCAGCAGCGGTTGGCCCGCCTTGGCTTCCGCGATCAGAAAATCGAGTTGATTGACGCTGGCGGGATCGGCGGCGGCGCGAAAGCTCATGGCGTTTCCTTCGCCCACGAAGGTGAGCCAGTCGGTCACGCCATGTTCAAGATAGAAGCGCGTTTCAAATTTTCGGTAGGAGGGCGTTTTCACCAATCGGCCGGAGGCGTCGAAGGCTCCCTCGGCATTGGCGAAGGCGGTCGTCAAAATAAGCTGACCCTGCCCCTCTGGATAAAGCCAAGCGCCCGCGCGCGCCCCGGCCGCGCCAGACAGATAGAACAGATAGAAAAGTACACAAAAAAACGCGGACGCACGCATAACAGCACGCCAGTTCAAGCGTCGAAAAGACGCGACTGGCGTGAACGCTACCGTAACGCACCGAGCGTGGCAATGTGAATGTGAACAGCGTTCTAGTCGTTTCCTCTATGGCCCTTTTCTGTTCTCTCTGGTGAAAGCTTTGCCTCGATAGGAGACGCTTTCGAGACGAAGCTCGCCCTTGGGATCGAAGGCGTCGGGACGCAGGCAGAGCTCGCCGTTCTCGAATTCGAGCCCGAGCATGGCGTAGGCCGCCGAGATCATGCGCGCGGCGGCGCCCGTGTACCAACTCCAGCCGCCGCGGCCCTCATAGCCTTCGCCCTCATAGACATCGGCGGGCTGCTGATGCGGCGGCAGGCCATAGATGTCGGCCTCGGCGGGCGTGCGCAGCTTCGAGATCGGCGAAATGGCGATCCAGCTTTCGAAGGCCTGGGCGAAGAGCTCCTGCGCGGCTTTCTCGTCGCCCTCTGCTTTCGCCTGGGCGCCGAGCTTCGCCAGCGCGTCCACGAACCAGGAGACGCCATGCGAATATTGGCCCCCGTTTTCGCGCACGCCTGGCGGATATTCGGCGCTGCGGCCGGGATAGGGATCGGAATGCTGGTCGAAGGGCGGCGTGACGAGCAGGATTCGGTTCGAGCGGCCGAGCACGGCGAGCGCCTGCTCGATCGCCTCGCGGCCGCGCGCCGCATCGACGGCGTGGGTGAGCGTCGGCCAATGAGCGGTCATGGCGCTCATCGGCGAAATCTCCCGGCCATCGTCCGCGAAGTCGCGCACATAGCGGTCGCCGCGCCAGCACTCCGCCAGCGCCGCGCGCAGCTTCTCGGCGCGCGCAAGATAGCGCGCGGCGCGGGCGCCGTCGCCCCTCTGTTCGAAAAGCGGCGCGATGTCGACGAGAATGCCGTGCAGGAAGAAGCCGAGCCAGACGCTCTCCCCGCGCCCCTGTGCGCCGACGAGATGCATGCCGTCGTCCCAGTCGCCTGAGCCGACCAAGGGGAGTCCATGGACGCCGAAACGGTCGAGCGTATAGTCGATCGCACGGGCGCAATGGCCGAGCAGCGTGTCCTTGTCGCGTGAATTGAGCGGCACGGTCGCTTGGCCCTCCTGATCCATCGGCACCGGACCAGCCTCGAGGAAGGTTTCAACCGCGTCCAAAATTGCTCTGTCGCCCGTGCCCTTGACGTAGCGGATGGTCACATAGGGCAGCCACAAGTGCGGATCGGAGGAATGGGTGCGGTCGGCGAGGCCCGTGCCGCCATTGGGCGCGCGATGCCACCACTTGCAAGCGTCCCCTTCGAGATACTGATGCCTTGCATGCAACAGTATTTGCGCGCGCGCGCGTTCGGGGTCGAGATGGATCAGCGGGATCACGTCCTGCAACTGATCCCGATAGCCGGTCGCGCCCGAGCGCTGCGCCGGGCCGGTGCGGCCCCAAAGGCGCGAGGCCAGCAGCTGATAAGGCAGCCAGTCGTTGACGAGGCGATCGACATCCGGCCGGTTGGTCTTGATGCGCAGGACCGAGAGCCTTTCGCTCCAAGCCGCGTCGCTCGCCTCCAATTGCGCTGCGGCGTAGGCGGGATCGCGCGCGAGATGCGCCAGGCGCTTCGCTTCCTCCATCGTCGTCGTCTGGCCGAGCGCGACGACGATCACCGCCTCCTCGCCCGCCTTCACGTCGATCGCGCCGGAAAAGGCCGCAACCTTGCGTTCATGCGCAGGCGCGCCAGCGTCCGGATGGCCGTGCTCGACCATGTAAGGCAAATAGGGATTGCGGCTTTCGTGGCCGAGGAAGCGGCGGCGCGAGGTCTCCGCGAATTCCGCCGGGATCGATGTCGTGACGAAGGCCCAGCCCTTCACGAAATTGTTTTTGGGATTACGGAAATAGATGGAATGCACGTCATCGTCGATGACGGCCTCGACATCCCCCAGGCTTTCGGTCGAAATCTCAGCGAGAATGACCTCCATCGCCGGGACGATCTGAAGCAGCCGTTCATGATCCGCCTTGTTGCGGATTCTGAGAAGGCGGAACTCGATCGGCTCCGTGGGGCTCACGAATACCGTCATCTCCAGCTCGAGATGATCGCGCTCGGCCTGGAAAACCGCCGAGCCCGGCGCGAAGGTCGCGTTGTATTGCGCGTCGCGCCGCCGCAGCGGCACGAAGGTCGGGCTATGCGGGTCGGTGCGGGCAAGATCGTAGACGTAGATCACTTGCCCCGGAGGCGCCATGCGGCCCTCGCCCATGCGGAAGGGCGTGAAGCTATTGAGGCGTGAATTGCCGTGGAAGGAGAAAATGTGGCCGTCGTTCGTCAGCACGCAGCCCTGCCCCACCGCATTGGCGATGACATGGGCGAAAGGACGCGGCGTGCCGGGCGCGACCGTGAGGCTGCGGCCGTCTTCCGAGAAGGAATAGCGATGCCGGGGCGGCGCAGGCGGCATGACGAGCGCGCGCCTTCGCGATATCGCCTTGTCCAGAATTTCCGGGGCGACCGGCGGAATGCCGAGATGGCGGGCGATTGAGTCCGTCGCGCGTCCCATATCCTTCGCCCAGCCATCGACGATGACGAGCTCCGCCTTCCCCGCCGCCGCGAGCTCGATTTCGACGCGCAGGCTCGCGCAGGGCTCGAAACCATACAGCAGGCCCTCGTCCTCTGGGCTGCGGGGCGCTTCGCCGAAGTCGTTCAGGCTGTCGGGCGCATTGGTTGGCCCCATGCCGTAGAAGCGCGACTTAACGTCCTCATAGCCGAGGATCGTCATTTTCGTGCCTGCGGCGGCGGCGATCGCGTGGAAGCCCACTTCCGGCGACAGACGGCGATCGATCTGACGCCGCGCCCCGCCCTTCAGCAGGCGGTTCTGCGCGAAAATGGCGTTCAGCGATTGCACGTACCATGTGCCGACGTGGATGGCGTTGTAGGCTGCGTCGCGCAGCTCGACGGCGGTTTCGTTCAGCACCCATTCGCGCAGCGAGGCGAGCATGAGCTTACGTGGCCGGGGCTCGAGATTGACGATCTCGACACGCTGAATCTCCACCGCCTCGTCGGGCGCGAGCGACACGCGCACTTCGACGGCGAAGCCGTTTTGCTCGGCGATGAAGAATAGGCAATTCTCGCCGGCGTCGGTGAGATTGGCGTATGCGCCCGGGCAACGCGTCGGCGCTTCTCCAACCGACCAGAGTTCTCCCCCTTCTTCGCGCAGGAACAGGAAGCGGCCGCGCGGATGGGCGTGATCGTCGGGACGGCGCGTGAGGTCGATCGGCGGGCCGCCGCGCGCGACGCCCTCTATGCGGATCGCGCCCTGCCCGTCCTGGAACCATTCGCTGGTCATCAGGCCGTTGGTGAGCTTCAAGGGCCGCGAGCCCGGCGCGCCGCCGGCGCCGGTGACGCCTTCGAGCGGAATCTTCTGCGCCTGAGCCAGGCGCCCGAGCAGGAACAGCACCAGGCCGAGGGCGATAAGTCCGGCATAAGCGAGATAGCCGCCAACGAGATAGGTGTAGGAGGGCGGACGCGAGCCCGCCATCTGCTCGGCCGCGCTCCAGGCTTTGTCCCAATCGGCCCCGCGGGGGATGTAGAACGGCAGGAGCAGCGGCGCCCATGTGCCGAAGCGGCGAATGCCTTCGGGAATGGCGCGGCTCACCTGCTCCTTGCCGACGAAGCGCGCGGCCTGTTCGTCCAGCGCGTCGCCGCCGACGAAGGAGAAGTTCACGAGGGTGGCGACGCGCAGGCCCATGTGATCGAACCAGATCAGCACGCGAATGACGTCATAGGCGAGAAGCGCCGTAAAAATATCGAGGCTCCAGGCGCGGAACTCGTTATCCGGCAGGATGTAGCTCATCCATGTCGCGACGCCGGTGCGGATCAGGCCGTCCTGATTGTACCAAGTCGGGTCCGGCGTGGCCTTCAGGAAGGAATAGATGACCGGTGCCATCCACAAGCCCCAGCGGAGCACCCGCACGGCGTTCTCGACGAGCATGTCGAGGCCTTCCCAGCTCGCGAGCTGCTTGAGCGGCTGGAGGCTGCGTCTCACGAGCGCGGTGAGGAAGAAGAGATTGATGGAGAAGAGCGGCGCCGCGAAAACCCACTGAATGACGCCCGAAAGCGACTCGTCATAAAGCAGCCGCACGCCGCCGTCGGCGACGCCGAGGTCAGTTGTTCCCCATTTCGTGAAGAGCGGGCGAATAATGTAATGATTCAGCGGCTTTCCGTCGGCGGCGTAGTCGAGAGAGAGATAGGCGTAGAACTTCTGGACGACGGTGCCGAGCTGGTCCGTGTCGAAATACCAAGCTATGGCGCCCGCGACGAAGGCGCCGAGGAGCGCGCCAAGCGTATAGACGCGCCAGCTTCTGAAATGCTGGCGGCGCTCGCGCATGAGTTCGGCCAAATCGAAGGCGAAATCCACTCCGGCATAGGCCAGCGCGCCGGCGATGGCGCCGAAGAGGAAACGATCGCTTCCGCTCGCCGCCGGCAAATCGACGATCAACGCGATCGCCACGGCGGCGCCCGCGACGGCGCCGCGCGCATAATTCGCCGGATGGCGATAGGCCTCTTTCAAACGGCCAAAGAAGGGCGGCGTCGAATCCGTGCTCTCGACGATGGTGCGCGTGAACGGATAGGCCCCCGCGCCGATCAGCGCGCCGCCGAGCGGACCCGAATAGGCGATGACGGCCACGAGCGGCGGAAGCGAAAGGACGAGCCCGACCGCGAGCAGGAGTCCCATGAAGACGAAGCCATAGACGGCGCCCTTCTCCGCTCCGGTGCGCCAGTCGTTGATCACGACGACCGAAAGCGATGGCGTTGCGCGCAGCAGCCCGGCGATCGCCTGCGTCACAAGGTAAGTCTCGCCCCAAAGCCCCGCCTGGGCCATCGCCGCCGCGAGGGCGGCGATAAGGTCGGCGACCGGGCGGGGAGCGTAAGGCGTGACGAAGACCGAGACGGCCGTCGCCATGAAGGGGGTCAACGAAGCGATAAAGGCGGAAACGAAGAGAATGCCATGCGGGCGCCATTGCCGGGGCAGGAATCGCCCGAGCGCGAGCGGCACGCCGATGACGACGGCCTCGTTGAGGAGAAACAGCACGAGCGTGCGCCCGGCGATCTTCGCAATCGGCTCGGGAACCTCCAGGCCGGGGAAGAGCGCCGCTCCCATCTGCGTCACGGGCGGCGCGCCGAGCGCGATGACGAGGCTGGACAGGAAGGGCAGCAGAAAAAGCGCGGCCCGCAGCCGCATGCGCGAGCGCGCCGTGATCGCAAAGACGCCAGAGACATAGATCAGCGTCGCCGCGCCGGCCCCGACGGGAGAGAAGCGGAAAAGCTGCTCGAACGTCTCAGGCGCCCGCCAAAGCACGCCGGAACGGTCGCAGAGCGCCGCGAACACGCCGACGGCGGCGAAATCGACCGCGAAATTTGCCGCCTGACGGCTACCCTCGCTCGCCGGGCGCAGGAGAAAGAGAGAGGCGGCGCCGAAAAAGCCCGCGAAGAGCATGTGATCCAGGCCGCCGGACGCCTCCAGCGCCGCGATGGCGCCGAATGCGAGGCCGAAAAGGATGCGCTCCAACAGAGCGCCGCCGGTGTCCGATTCGCCTTCGATGCTGGCCATGAGATCCCCTCCGGGCGTCGCTCGGCTGACGCCTTCTTGGTTAATTTTTGAATCACCGGCAACGTTGCCGATTCCCTAGCCGGAGCGCGGGGGAAAAGTCGACCCCCAGCACGGGCCCGGCCGCTATCGAGCTTCCAACAGCGCACCGAAAGGCTATAGTGTAAAAAGCGTTAAAACTCCGGCCGAGGCGAAGCGAGTGAGTGAAATGGACGACCCTTTGCCCGCCGAGACCACTGCCGTCCGCCCGACCGTGCTCAGAAAGCCCTCGTCGGCGAATGAAAAAAGGACCTCCTCGATCACCGCGCCTGGCATCCGCTCCGGCAAGGCCGGCGCGGCCGACAGGTCCGGCCCGACTCCGCTCGAGCAGCGCATGGCGAACCTCGCCTCGGCCCTGCGCCGCGCCCGAATCGAAAATGCGGACCATTCCGCTGCGCTCGCCGATTTGCGGGCGGCGGAAATCGTGCGACTTGAGATTTTAAGCGACGCGCTCGCGCCCGTGCTGACGCAAGTGCCGGCCGACTGCGACATCTTCGACGTCGCAATCTCGCCGGGCGAGCGGCCGAGGCTCTTCATCGACCAGATCGGCTTCGTGGAAATGGACCGGGACCGGCGGACCTATCGCTTCCTGCAGGACACGCGCCACGGCCGCATCACCCTTCGCGAAAGCGCCGACATCGACGACATGGTCGACGCGGCGACCGATTACATTGCGCACCGCCTGATCGAGCGTGAGAAAGCCCTGGCCGTGGATTACGCCAGCGGCGGGGCGGTCCGCGCCGTGCGCAGCGCCGCGCCCATGATGCCGGGCCAGAAAGGCGGCTGGCTCGGCGGCAAAGCCTTCCAGCTCTTCCTCTACTTTATGGAGTTCCTGGGTTCGGCCGCCTTTTTCGGCTTTCTGGCGGTCATCGCCATGTGGGCCTACCGAACCTATTTGGCAGGCTGAACCAGATCTCGCTCATCCACTTGCACAACTTCGCCCGCGGCGTTCAACTCGCGGCGGCGCAGGGCGATGTGCAGCTCGTCGCCTGCCCGCTCTATCGCGTAGAGATTATAAGCCGCCGCCGGGTAGTGACCTCCGGGCCGAGCCGAGGCGGAGGCCACGCCGACGACGGGCGTCCGGCCGTCTGGCCCCCGGATATAGGCGACGCTGGGCTTGTGATTATGGCCGTGCAGCACAAGCTCCGCCCCGTGCCGGGCGACCACGGTTTCGAAAGCGGCCGCGTCGTCGAGCCCGCGCAGCGGGCGCGCGCCGCCGACATGCGGCGGATGATGCAGACACACGACACGGGTCAGACCCTCGGCCTTCGTCTCGTCCAGAAGCGCGCCGAGCGCTAAGAGCTGCTTCTCCCCCAGCCGCCCGGAGGCGACAAAAGGCGCCGTCGGCACGCCGGAGTCGAGCCCGATGAGGGCGACGCCCTCGCGCCGGCGCAGATAGGGAAAGCCCTCGGTCTTTGCGTCGCTCGTCGTCCAGGGCTCGAAAACCTCGCGCACGAGCTTCGTCGCACTCGTCACATAGGCGTCGTGATTGCCGGGAGTGAAGCTCACCCCGAGCGGCCTCCCGAGCGTCGCGAGCCAGTCCTTGGCGAGGGTGATCTCGGCCGGCAAGCCGATATTCACGATGTCGCCGGTCATCACGACGTGATCCGGTTCTTGCGCCTGCATGTCCTCGACAAGCCTGCCGAGCACGCCCATGTCGTGCTGGCTCGCCCGCTTGTACAGCCAGTTCACATAGCCGGTGACGCGTTTTCCCAAGAGCTCGGCGAGGTTGGGGCGTGGGATTGGCCCGATGTGGGCGTCTGAAAGATGGGCGAGAAGAAAGCTCACGTTCGTCCTTCGGTGCGTGAGAAAAGTGAGGGCATGAGCGGCGGGCGCGAGCAACTCCCACAGACCGCGCGCCTTTAGGCGCGCGCGAGCCTGCAGGCTCGATATCTCGCATTTCTGGCGACCCCGAAGGCTCGCGACCCGATTGCCATCACAATAGTCCTAGAGCCTTCGCGCGCCATTTGCCATAGTGGCGAGATGAGGCAGGAGCAGACCGCAACGATCGCGCCGCCGCAGCCGACCTTGCGGACGCGTCTGGTTTCGCGGATCATCACTTTCGCCGCGTTGTTTCAGCGGCCAATGACGCTCGGCGTGCGCGGCCTCGTCCTGGACGCCGACGACAGCGTCTTGCTCGTGCGCCACACTTATGTGCCCGGCTTCTATTTGCCGGGCGGCGGCGTCGAGAGCGGCGAGACCATGCTCCAGGCTCTGACCCGCGAGCTCATGGAGGAAGGCGCCGTGCGTATTCTCGGGGCGCCGGCGCTCCATGGCGTGTATCTCAACCGCCGCGTCTCGACCCGCGATCATGTGGCGCTTTATGTCGTGCGCCACTTCCGCTGCGAAGGTCTGCGCAAGCCCGACCATGAAATCGCCGAGGCGGGCTTCTTCCCGCGCGACGATCTGCCCCCGGACGCTACGCCCGCGACTCGCGCCCGGATCGCCGAAGTCTTGGACGGCGCGCCGCTCTCCCCCTATTGGTGACCATCAGCTTTTCGAACTTGGGCTCAGTTGATTTGTCGGCCGCGTCTTCAAATCGCTCTCTCTCGACGCCTTCCCCCTTCGCGCCGCCTCCGCTACTCTCGGCTCACCCCTCCAGCGAGAGACCTTAGATGCGTGAGCGTCCCGGCGAAGCCCTCCTTTTCGACCGCGCCAATCTCGATTTGCGGATCGCACTGGTTTCAGCCGTCTTTCTGCTCGCCTACGCCTTTGCGGCCTTGCTCGACCGGGTGGGCGCGCCGGAGCGTTTCGTGGCCGCGGCGCCGCCGTGGTTCACTGTGCTTGCGCTTGCCGCTCTCGGATTCCTGCTGCACTCGATGCGGGTCTCCTTCTACTACGCGGCCAGCCGCGCCGTTCCAGCGCCCTACGCGGGCTTTGCCAACGCCGCCGTCGCCGTCGCTTTGCTGCTGCCCTTCGCAACGCGGCTCGCGGGGCGCTCCTGGCAGCTGGGCGTCGTCTTCGGAGCCTTTCTCGGCCTTGCCGGCGCGACGCTGTTTTTCGGGCCCTTGCTGCGCAAGACCGGCGCGTTCTCGATTTCGGGATTCCTGGCGGCGCGGTTTCCCGCGGGCCTCCCCCGGTCCGGACTCGTCGCGGCGGTTGCGCTTTCGTCCGGCCTCCTTGCCGTCGCCGGCGGCCAGATCGCCGTCGACGCGCTTGTCGATCTGAGCGGCGCCGGCCGCACTTTCGCCGCCTTCGTCATCGCCGGCGCCGGGCTTTTCATCGCCGGTCCGGGAGGCTTGGGCGGCGCTATGTGGGCGGCGTGCGCCGCCGCGGGCGTGGCCTTGCTCGGCTTCGGCTGGCCCATAGCGACGCTTGGCTCCCTCGGCGAACTGCCTGTGGAGCTCTTCGGCGGCGCCGGCTGGCCGGAAGCGTCGAGCCTGCTTTCCGCGTGGCGAATCATGCCAACGCCGATGGGGCCGGCGGTCGAGCTCGGCGCAACGCTGGCGATCGCCATGGGCGTTGCCGCGCTCGCGCCGATTCTTGCCCCCGCGGTCGCGACGGGAGGCGAGAACGCGGCGCGCGCCTCGGGGATCTCGGCCTTGATCTGGAGCCTCGTCTTCGCGCTGCTTATCGCGGCAGCCATCGCAGCCTCGGCCTCGAGCCTCGCCGCCAGCGTATCCGGCAAGAGCGCCGAGCGCTTGCCCGAAACCGTTTACGCCGCGAGCCGGCGCGGCCTCGTCGAGATTTGCGGCGCCCAGGCCGGCACCCCCTCTCAGGCTCAGCGGGCGTGCGCCGCGCAGAAAATCGCGCCGGGCGCGCCGTTGCGCCCCGTCGACGTGCGGCCGGTCGACGGGACTTATCTTCTGGGCGCGCTGCCGGGCGCAACGGATCTCGGCGCGGCCGCCGCAGGCCTGGTGGCCTCGGCGATCGTCGCCTTTGGACTCGCGCTCGCCGCCATGGGGTTGCAAGCCTGCGGAGCCGCCGTCGGCCATGATGCGCTCTACCGAATGCGCGGGGAAATCGACCTCACCAGCCGCCGTCTGGCGATCACGCGGCTGGCCCTCGTCCTTGTCGCAACAGGAAGCTACGTGGCGAGCGCCACGCAGATCGTTGCGCCCGGCGGGCTCATCGGGCTGGCGCTCGGCGTTTCCGGCGCCTGCGTCGCCCCCTCCCTCGCCCTCGCCTTTTGGACTCGCGCCGGCGACCGCGAGGCCCTCGCCGCGCTTCTCGCCGGCGGCGCCGGGTTGGGGGCCACGCTGCTGCTCGTGGGACCGGCCAGAAAAATCGAGGTCTATGCGCTGGCCACGCTCGCGGGCGCGACGCTCGGGCTGGCGGCGGGGGCGCTATCCGCGTTCTCCTCACAAGCGGAAAAACCGCAGGCGGAGGCGTTCGTGCGGCGCGTGCTGCGCGGCGACGGCCAGATCGTCACGCCGGACAAGGGCGCGTGAGCCTCCTGCTCACTTGCCGAGCCGGATGATCTTGTCTCTGCCGCAAACGAAGGCTCGGGCATGCTTATCGGCAATCTCGCGAGCGAGCTCATTGGCGTTCGCGTTGGCGCGGGCGTCGACGTGGCCCACCTGACACACGGGGCCCGGCGGGAGGCGCGTGACGACCAGCATGCGGCCGCTCACGGTCTTTTTCTCGATTTCAGCGGGCGTCTTGTAGCTCCAGCGCATGATCGCCGCGAAGGGCTTGCCATCGGCAAGCCGCCATTCGATGGTCCCTTGGTAGAAATCGTTAAAGGGCCCGAGCGTTTCGCCGGCGGCCGGCTCGTCCTTCGCCCTGGGGCCGAAGCTCACATACATGCGCTCGTCGCCGGCGGCGAACCACATGGGCATGCCCGCATATCCCTTGCAGCGCCAGTCGCCGTAGTCCTCGACGCCGTCGCCAGGGCGATGCTTGCAGTCTTTGCGAACGTCGATCCTGGTGTAGGCGGAGGTTGCTTCCTGCGCGACGCAGGGGAGAGCGGCCTGCGCCGTCAGCAAAACGGGGAGCAACCAAAATAAGCGCCTCATAGAAGACCTCCAGCCAGATCGGGGACCTTAGAAATGCCAGAAGGCGAGGCGCTTGCCGTACGCCCGCGCACTTGGGCGCCGCCCTTCCGCCCACTATCCTTTCCTATCGTTTCTGTTTATAACGCCCCCGCACGCCCGGCCCCGCCGGGCGGCGCCGCTTTGGGGTCGACCTCGCTGGACGACATCCCGGCCAAGGCCTCCCCTCGCGGAACATTCCCAACAAAAAAGGATAAAGATCGATGTCGATCACCGCCGAGCGCAAGCAGACGCTCATCAAAGAATACGCCACGAAAGCCGACGACACCGGCTCGCCCGAGGTTCAGGTCGCGATCCTGACGGAGCGCATCACCAATCTTACCGAGCACTTCAAGACGCATGTGAAGGACAATCACTCGCGCCGCGGCCTGCTGAAGCTCGTCTCCCAGCGCCGCCAGCTGCTCGACTATGTGAAGAAGCGGGACGAACCCCGCTACAAGAACCTCATCGAGCGGCTCGGCATTCGCCGCTAACGCCTTGCGAAAGCGGCGCCATCGCGCCGCTTTCGCACTTTTTGAACCGCGAGCCTTAAGCTCGCCGAGACATGCGGGCCTGAAGGCCCGCGGTCCATCAGTGGGCGGCATAGGGCCGCCGCCAAATGCCGGCGCAAAACCGTCATGGCAGGATCGCCGGACGCTGCGTGGGATGCTGTCGTCAAGTCGTCCCCCCGCAGCCTCTCGCCGTCTTGCTCATGACGAACCGCCGGGTTCATCAGAGAAAGACCAACTATGTTCCAAGTCCACCGCGAAGAAATCGAATGGGCCGGTCGCACGCTCACCCTCGAGACCGGCAAGATCGCCCGCCAGGCCGATGGCGCCGTCCTGGCGACCTATGGCGAGACCACCGTGCTGGCGACCATTGTCGCAGCCAAGGCGCCAAAGCCGGGTCAGGACTTTTTCCCGCTCACGGTAAACTATCAGGAAAAAGCCTTCGCGGCCGGCCGCATTCCTGGCGGCTATTTCAAGCGCGAAGGACGCCCTTCCGAGCGCGAGACGCTCGTCTCCCGCCTCATCGACCGTCCGATCCGGCCGCTCTTCCCCGACGCTTTCCGCTGCGACACGCAGGTCATCGTGACGGTTCTGTCGCATGATCTCGAGAACGAACCGGACATTCTGGCGATGGTCGCGGCCTCAGCGGCGCTGACGCTCTCCGGCGTGCCTTTCATGGGCCCTGTCGGCGGCGCGCGCGTCGGCTATGTCAACGGGCAGCTCAAGCTCAATCCCTCGATCGAGGAGATGAAGCTCTCCGATCTCGACCTCATCGTCGCCGGCACCCATGACGCCGTGCTGATGGTCGAATCGGAAGCCAAGGAGCTCTCCGAGGAAGTCATGCTCGAGGCGGTGATGACGGGCCATCGGGGCTTCCAGCCTGTGATCGAGGCGATCATCCGCCTCGCCGAGCGCGCGGCGAAGGACCCGCGCGATCTGGTCGTTCCCGACCGTGCCGAAGTCACCGACCTTGTCTCGCGAATCGCCGAAGCGGACCTGCGGGAGGCCTATAAGATCACCGTGAAGCAGGACCGCT
This sequence comes from Methylocystis sp., assembly GCA_036560425.1. Taxonomy (GTDB): domain Bacteria; phylum Pseudomonadota; class Alphaproteobacteria; order Rhizobiales; family Beijerinckiaceae; genus Methylocystis. The sequence goes on along the minus strand of DATBRF010000031.1, from coordinate 40,747 downwards.
ACGCCGCGGTCGACGCGGTGAAGGCGAAGGTGATGGCGGAAATCTTCCCCGAGGGGGAAGGGAAAGATTTCACCAAGGAAGAGGTGACGGAGGTCTTCAAGGAGCTGCAGGCCAAGGTCGTCCGCTGGAACATCCTCGACACGGGCGTTCGCATCGACGGCCGCGACGTGAAGACCGTGCGCCCGATCGTGGCGGAGGTCGGCGTTCTGCCGCGCACCCATGGTTCGGCGCTCTTCACGCGCGGCGAGACCCAGGCGCTCGTCGTCGCGACCCTCGGCACGGCGGAAGATGAACAATTCGTCGATTCGCTCGAGGGCACGTTCAAGGAACGCTTCCTGCTCCATTATAATTTCCCGCCCTATTCCGTGGGCGAGACGGGCCGCCTCGGCTCGCCGGGCCGCCGCGAGATCGGCCACGGGAAGCTCGCCTGGCGCGCCATTCGCCCGATGCTGCCGGCGGCGGCCGAATTCCCCTACACGGTGCGCGTCGTCTCAGAAATCACAGAATCGAACGGGTCGTCGTCGATGGCGACGGTCTGCGGCTCCTCGCTCGCGTTGATGGATGCCGGCGTGCCGATCAAAGCGCCGACCGCCGGCATCGCCATGGGCCTCATCCTGGAAGGCGAGCGCTTCGCCGTGCTCTCCGACATCCTGGGCGACGAGGACCATCTCGGCGATATGGATTTCAAAGTGGCGGGAACGGCTAACGGCGTGACCTCGCTGCAGATGGACATCAAGATCGCCGGCATCACCGAAGAAATCATGCGCGTCGCCCTTGGCCAGGCCAGGGAAGGCCGCATGCACATCCTCGGCGAGATGTCCAAGGCCATCACCACCTCGCGCGCCGAACTCGGCGAATTCGCGCCGCGCATCGAGACCATGAAGATCGCGACCGACAAGATCCGCGACGTCATCGGCTCGGGCGGCAAGGTAATCCGCGAGATCGTCGAGAAGACCGGCGCCAAGATCAACATCGAGGACGACGGCACGGTGAAGGTCGCCTCCAGCGACGCGAACTCCATCAAGGCGGCGATCAACTGGATCAAGTCCATCGCCTCCGATCCGGAAGTCGGCGCGATCTATGAAGGCACTGTTGTGAAGACCGCCGACTTCGGCGCCTTCGTCAATTTCTTTGGCGCCAAGGACGGCCTCGTCCACATCTCTCAGCTCTCCAAGCAGCGCGTCGCCAAGACGACCGACGTGGTGAAGGAGGGCGACCGTGTGAAGGTGAAGCTCCTCGGCTTCGACGATCGCGGCAAGGTGCGCCTCTCCATGCGCGCCGTCGACCAGGAGACCGGCGAGGACCTCGAGGCCAAGGAAAAGGCCGAGAAGGAAGCCGCGGCGGTAGCATCCAACGGCGAATGAGCGCTGGCGCACAGTTGAAAGGTTTGAGCCGTCCGACACTGTCGGGCGGCTTTTTCACGAGGGGGGCGACAATATGCTCAGAGTAGTCACACTCACTGCGGCGGCGCTGCTTTTGGCTGGAGCGGCGCGAGCCGAACCGGATTTCTCCAGCGTCCTGGATTCGGAAACGCTCTCATTCGAAGACGGAAACACCGACCGCGCCGTGCTGGTGGAAAACGGCGACTCCGGCGCCGATCTTTACATTTATCTCAATCTCGAACCGGCGCGGGACTTCTCGAAGCTGGCGAAACCGGCGCTCGTGAAAAAGAGCGTGGCCTGGAGCGGCGGCATGTGGGGCACGCGAGCCTCGCTGGAAACGAACGCAAAGGGATCTCTGCTGATCAAATCGGAGAATACCGGCATTGGCCGCGATCGGTGGACAGAGACCCTTACCGTTATCTATCGCAAGGGCGAGTTCGTCGTCGCCGGCCTTACGCGGGAGTCCTACGACACGCTCGATCCCAAGGCGGCGCATAGTTGCGACCTCAATTTCCTTTCCGGCAAGGGCAAGCGCGACGGAAAAAGCATCGAGGTGAAAACGGCCGCGAAAAAGCTCGCCGAGTGGTCGGACGAAGCGCCGCCGAAGGAGTGCGTGTTCTAGAAAGCTTCTATTCAACAACGCGATCGTCGCTCTATCTCATCGCTGACCCCGGAGCTTTCCGACAAGCGATGACGCAACCACTGAAGGCCGAGGATGCGCCGGCGCGCGAGACCTTCGCCGCCGGCCAGCCGTTAGACATCTTTCTACTCGCTCGACTGGGCTTCACCGTCGTCTTCGTGGTCGTCACGGCGTTGATCGCCGAGCCCTATCTGGAGAGTCTCACCTGGGCGCTCGTGCTCGCTGTCGTCTTCATCCGCCCGCATCGGTGGCTAGAGGCGTGGCTCGGCCCCACCGCCGCCGCCACGCTATCCGTGCTTCTCATTGCGGTGATCGTGGTCGCGCCCATCCTCTTTGTCTCACAGAGGCTGGTCAACGAGGCGCTCATAGGCCTCGATTACATCCAGAACGCCATCGCCGAGGGGAAATGGAGCGGCTTTCTCGACGTGCATCCCTGGTTCAGATGGCTTGGAAAGCAGATCGATCTGCGGGAAATTCTCGCGCGTCTGGGACAGCTTCTCACCGTTGTCGGCGCAACGCTATTGAGGCAGTCGACCGGCCAGGCGCTCTCCATCCTTCTTTCGTTCTACATGCTATTCTTCTTCCTGCGTGACCGCCGGGCCGGGCTAGAGGCCATCGTGCGCTACTCTCCATTTTCGGGCATCGAGACGGGCAAGCTCCTCGTGCGCGCGCGCGATACGATCCACGCAATCATCTATGGCACGCTTGCCGTCGCCGCGCTGCAGGGCGCGCTCGGCGGCTTCATGTTCTGGGTCCTGAACTTCCCCTCCGCGCTGTTCTGGGCTCTGCTCATGGGCGTGTTGTCTATCATCCCCGTGCTCGGCTCTTTCGTGGTCTGGATTCCGGCGACAATCTTTCTCGCGCTCGAGGATCGCTGGGGCGAAGCGCTGGCGCTCGGCATTTGGGGAAGCGTCGTCATCTCGACTGCGGACAATCTCGTTCGCCCCTTGCTCGTCGGCGAAACGTTACGAATGCATACGGCCTCGACCTTCGTCGCCATGCTTGGGGGGCTTCAGCTTTTCGGGGCTTCTGGACTTATCCTTGGCCCAATAGCGCTTACCTCGACCACGCTCATGCTGGAATTCTGGCGCCGCCGGTTGGACCCGGATCTCCAGACCAAATGAATAAAACCAATCGCAACGCCTGCTATGCTGCTGTTAAGGCGCGAGGGCGAGCGCCAGAGCTTCGTCTAGCGCGGCGGCGTCCGCCTCCAGGATGGACGCGTTCTGCGTCCAGACAATGAAGCAACGCGCCGTCTTTTGCGGATAAAGCGGCGCGAGCGCCGCCCGGTAGAGCGCAAGCTGGCGGAGCTGCGCCGCATCCAGCGCCTCACGCGGGCGGCCAGTTTTGAAATCCGCGACCAGCAGCGCGTCTTCGGTCTCGGCGAGGCGGTCGATGCGGCCGGACACCACATGGCCGTTGTCGAGCGACGAGACGACGTCGACCTCCGCGGCGGATTGCGGCCCGAAGAGTTGCACGAGCCGGGGATCGGCTATGATCGACAGCGCCGCATCCACGATTTGCGCGTGCGCCTCGCCGTCGAGCGCGGCCCCGCGAATTTGCAGGAAACGCTTTGCGGCCTCTTCCCGTCGTTCCGAAGGACAGTCGGGAAGATGCTGCAGCAAGGCATGCGTCAGACGCCCAACCAAAAAACGCATCGCGTCGTGGCCATTGGGCGCTGTTCGATATAAATCGCTCAGCGCGTCGGCGCCGGCCAGCGCATTCGACGGCCGCAACGGCGGCGCCAGCGCGCGCTCTTGCAGCGCAGGCGTGATCGCGAAGGCCGGAAGCTCCACGCTTCCCGAGACGGCGCCGTGGCTTGTCAGATCACGATGCAAGGGTATGCCGCCTCGACGCAAAATATACCCATCGGGCTCGTCTGGATCGTCGAGCTTCTCGCAGCTTTGCGCCAGCGCCTCGACGATCATATTGTGCCAGCAGCCTTCGGCGGGACCCTTCTCGCCATGGTAGCCCGCGATATAGAGCCGCTCCTCGGCGCGCGTCATGGCGACATAAAGGAGACGGCGATGTTCGGCGCGCTCCGCCTCGCGATGGATTTCGCGCGCGTTCACGATCGCTGCCGGGTCGCTGTCCTTGCCGCGCGACCACACGAGGGAGAGTTCGTCTTCGGCGCCGAGCGTGAAAAGCTTCGGATCATGTTTGCCTGCAGAGGCGCCGCAGGTGTCTGGCAGAAAGACGATCTTCGCCTCGAGCCCCTTTGCCGCATGGGCGGTCATCACACGGACGGCGCCGCCAGCGGCCTCCATGTCGCGCTTGATCGAGAGATCGAGCCTTTCCACCATCGCCAGGAAGCTGACGAGCGACGGCGCCTGCTCACGCTCGAAGGAGAGCGCGAGCCGCAGAAACTCGTCGATGGCGTCATTCGCCTCGGGCCCGAGACGCGCGACGAGGCGGCGCCGCCCGCCGCCCGGCCCCAAGATGCGACTATAAAATTCGAAGGGCGCCGAGGAGCCGGCCTCGCCCCGCCACAACTCGATTATCCGCGCCGCAGCGCGATAACGCTCTTCCTCGGACTGCGCGAGCGCTGCATAAAGCGACGCGGGCCGATGCGGCGCAAGCCTGATGAGATCATCGTCGCCGAAGCCAAAAATCGGCGATTTGAGAACCGTCGCAAGCGTCAGATCGTCATCTAATAAAAGCGCGACGCGCCCCAGCGCGACGAGATCGTTGACGGCGATATGATTGGCGAGGTCGAGCCGATCGGCGCCCGCGACGGGCACGTTCTCCGATTTCAGCGCGCGGATCAGCGCCTCGAAGAATCCGCCGCGCTTGCGCACGACGACCAGAATGTCGCGCGGCTCCACGCGCCGGATAGCGTCCTTGTCATGCACGCACTCGCCGCCTTCCGGCGCAAGGAGCGCTCTCACCTTCTTCGCGATCTTGCGCGCCAGTCGTTCCGGCGGATCGCTGGAGGCGGCGTAATCGAGCGGCAAGCGCCAATCTTCCGGCTCTTCCTTGCCGAACGGACCGACCGGCTTCCATATTTCGACGAGCGCGGGAAGGTGGGCCTTCGCCGCCTCGTGCTTTAGCGACGGCTTGTTCGGGTCGGCGTCGCAGGTGAGGCCGAGCCCATTGTCGCCGAAGTTGAAGACATCGTCGACAGCGTCGAGCACCCCTTGCGCAGAGCGAAACGATTCGACGAGCTGCACAGATTCGAAACCCTGCTCCACCGCTGAAAAGCCGCGCTCGAAGCTGCGGCGCATCTCGTCGAATTTCTCGGGCGCGGCCCCTTGAAAGGAAAAGATCGATTGCTTGTCGTCGCCTACCGCAAAGAAGCTGCGGCGCAGGCGCCGCGCGCCCGCGCCCGCGCAGAATTCCTTGGCGATGGCGGTGAGAATGTCCCATTGCCGTGCGCTCGTATCCTGCGCCTCGTCCAGCAAGATGTGATCGATCTGCGAGTCGAGCTTATAGAGCACCCATGACGGATTGGAGCGATAGAGAAGGCGCCGCGCGCTTTCGATCAGATCGTCATAATCGAGAAGATTGCGATAGCGCTTCAGCCGCTCATATTCGGCGATGATGGCGTCTCCGAGAGTCGCGAGCGCGAGCGACCGCTCGGCCGCGGCGGCAGCCTTGCGCTTCTCGATGAGCGGTCCGAGGCGATCGCGCTCCGCCTCCATACGTTCGAGCAGGCCGGGGGCGAGCTTCTGCAATCCGCCCGTGATGATTTTTGCTTTCTTGTCTCCGCGCGGCGTCCCTTTGTCGGTGTAGAAGACGCAGACGTAGCTATCGGCGCGCTCGGAAATCGACGTCGACGCGATCGCTCGCTCCAGATGCTCCACGAGCTTCCTGTCGTTGGCCGAGCCGCGTTGCAGCATGGCCGAAAGCTCCGGCCATGTCCCGTATCCGGCGACCATCTCCGCTTCAATCTGCGCGAGCGTCTCGTCCTTCCGCAGTCCTAGGCGGGAGCGCAAGCGCTCAGCATAGACTTCCTTGTCGAAGGCCTGCGCCATTGCGTCTCGCGTCCCGAGCAATTCGTTGCAGAGATCGTCGAAACCCTTCTCCGTCGTCTCGCTTGCGACAAGCTTCAGCGCGGCGTGCAATTCGCCTTGCGCCCGCATGGCCTCTTCGATCGCGCGCCGCTTGGATGTTTCCAACAATTCCGCGCGCGCAGTATCGTCGAGCACGCTGAACCCCGCCGGCGCATTGGCCTCGAAGGGGAAGATATGCAGCAGCTTTTCGCAAAAAGCGTGGATGGTCTGGATCTTCAACCCGCCCGGCGTCTCCACGGCGCGAGCGAAAAGGCGACGCGCGAAATCGAGCTCGGCATGGGTCGGCGTTCCCGCGCCTGTCCGCTGAATTTCCTTCCTGAGCGCTTCGTCGTCGAGCAAGGCCCATTGCGCGAGCTTGTCGAAGACGCGCGTCGACATATTGGCCGCGGCGGCCTTGGTGAAGGTGAGACAAAGAATCTGCGAAGGACGCACGCCTTCGAGCAATAGCCGCAACACGCGCTGGGTCAGCACATAGGTCTTGCCGGAGCCGGCATGCGCCGACACCCACGCCGACACATGCGGATCGGACGCCTTCTGCTGGGCGCGAACGGTCATCGAGACAAAGGCCCGGTCGCTCATGCGCCGTCTCCGCCGCCACGCGACCATTCCTTCACGCGCGCGAGGTGATCGTAAGGTCCTTCATACGCGACAAGCGCCACATAGGGGCGCGAAGGATAAGGCGTTTCCGGATCGCGATATTGCGAAAGCATATTGAACAGCTCGTCGCGATGCTTGGCGACGACCTCGGCGAAAGAAGCTTCCTTCCATTCGAGCCACTGCGTCTCGCCGCCGTTCCTGAGGCCGACGTAAGCGGCGCCGGCGACATTGCGAACGCCGATTTCATTGAAGGCGCCCGCCTGAACCATCGCCGCCTCCAGCGTCAATTGCGGCGACCAGCCGGCGAAGACCTGTCTTTTCGTCGGCGGCGCGCCTGTCTTGTAATCGAAGACATAGGCTTCTCCTTGCGCCCCGATCTCGATGCGGTCGGCCTTCGCCGTCAATTTGAAGTCAGAGCCGTCGGCAAGCCGTATCGTCCATGCGCCGGATCTTTCCATATGAACGACGCAGCCGCTCGCGCGCCTTTCCGCCTCGAAGGAAAGCGCGTGGTCGAGCCCCGCCGAGAGCCTCGGCCAGGCGAAGGTCTCAAAAGCGGGATCGGCAAGAAATTCTTTCAGAAGCGAGCGCGCGATTTCTTCCAGCTCGTCGCGCGCATCAGAGGGTAGAACGCCGCTCGGGCGCCGCGACACAAATGTTTCCAGGGCCTCATGAATGGCGGTGCCAATCTCCCGCGCGCCGATTTCCACGCCCAAGGGCTCGAGCGGCTTCAGCTTCAGGACATGCTCGGCGAAGATCGCATAAGGATCGCGGCGCAAGACTTCGATGCGCGTGACGCTGAGCCTTGTGGGCCGCAAATCGATTGGCGGCCGCGGCGCCGGCCGCGCAAGCGGCGCCATCTCGCTGGGGCCCGGCTGATCGAGCGCCGATGCGATCGCAAGCATCCTCGCGCCGCGCTCGCGGCAGGCCTCGATCGCTTCGCCAGCGAGCGCTTCGAGGCGGGCGAGAAAGCGCGAGGCGACAGTGGGCGCGCCATCGCGCTTGGCCGCGCAGCTGAGCACAATGTTTTGCGCTCCGAGCGCCATGACGAAATCATGGGCGCTTTGCCCGATGCGTCGCTCGGGCGGCGAGAGCCCCAGCTGTCTGCGCATTGAGCGGTTCAAGAAGGCGCCCGTCTCCGTCTGCGGCGGCCATACGCCTTCTTCGAGCCCCGCGAGAAGCATGACGTCGGCGTCGATGAGGCGCGCTTCGAGCGGGCCAAGTATTTTCAAGCGCGGATGGGCGCGGCGCGGGCCGCGCAAGGTCGTTTCGAAAGAGATGCGATCGAAGAGCGCAGCATAGGCGGAAGCGTTGAAATCAGGTGGCGCATCGGCGCGCGCGAGTCTCTCGAAGAGATCAAAAAGAGCGGCCGAACCTTCGTCGTTGCTTTCGTCGGCGCCTCGCGCGACAGACTCGAAAGCGGCGCGATGCGCTTGCGCGAAGCGGCTCAAATCATGCGCCTCGCGCAACTCGAGAAGCGGCGCCAGAGCCGCTTCCAGATCACGAAGCAAGGACGGAATTTCCGCCCATTGCGCTTCGTCTATTCGGCGCGCCGCCGGATGCGCATGCGCCTCGCGCGCCGCGGCTTGCGCTTGCGCCGCCCGCGCCGAATAGCCGTCAGCGCCAGCAGGCGCGGCGCGCAGCACCCCGACCTCGACAAGCGGCGCGAGCGCCGCCATCTCTTCCCGCGTGCGGCCGAGGCGCGCAAGCGGATGGCTTAGCAGCGAGGCGATGGCGACCGCGTCCAGTCCGCCGACTCCAATCCCCGCAAGCAAACGCGCGAGCGTCCCGGCTTGCGTCGACGCCAGAGACGCGCCGCCGGAATCGTCGATTTCGATGTCGAAGCGCCGCAATTCGGCCGCGACGCGACGCGCGATCGTGCGATCGGGCGTGACAAGGGCCGCGGTTCGGCCCGGCGTCTCCAAGGCCTCGCGCATGAAGAGAGCGAGGGCGAGCGCTTCCATTTGCTCATCCGGCGCCTCGAGCAGCGCAACGCCATCGAGCGCGGCGGAAAATTTAGCTCCGTTCGCCTTCGTAAAATCGCGCCACGCGGCCGTCGCATCCGCCGGCAACATCGCTTGCGAGACGAGCCTGCGTCTGTCGTCGCAAATATGGGCCGGCGCAAGCTCGCGCACATCGTCGCGCGTCAATTGCATCACGCCGAGCAGGCGTTTGAGCATGGTTTGCGGATGCGTGAAGGCCGGCTCGTCCTCGCCCTCCCCTACTCGCGCCCAGGCGCTTTCGCTCATGTCCAAGTCGAGGCCCGGCAGCACCACCGCGCCATTGTCGCGCGCGGCGATCGCCGAGAGCAAACGCGCCGTCGCCGGCTGCGCGCCGGTCGATCCGATCGCAATCACGGGCGGGTGATTTTCGCTCTGCGAGAGTTTTGCGATTTGCGCTTCCAGCAACCGCTTCTGGCGCGCGGAGGCGTCGACGCGCCCGATCTCCCGCAGCATCGCGGGCCATTGATGCAAGGCGATGCGCAGAAAGGTCGTGGTGATCGACCAATAGCGGTCGAATGCGCTGTCGTCGATCGCCTTGTCTATCGCGTCGGCGTCGATGTCTTCGATGATGAATTCGTCGATCAGCGCGCCGAGATCGGCGGCGAGCGCATAGGCGCCGGCCGGCGAAGACGCGACACGGAAAGGCTCGCTTTCGTCATAGACGAAATCGCCCAGCCCATCCGCCGAAACAATCGCGTTGGCCACGGCCTCGGACCATTTGACGACGAGCTGCGCGAGCAGGAGACGGCGCTCCATCTCTTCGATCTGCGGGAATGCCCCGTCGTCGAAATCACCCGCAAAATCGCTGAAGATCGCCGACGTCTCGCGCTCCTCCAATCCGCCGAGCGGCAGGATGCGCGGCAGGAGCGTCGCGCCCTTGTCGAAGGCGCGTGCGAATTGCGTGCGAAGGGCGCGCGCGGCGCGCTGCGTCGGCACATAGATCGTGGCGCGCGCCATGGCGAGCGGCGCCGTTTCCCGTCCGAGCGACGGAAGGATGCCGCCTGCAAGAAAGGCGTCGACGAAAGTTTCGAGAAAAGGCGCGCCGGGCGCAATGGTGAAGACGTTGCGCTTGGCCGGCATGCTTACCCTCCCCGCGCAAGGATCGCTTTCTCGGCCTCGGCGATCGCCGCGATCGTGCCGACATGCAGCCAGAGCCCGCTGGAGACGACCCCGAAAAGGCGCCCCTTTTCGGCCGCCGAAAAGAGAATGGGCGCGAGCTTGAAGACGTCTCGCGTCTCGCCTGCGATGAGCTGAGGCTTGATGAGCCCCACGCCCGAATAGACATAGGGCTTCGGCCCTGCCCGGCGGATGATCCGGCCGTCCGCCGAGAGATCGAAGTCGCCGTCCCAATCGACTCCGACGCTGCCATGCGTCGGCGCCAGCAGCAGCGCGGCGTCCATCTCTTCGCCGTCCCATGCTTGCGCAAGCGCCACGAGATTGGATTGCGGCGCGCCAAACCAGAAAGCGTCCGTGTTGCAGATGAAAAAGGGGTCGTCGCCGATGAGCGGCAGAACCTTCTTGATCCCCCCGCCCTGGTCGAGAAGCAAAGCGCGTTCATCCGATATCATGATGCGCGGCTCGCGGCGCGAGGCGAGACGCCGCTCGATCTGGTCCGCGAGATGATGCACATTGACGATCGCCATCTCGACGCCTGCGGCGGCGACGTCATCGAGCGCGCGGTCGATCAGCGCGCGGCCCGCGACGGAAACCAACGGCTTCGGCGTCGTCTCGGTGAGCGGCCGCATGCGCGTGCCGAGCCCCGCCGCGAAGACCATGGCGGTCCTAGGCGTCACTGAAGAGTCCGGGGAGATTGGCTTCATACCAGGCTTTTATCTCAGCCAGCGCCGGATGCCGCAAGCTCTTCGTCAGATAGCCTTCGACGCGCGGCATATGCGCCAGATATTGCGGCTTGCCGTCGCGCTGATCGAGGCGCGCGAAGATTCCGAGCACCTTTGTGGCGCGCTGCGCCGCAAGCGTCATATAGGCTTTCGCGAAAGCGGCCATATCGAAGTTTTCGTCGGCGTCGCGCCGCAGCTTCGCGTAATGTGCAAGCAGCCGCACCTCCAATTGATCGGGCACGGCCACGCGCGCGTCCTGGCCGAGAGAGGCCATGTCATAGGCCGGATGGCCGAGCACGCAATCCTGGAAATCGATAATGCCGACGCGCTTGATTCCCTCGCGACCTTCGAGCCAAATCAGATTGGGCGAGTGAAAATCGCGGAGGGTCCAGGTCGGCGGGGCGCTGGCGACGTCGAGCAGCGCCTGGCGCCAAAGATTGGTGAAGATCGCCCGTGCGCCGGAAGCGACGCTCGCCTTCTTATGCGGCACATACCATTCGAGGAGCAGATCGGCTTCGACCAGCAGCGCATCCATGTCATAGGGCGGGATGTGATAATTCCCGCCGCCATCGATCGGCAGCGTATCGGGCAGTCGCTGCGAGTGAAGATGGGCGAGCGCGCCGGCCGCTTCGAGATAACGCTCCGCGATAGGGCCATTCTCGTCGACAATGCCTTCCCGGCCCAAATCCTCGACGATAAGTAGACCCGTCTCGAGGTCCTTTCCGTAGATTTCCGGCGCCGAAAGGCCATGCGCGCGCAGCCCATTCGCGACAGCGACGAAAGGCTTCACATTCTCCGCAAGCCGCGCGATGGCGCTGTAGGATTTGCCATAGCGGATGGGGGGACCATCCGAGCGCGGCGGCGAGATCATGAGGATCGCGCGCTGGCCGTTGGGTTTCTCCAATGTCTCATAGGCGCGGGTCGAGGCGTCGCCCAAGAGGAAGCTGCGCTTGGCGTCGCCCCAGCCCTCGCGGCGCAGCAGCTCGCGCAGCGCCTTGAATGAGGTGAGCCGGGGCGCAAAGGCGCCGTGACCTGAGATGGTGACGCGCCGGGCGTCTCGATTATCGGCGTCGGCGAAGCTGAGGCGCACGTCGAGACGATCGCGGGGCAAAGCCTCCGGCGCGCGCTCGGCCCATTCGACGAGGACAATTGCGTCTTCGGCGACCTCTTCCCAACCCAGGCCCGAAAGCTCGGAGGAGGAGTCGAGCCGATAGAAATCCGCGTGAACAATGCGCAGCGCATCGCTCTCGTAAATCTGCATGAGGGTGAAGGTCGGGCTCGGCGCCTCGACCTGCGGGTCCTTCAGGAGCTTGCGAATGAGCGCGCGGGCGAAAGTCGTCTTGCCCGCGCCGAGATCGCCGGCAAGCGTCACCGTGTCGCCGGGTTGGAGCATCGACGCCAAATCATTGGCAAGCGCTATTGTCGCCGCCTCGTCCTTCGCCTCGACGCGCCAGACGGATTTGCCCGCTGCTTCCTCTGTCATTGGGCGGCTCCTTCATGCGCGACAGACCGAGCTTCTTGCTGCGGATCGCCTTGGGCTATCGGAGCCGGGAAAACGCAAGTGACGGTCGTTCCCTCGCCCGGCGCCGAATCTATGAACACTTTTCCGCCGTGCAGCTCCATGAAAGCGCGCACGATGGAAAGGCCAAGTCCGACTCCACGATGGCGCGAGCCGGCCGTATGCGATTCAAAACGTTCGAAGACGCGCTCGAGGACATCCGGAGGTATGCCGCGCCCATGGTCGGAGACCTTGAACACGACCTCATTGTCGCGCCGCATGGCGGCGAGCGTCACGGTCTGGCCCGGTCGCGAGAAACCGATGGCGTTGGACAGAAGAGCGAATAGGATCTGCCGCACGCGCTTTGCGTCGCCGCGGAAGTTTCCAATATTGTTCAGGGCGATGATTTGCACGTCAATGGAATTTTCCTCCAGCCGGTCCTGCACGCCCTCGATTGCGGCGCGCATCGTCGCCTCAACGTCGACGTCTGAGAAGTCGAGCTCCATTGCGTCTTCGTCTATCGTCGCGAGATCGAGAATGTCGTCAATGATGGCGAGCAACGCCGCCGAGGATTTTCTGACGTAACCCAGATATTCGAGCTGGCGCGGATTGAGAGGGCCGGTCGACTCTTCCCCCAGGAGATGCACGAAACCATTGATGTTGTTCAGCGGCGAACGCAATTCATAGCTGACGTGGTGGATGAAGTCGTTGCGCAGCTTCTCGGCCGCCATCAGCGCCTGGTTACGGTCGGTCAGCGCGCGCTCGGCATTCACGTCCGCGGTCACGTCGACGAAGGTCAGCAACGCGGCGCCCTCGAGCAGCGATTGCGCCGTGCAGTCGAGAACCACGCCGTCGCTGCGCTCGATGCGTCGCGTGAAGCCTTCGCGCATATCGTTGAAGCTCGTGACGAAGCCCTGCAGCGCGGCCCAGGTTTCTTCATTGTCGTGGAGCGTCTTGCATTGCTTCGCGATCGCCTCGAATCGCGGCTTTCTTGCGAACTCGTTGGGATCGAGCCTCCACAGCCGCGCGAAGGCCGGGTTGCAGAAGCTCAGGCGCCCATCGGCGCCGAAAACCGCGACGCCCTCGCGCAGCGTCTCCAGCGTTTCGCTCTGCGTGCGATTGAGCGCATTGAAGCGCGCTTCGAGGTCGTAGGTCTTGGTTGTATCGTCGTAGAGATAGGTGACGCCGCCCTGAGGATTGGGATGCGCGACCACCTCAAGAATGCGCCCATCCGGCAGGTGCCAGGTATAGCGAACGGGCTCGGGCGAGCGATAGGCTTCGAACAGCCGCTCCTTCCATGCCCTGTAATCGGATTCGACGGGCACCCGCTCAGCGGCCCTCAGGCGGTCGAGAATTTCGCCGTCGGTCGGCTTGTGGTCGAGGAAGCTCCCTTCGAGCTGCCAGAGCTTGGCGTAGGCGTCATTGTGATAAACCAGCCGTCGCGCGCGATCGAAAATCGCCACGGCGGTCGGCAGCTGATCGAGCGTGCGCACATGCGACTGCATCTGCTGCTCGAGATCGGCGCGGACGGTTTCGACCTCGTGCCGGTCGATGGCGATCGAAGCGGCCATCGGCGCCGCCGTCTGCGTCACGTCGAGCATATGCCGCACGCCCGTGACGACCGCCGGCGCGCGCCCCCGCCAAACGACGCCCCTGGCGAGCGCTTTCTCGGCCTCGGAGCGAGCGGATTGGTCCAGGAGCTCGACGCCGCGCGCAATGGCGTCGGCGGAGTCCTTCGCCTCGACAGCGGAAGCATAGGCGCTGTTGACGAAGGAGAGCCTGCCGGTCGAATCCCGAACCCAGACGGGGGTGGGCGCGGCGTCGAGCAGCGCCCGGAGGCCCGCAAGCTCCTTCTGCGTTTCGGCATGGCGTTCACGCAGAGCGATGAGCTCCAGCCGGTCGCCCGAAACTTCCCGAATGCGCAGCACGGCGCTGCCGCCGACCGCGCGACCCTCTACATCATAATGCCTTCCCCCCGCTCCCGCGAGCTGAAGGCGGAAGGCCTCCCCGCTACCGCGGAGACGATCGACCGCAGCCTCGAGTTCTTGCGCATCCTTCGACGCAAGCCACGTCCCGAAAGCGAGGATTCGGCGCGGCGCGACGGCGATGTCCGGCGGGAGCGGCAAAGAGGAGCCGATGTCGGGCTCGCTGTCGGGCCCGGCCCAGGCGATGAAAAGCTGCGGCTCGCTCGCCATGAAGGTCTTCGCGCGGTCGAACTTCGCCCGCACCTCCTGGAGCTCCGCCGACAGCATGGCCTCGCGGCGGCGCCAGCCGTTGCGGTCGCGGATATGGGTCAGGGCGACGACGACCGAAAACAAAGCCAGGCCGCCGCTGAAGGCGAAACCGACAACGCCTGTGTCGACCGCAGTCTCAGCCCCTTGCGCGAACGCCGGCGCGGCCGAAAGCGCCGCCGCCCCGCTCGTCACGAGACGAAGTAGACGCCGCAGCCCACGGTAATGCCTCTCCCTACAATGCGATTGGCTGCGCCGCCTCATGAAGGACACGTTTCCTTTCGCGCGCGAACCAGTTCAGGCGTCATGAGATCAGGCTCCAAGGGGACGATCGAGGTGCTCATCACATCAACGCCGCGGGGACCGCATGAGATACGCAGCCTCTCGCAAGGACGCGCGGGCGGGCTCCCAAACGCCCCCGGGGCGGGAGCGGCAAAACAAAACGGCTCGGTAAATCGCCTCGCCGGAGACGCTCGTTACGAATCGACCCAATCTAAAACGCGATCGGCCAAAACGGAATCGTGTTTCTGTGGGAATCGAACCAAAAAATCGGCCCCGCTCCGCTTGGAGGGGGCCGCAAGGTTTTCTAGCGCGCTTTCCGATCAGACGGAATCGTCTGATCGGAAAGCGCGCCATATCAGCAGGTTGGAGCAAGTTCTAATCGAAAAAGTCTGTCAACTTTTTCGGAACTTGCTGCAACGAGAAACGGGAGGGAGCCCGGGCCGGGCGGGATTTCTGGCCAAGTCCCCCCTCGACCCGACAAGCTCAGTAGCGGTAGTGATCCGGCTTGAAGGGGCCGTTGACCGGCAGATTGAGGTAGGAGGCCTGCTGCTCGGTCATCTTGGTGAGCTTGACGCCGATCTTCTCGAGATGCAGCGCCGCGACCTTCTCGTCCAGATGCTTGGGCAGGGTGTAGACGCCCGTGGCGTATTGGCCCTGCTTGGTCCACAGCTCGATCTGCGCCAGCGTCTGGTTCGTGAAGGACGCCGACATCACGAAGGAGGGATGGCCCGTGGCGTTGCCGAGGTTCACGAGGCGGCCTTCGGAGAGCAGAATGATGCGCTTGCCGTCCTGGAACTCGATCTCATCGACCTGCGGCTTCACATTGTGCCATTTGAGGTTGCGCAGCGCGGCGACCTGAATTTCCGAGTCGAAGTGGCCGATGTTGCAGACGATGGCGCGGTCCTTCATGGCGCGCATGTGGTCGAGGGTGATGACGTCGACATTGCCTGTCGCCGTGCAGAAGAGGTCGGCGCGCGGCGCCGCGTCCTCCATCGTCGTGACCTCATAGCCCTCCATCGCCGCCTGCAGGGCGCAGATCGGGTCGATTTCGGTGACGAGCACGCGGCAGCCGGCGTTGCGCAGTGAAGCGGCCGAGCCCTTGCCCACGTCGCCGAAGCCGGCGACGCAGGCGACCTTGCCGGCCATCATCACATCCGTGCCGCGGCGGATGCCGTCGACGAGCGACTCACGGCAGCCATAGAGATTGTCGAACTTCGACTTGGTGACGGAGTCGTTGACGTTGATCGCCGGCCAGAGGAGCTTGCCCTCCTTCTGCATAATGTAGAGGCGATGCACGCCCGTGGTCGTCTCCTCGGTGACGCCCTTGATCGACTCGGCGTTGCGCTTGTACCAGCCCGGATTGGCCTTCAGGCGCTTCTTGATGGCGGCGAAAAGGACTTCCTCTTCTTCATTGGTCGCCTTATCGAGGAAGGCCGTGTCGCCGTTCTCGGCGCGCAGGCCGAGGTGGATGAGCAGCGTGGCGTCGCCGCCGTCGTCCAGAATCATGTTGGGGCAGCCGCCGTCGGCCCATTCGAAGATCTTGTGGGTATAGTCCCAATAGTCCTCGAGGCTCTCGCCCTTGCGGGCGAAGACCGGCGTGCCGGCGGCGGCGATGGCGGCCGCCGCGTGATCCTGGGTCGAATAGATGTTGCAGGAGGCCCAGCGAACGTCCGCGCCCAGCGCCTTCAGCGTCTCAATCAGCACGGCCGTCTGGATGGTCATATGCAGCGAGCCGGCGATGCGGGCGCCCTTCAGCGGCTGCGACGGGCCATATTCGGCGCGCGTCACCATCAGGCCGGGCATTTCGGTCTCGGCGATGGCGATTTCCTTGCGGCCCCAATCGGCCAGCGAAATGTCGGTGACGGCGAAATCGTTGAAATGAGCGGTCATGCGAATCCTCTGCTCGCGAAGGCCGGCGCCCCGGCGTCGAAAGGGCCTATAGCAAGGGAAGGGCGAGAATGCAATAAAGATATAAAGATTTGTTTATGTCATTGACACAGAGACTCGCTCGCAGTAGATATGTTGCTACACGCAGAGGCGCCCATGCCAATCACCACTATATCCAGCCGCGCCTTCAATCAGGACGCCAGTGGCGCCAAAAGAGCCGCAAGGCACGGCCCGGTGTTCATCACTGATCGTGGGCGGCCGGCCCATGTGCTGCTGACGATCGGCGATTACCAAAAACTTGCGGGCGGCGCGGTCAGCATTGTCGAGCTTCTCGCCATGCCGGATGTCGCCGACATCGAGTTCGAGCCGCCGCGGGTCGAAGAGGTCGCCAAGCCGGCCGATCTCGACTGATGTATCTGCTCGACACGAATGTGGTTTCGGAGCTACGCAAGTCGAAGAGCGGCAAGGCCAATCGACATCTCGTCGCCTGGGCGGAAAGCGTCCCCACTGGGACGCTTTTCCTTTCGGCGATTACAGTCCTCGAGCTGGAATTGGGCGTATTATCGATCGAGCGGCGAGACCCCGCCCAGGGCGCACTGCTGCGCGCATGGTTGGACGGTCATGTTATGCCGGCTTTCGTCGGCCGTGTGCTGCTGATCGACGTCGCCATCGCCAGGACATGCGCGCGGTTGCATGTCCCCGATCGACGCCCGGACCGCGATGCGCTGATCGCTGCAACGGCCCTTGTCCATGGAATGGCGATCGTCACCCGCAACGCGGAAGATTTCGCAGGAACGGGCGTCGATATAATCAATCCATGGGACGAGCAGTAAGGCGCCAGCTGTCCTGATTGCGAGCGTACCGTTTGGCGCCCCACTGCGCCTTCACAAGGGCGCCGCCCCAGCCGTCATGCGTTCTGGGCGGCTCGCACCGCAAAGCCGCCCCTTTCGTGATTAAAACTCTTCCCACTCGTCGCGCCGGGGAGCGACCGCCGCGCCGCCCTTGCCAACGGTCTTCATGGCGACGACGGGAGCCGCCGATCGGGCTGCGGCGCCCCTCGCCGGCGCCGACGCCTCCTGCGTCAGTTGGAAATCTTTCACGGTCAGGGCGAGGTTGCTCGTCTCCTCTTGAAAAGCGCGGGAAGCGACGGTCATCTCTTCCGCCATTTGCGCGTTCTTTTGCGTGTTCTGGTCGATTTGCGCGACAACCGAATTGATGTCCTCGAGGCTCGTGGCCTGCTCCCTGGCGCTCCCGGCAATATTGGAGACGGCCCGCTCAAGATCGAACACATGCGCAACGATCTTTTCGAGCGCCTTGCCGGTCAGGCCGACGAGCTCGACGCCCTGCTCGACCTCCGTGGAGGAGGCGGAGATTAGAGTCTTGATCTCTTTGGCCGCCTCGGCCGAGCGCTGCGCCAGGGCGCGCACTTCCGACGCAACCACCGCGAAGCCGCGCCCCGCCTCGCCCGCGCGCGCCGCCTCCACCCCGGCGTTCAACGCCAGAAGGTTGGTCTGAAAGGCGATCTCGTCGACGACGGCGATGATCTGCGCAATGCTTTGCGAGGATTTTTCGATCTGGCTGATTGCATCCACGGCGCGCCGAACGACCGCGCCGCTTTCCTCCGCCTCGGTCCGCGTCGCGCCGACGATTTTGTTCGCATCCCCCGCGCCGGCAGCGATCTGACGGGCGCTTTCGGTGATTTCGTTCATGGCCGAGCAGGCGCGCTCGAGTCCCTCCGCTTGCTGCTGCGCCTGTCCCGCAAGGTCCGCGGCGGCCGAGGCGATCGCATCCGCGCCCGAGTCGATTCCGCCAATTCCCAATTTAACGACCGCGACGGCTCTCTCGAGATGTTCGATGGCCGCGTTGAAATCATATTGCAGCTTGCCATAACTCTCGGGCAGATCGTTGGACATGCGGTAAGCAAGGTTCTTGCTCGAAAGCTCCGCCAGGCCAGCGCCGATCGACGCGCAAACCAGCTGTCGCTCGTCGTCGATCGCCTGCTCCTGTATTTGGCGCCTCTCTTCGTGTCGGCGCCGTTCGTCCTCCTCGGCGCGCAGGCGGTTCTGTTCGCGCTCGATCAGGGCTTCTCGGAAAACATCGACCGCGCGGGCGACCTCGCCGATTTCGTCGGAATTGCCCGCGTACGGCGCTTTTTCGTCGTAGCGGCCGTTGACCAGCTGTTTGAGATAGGCCGCGAGGGCGCCGAGCGGCTGGCAGGACTTTCGCCGCAGATAGCGCAACGTCCCCCACATGCTCAAAAAGACGAGCGCCGCCGAACCAAACATCAGCGAGAGGAAGAGCGTCGTCTCAAACGCCGCGCCGGCCTCGGCCTGGGAGGAGAACTCGTTCGCCTTTACGACCATCTCGTCCACGATGGCGCGATGGGCGTTGTAGGCGTCGGAAAGCTCCGTCATCGCGCGCGCAGCCCCCGCCTGATTGTGGGACTTGACTGCCGTCGCGAGAGACTGCTCGGCGGAACGCCAGAACTTCTGCACTTCAATGTCGGAGCGAGCGACAAGCGACTTCAATTCCTCGGGGAGGATCTCCGATTTGGTCCAAAAGTCGCGCCGCGCGAGGTAGTCCGACTTCAATTGCTGAAGGCGCTGGAAATGCGCCGTCGCTCCTTCGGGCTCTCGCAGCGCAAGATGCGCTTCCAGATAGGCCTCGATGATATAGGCGGGCGGCGGCAGAATGTCGGCGACGAGATCCTTACCCGCGACGATCTTGTCGTAGGCCGGGCCGCCAATCTTCAACCTCTGCAACGCGACGCTGCTCGCGGTCAATGAGATGGCGAAACCTAGAAGTATAAAAAACGCGCTTAACGAAAAAGCCTTGGATATTGTCAGACGCATCGTACGGGGCCTCCTGGATAGGCGCACGATGTTCATCGGCGCGCGCGGCAAACGCAAAACGGGGCATCGAAGGGGAGCAAGCTCGCGGGCGTCATGCCTCTGCGACGGTGGCGCATTAATAATCTTGGACGCGGCCTAACGTCTCGTAAACTTTCTTCTTTTTCGGTGCGCATATTTCAACCGATCAAATGCATATACTTTCGCCTTTGTGCGCGCGCGGAAGGCGCCAGGCTCGACCTACCCTTTCGCCGCCTGCTGCTCTATAGCAAGAGGAACGCATCCGCTCCGCCGACAGACCCAAAACCATGCTCGACGCAATCAAATCCTTCATCGCCGAACTCACCGGCGAGGCCGTCAGGCCGAAGCCCTATGAATCCGCCGACTATCAGCTCGCCGCCGCCGCGCTGCTCGTCCATATCGCCTCGATCGACGGCGATTTCGATGAGGATGAGAAGGCGCGCATCCAGCTTCTCGTCGAAACGCGCTTCGGCCTGTCCCCGGACGAGGCGCGCGCCCTCATCCATCAGGCCTGGGTGAGCGAGCGCGAGGCGGTCGACCTTTATCGCTTCACCAGCGTGCTCAAGCGCCAGCTCGACGAGGACGGCCGCAAGCAGGTGATCGGCATGCTGTGGGATATGGCCCATGCCGACGGCTCGGTGCACGAGTTCGAGGAAAATGTCGTCTGGCGCGTCGCCGAGCTTCTCGGCGTATCCACTCGCGAGCGCGTCGAGCTGCGTCGCGAGGCGCGGGAGGCGCTGGAAAATCCGCCGCCGATCGACGGACCCTGGTCCCGCCCCAAGGAGTGACTTTTCATGACCGACGTTTCGAGCGCCCGCCCTGCCGCTGTCGTCACCGGCGCGTCAGAAGGGATCGGCGCGGAATTGGCCCGCCTTTTCGCCGAAAAGGGCCACGAGGTGGCGATGGTTGCGCGGCGTGGCGAACGGCTCGCCACGATTGCAGACGACATCGCCGCCAAGGGACACAAACGCCCGACCGTTTTCGAGCTCGATTTGCTCGCAGAGGGCGCGACCGACGCGCTCGCCCTCCGCCTCGCCGACGCTGGACTCGCGCCGCAATATCTTGTCAACAACGCCGGATTCGGCCTCATCGGCCATATCGCCAGCCTCGACCAGGCGGAGCAGCTCGCCATGATCGACCTGAACATCCGCGCCCTCACCGCGCTGACCCTGCGATTCCTGCCCTCTCTCACGCAGACCAAGGGCGGCGTGCTGAACGTCGCCTCCGTGGCTTCCTTCATGCCGGGTCCGGGATTCGCGGTCTATTACGCGACGAAGGCCTTCGTGCGCTCGTTCAGCGAGGCGATCTCCTATGAGCTGGCGCCAGCTGGCGTGAAGGTCTCCTGCCTCTGCCCTGGCCCGGTGCTGACGGGATTTCAGGCGCGCGCCGGCATGAGCTTCGAGGGGCTGATGGGCGCGATGAAACCGGCGCTGGTTCCGGCGGAGGAAGTGGCCCGCCAAGGCTATGAGGGGCTGATGG
Organism: Methylocystis sp.; assembly: GCA_036560425.1. Taxonomy (GTDB): domain Bacteria; phylum Pseudomonadota; class Alphaproteobacteria; order Rhizobiales; family Beijerinckiaceae; genus Methylocystis. The sequence goes on along the minus strand of DATBRF010000031.1, from coordinate 20,030 downwards.
CCGGCAAGCGGGTAGTCGTGCCCGGCACAATGAACAAATTCATGGTCTGGAGCGCCCGCCTCTCGCCGCGCGCGATTCTGCTTCCGCTTCTCGGCGCGGCGCAGATGAGGCGGGTTTAGCTGACGGGGCGCGCCCTCGCCCTTCGAGACGCGCCCTGCGGGCGCTCCTCAGGGTGAGGGCTAATGGACGCCAAAAACGAAGAACCCCTCGTGCTGAGGAGCCTGCAAAGCAGGCGTCTCGAAGCACGAGGGGTTCTTCGTTTTTGGACAAGAGGGCTCGAAGCCCGCTTATTCTTCGGCCGACTTGACCTTCAGCACCTGACGGCCGCGATACATGCCGGTCTTCAGGTCGACGTGATGCGGACGGCGCAGCTCGCCCGAATCCTTGTCCTCGACATAGGTGGGCGCCTGCAGCGCGTCGGCGGAACGGCGGAAACCCCGCTTCATCGGGGAGGTTTTTCTCTTCGGAACGGCCATTTTCTTGTCTCTCTAAACAGCGAAGGCCGCGGGCGTTCGGCGCCACGCGGCGGAAACTGGTGCGGGGCGTATACGCGAATTCGCTCCTTCTGGCTACCCCCTTCAACCCTTATCCGGCGGCGCCCCTATCCCTGCCGGGGGCGTCGGCGTCGCGTCGTCTTTCTCGTAAGAGCCCTTTTCGGCGCCCTTGAGCATCGCCGGATCCTCCTCGATCAATTTGTTGACCGCGCGATCGTCGATTTGTTTCGGCGCGGTCGCGGCGACGGGCGCAGCCCTCATCCCCGTCATCGAGCTGAGCCAGCTGCGCCATTGCTCATGGCTGCCGTTGAAGGCGTTCTGGTCCACGGCGCCGACGATGCCAGGCACACGGCCATCGGAGCGATATTGCCAGAAGGTCCATTTGCGGTCGCCATAGCGAACCTTTGGGTGATATTTCGTCGAGCGCACCCAGATCGGATAGTCGGAGAGCGCGTCGGGCTGCAGGATCGCCTGATAAAAGTCGACCGAGGAGTAGATGACCGGCTTCTTGCCGTAGTGGCGCTCCATCGCCTCCAGCATGATCCGCATGTCTCGGACGGCTTCGTCGCGATAGAGCGTGCGCTTGCAGCTCCTCGATTCCGGCGTTGGCTCGACGTCGAGGACGGGCGGCAGGGCGTCCGGTTCGTTCGGCACGACGGAGACGAAATTGGCGATCTCTTCGTGTGGCGGGCGGCACCAATAGACGAAATGATAGGCGCCGCGCGGAATGCCAGCGGCCTTGGAAGCCGCCCAATTGTATTGAAACTTGGAATCGGCCCTGTCACCGCCTTCGGTCGCCTTGATGTAGGCGAAGGCGACGCCCGAATCTTTCACCTGCTCCCAGTCGATGTCGCCCTGATATTTGGAGACGTCGATGCCGTGGATGGCGAATTCTGCGCTGCGGGTCGCCGGGAAAAGGTGGAGGTCCGTCTCGGGCACCGCATAAGCAAGGAAGCTCGGGTCTTTCTTGGCATTCAGCAGCGGGGCGCTGGTCGAGAAGCGCGGGCGCTTGGCGTAGCCGGGATCATAGCCGCTGCCGCAGGCGGCAAGGGTCGCCGCGCCGGCCGCAACGCAGGCGAGCGCGGTGAAACGCAATACGGAAACATTCAACGAGCACATTTCGTCAAATTATCCCATCAGGCGGTAACGAAGCGTTAATTTGGCCGCCCTGCTTACGCAAGCCGATTCGATTGTTTTGCCTCTTTGAAGCCAAAGTATGGTGCAGTCCAGGGCGCCAGCGCTTTTTGCTCGCATGGAATCATGCGGACGACGCAAAAGGCTGGCAGCTTTTGCGGAATGCGCTTTAAGAACCGAGCCTTTCAGGCTGGCTCATGCAAACCCGCCCTCAATTCAGATGAAACCACATGCTGGCGATCGTCAGGAACGCCCCATAGCCCACGACGTCGGTGATCGTCGTCACAAAGGGCCCGGAGGACACGGCGGGATCGAGTTTGAAGCGGTTGAAAAGCAGCGGCACCACGATGCCGCCGAACGCGCCCGCCACCAAATTTGTAAACATCGCCAGAGCGATGACCGGCCAAAGCCCGACATTTTGAAACCAATTGGCGGCGACGAGCCCGGTCACCAGCCCGAACGCCGCGCCGTTCACGGCGCCGATCGCCAACTCGCGGAAGATGATCTTGACCGCGTTGGCGCGGTTCAGTTCTCGCGTGGCGAGCGCGCGCACGGCGACCGTCATGGTCTGGGTTGCGGAATTACCCCCCTGCCCCGCGATGATCGGCCCCAGCACCGCCAGCGCCACCATCTGCTCGAGCTGCGACTGGAAGGTTTTGAGCACGGTCGAGGTGATGAAGGCGGTCAGAAGATTGATGAATAGCCAGGTGAAGCGGCTTCTGGCGATCCACCAGAAATCGTCGTTCAGCTCTTCTTCGGGGCTCACGCCGCCGAGCGCCTTGATCTCGTCGGAGGCTTTCTCCTGGATGACGTCGACGATGTCATCGATCGTGAGCACGCCGACGAGGCGCTCGCTTTCGTCGACGACCGGGGTCGAAACCAGATTGTAGCGTTCGAAGAGACGCGCCGCTTCCGTTCCGTCCTCCGTCGCCTTCACGCGGCGCCGGTCTGCCTGCATGATGTCATCGAGCCGGGCGCTGGGCTTGGCGCGCACCAGCGCGTCGAGAAAGACGGTCCCGAGAAGATGGTAGCCGGGGTCGACGACGAAGACCTCGAAAAAATTGTCGGGCAATTCGTCGCCGTCCGTCTCCCGGAAGAAGTCGAGCACGCGGCCCGCCGTCCAGAAAGGCGGCACGGCGATCAGCGTCGTCTGCATCAGGCGGCCGGCGGAGCCTTCAGGGTAATCGAGCGAGCGGCGGAGCACGATGCGCTCTTGCGCCGGCAGGGCTTCAAGAACCTCGGCCTGCTCTTCTGGCTCCAGCGTCTCCAGAATGGCGACGGCGTCGTCGCTTTCGAGCTCGCGCACGCCCTCGACGAGCGTCTCAACGGGAAGCTCTTCGAGAATATCTTCGCGGGTGGCTTCCCCCACCTCCATAAGCGCAGTAAAATCGAAATCAGCGCCCATCAGCTCGACGAGGCGCGGGCGCGCCTCGTGGCTCAGCAGCTCGAGCAGCGCGCCGAGATCGGCTTCATGAAGCTCGCCGACGAGTTTATGGATCCTCGCCGAGTCGCCGAGCGCGACGGCGGCCTCGACCTCAAAGACAAAGTCGGCGTCGAGCGCGCTTTCCTTGCGGAAACCCTCGGCCCCTGCCGCTGTTTCTTCATGGTCGAGTGGCATGCCGATTCTCACAACAAGGCTTCAGGCTCCTTAACCCGCGCACACGCGGATGCAAACCGGCAAATCTGAGATGACGAAAGTTTCCAGCGTTACGCTAACCCTTCTCACGCTCCTCGGCGCGACGGTTCCCCACGCCGCCGCGCGCGAATGCGGGCCGGAGGCCCTCGGCGTCTCACGCACCATAACCGTCGGACCGAAGGGGAGCGCGGTGGGGCTGCAGAGCTATCCGCGCACCCTCGACCTGAAGGATCATGAGGTCGTCCTGACCTTCGACGACGGGCCGGAGAAGCCGACGGCGACGGTGCTTGACGCGCTTGCAAAGGAATGCGCGCGCGCGACCTTTTTTGTGATCGGCCGCAACGCCGAGGAGGCGCCGGCGGTCGTGCGGCGCGAAGCGAACGAAGGCCACAGCGTGGGCTATCACTCTTATAGCCATCCGGCCATTACGCTGCGGCTGATGAGCGAAGCGGCGGCCAAAGCCGACATAGAGAAAGGAATCGCCGCAGTGGTGGCGGCCTCGGGCGGTAAGTCCGCGCCTTTCTTCCGCTTTCCCGGCTTCGCCGACACGCCGGCGCTCGTCGATTACCTAAAGGACAAGGGCTATACGATTTTCGGCTCCGACTTATGGGCCTCCGACTGGTCGCCCATGTCGCCCAAGGGCGAGCTCGATCTGGTGATGTCGCGGCTCGAAAAGGCCGGCAAGGGAATTGTGCTCTTCCACGATTCCAAGGCGCAGACTGCCGCGATGCTGCCCGATTTCCTGCGCGCGCTCAAAACGCGCGGCTATAAGCTCGTTCACATCGCGCCAGGCGAGACCGAGACGCCCCTCGTCGAAGCGGGCCCTGGTTGGACCTCGACCACCGAGCCGATCATCGCCAAGACTCTCGCCGGCAAGGGCAAGGGCGCCGCCGGAAGCGACGCCGGGGGAGAAGCGCACGGCCACTCCCACGGCATGCAATAACAATCAACCGTTCTCGCAGGCGTAAAAGCCCTTGGCGCCCCAGCAGGGAGCGCTCTTGTTTCTATAAACCTGACCCAGGTTGCGGCCGCCGAGCGTCGCCGTCCATACGCGCCCGTGCTTATGGGCGATTTCGAGCGGCTTGCCTGGCAGGTCGAAGGTCACCGCCTCGGCCGTGTGGTGAACCGTGCATGGGCCGCTGCTCTGAACGCGGCCAGCCAGCTTGAGGTAGCATTTGGCCGTATGCGCGTCCTCGGCGGCGGCCTTGGGCGCTTCCGCCGATTTCTTGGGCAAAGCGGCCTCTTGCTTCGCCTCTGGCTCGGGCGCGGTCGTCTGATAGGCCGTCGCCGGCTCGCTCGGCGGCGTCTCCTCGCGCCCGCCGGTGAGCTTCTCACGCATGTCTGGCGACGGCGGCGCCAAAGGTTCCGGCACGGCGGCCTCGGTCATCGGGCGCGCGTCGAGGAAGGGGTTGAGCGATGGCGCCGCCGGAGGGGCGGAGGCGGGCTTCGGGGCGGCGACAGGAGGCGCCGGAGCGGCGATAGGAGGCGCCGGAACCGCGACAGGAGTCGCCGGGGCGGCGACAGGCGCCATTTCATTCACAACCGGCGGCTTTGCTTCCGGCTCTTCATTTGTCGGCGCCACAACAGCAGTCGCCGGCGCCACAACAGCGGTCGCGACCTTCGGCGCCTCGACCTCGGGACGCTTCTCGATCGCCCCGCTCACAGGCGCGCCGGAGCTGAAAAGCGACGAGCTCATGATCGCCGCCGCGCCGCCGACAATCGCAAAGGCAAGGACGAGATGGACGACGCCCTCGACACGGTCATAGGAGAGGCCCAACAGCGGCTCGCGATTAACGCGAGAGGCGGGGGGCGGCAATTTGTGCGCGCCACCAAGAAAGCGGGCGAAGCTGGGCGCGCGTGACGGGGGGCCGTCGGCTTGCGGCTCACAGTCGCTGTCGCGGCGGCGGTTTTCCAGAAAGACGCTCATACTGCTCACTCCGGGCACGAGGCTCGCGGGATCGAGGGAGGCGCATGGCGCGTCCCGAGCGGCCGTCTACACGCCGCGTTCCTCGAGCCGATCCACCGGGATGCATTCCCGGGACGATTATTCCCAGCCCACCCGGCGCGGGAGCCATGCACGGCTTTCTCCATGCGCCGGTCTTAGCGTTATCTTGGGAGGGGAAATGTGGCTGATCTTTGCTCGATCGTAAGCTTTTGCGCCAAGAGCTCGAGCGACGCCGCAATTCACCGCCTCGACCCAAGCTGTCAAATAAATCAATCGGAAACGCCGAACCCCTGCTCCGCGAAAACCGACTTGCCCGCCTTGCTCTCCAGGAAGGTCAGCAACTTTGCGGGAGCGTCGCCTTGCGCCGCCGTCGTCACGGCGATCGGATAGACGATGGGCGGGTGAGAATTTGGCGGAAACGCCGCGACGATTTTCACCCTGGGCTCTGATTTGGCGTCGGTGAGATAAACGATTCCGAGGGGCGCTTCCTCCCGCGCGACGAAGACGAGAGCGGAACGCACATTGTCGGTAAAGGCGAAACTGGGCTCGATTGACTTCCAGAGCCCGAGCTTCTCCAACGCAGCCTTGGCATATTTGCCGACCGGGACGGACGCCGGATCGCCTGTCGCGATCTTGCCCGAGCCGATCGCCTCCGAGAAAGCCTCCTTTGTGAAGGGAAGCTTCTCCAGCTTCGAGGATTTCGGCGCGACGACGACGAGGGCGTTGCGCAGGAAATTCGAGCGCGTCTCGGGCCGGATGAGATTCTTCTGCGCGAGATAATCCATGGACGCCACGTCGGCGGAGACGAACACATCCGCCGGCGCGCCCGATTCGATCTGCTTGGCGAGCGCCATCGAACCCGCATAGCTTATTTTCAGCTCGATTCCGCTCTTTGCCTTGAAGGCCGTCGCCGCCGCGTCGAATGCGTTCTTGAGGCTCGCCGCCGCGAATACGGTAACGGTCGGGGCGTGGGCCTGGTCATTGGACGGCGACGAAGCAGTCGCAGCTCCGGCCAGAGCTGACGTGACGGCGAGGCTGACAATCAAGGCGACGGCGCAGCTCAACAATTTCATCGTGAAGAATTCCCCAGGGCGGCGGCAGGCCCCTACCCACGCGCTAATTTATGCACTTTATGAGTAATTCAGCGACGAGCCGAAGTCGCGCGTAAAAAATACGCACCAACGTCTATCGCCCTTTCCGGCGAAGAACCGGCTCTCTTTAGAGGACGCGCGGAAGGACCGCAGAATAAATTTGGTGCGGTCGAGAGGACTCGAACCTCCACTGGTTGCCCAACTAGCACCTCAAGCTAGCGCGTCTACCAATTCCGCCACGACCGCAAGGGGCGCTTCGACATGTGCCGTGAAGCGCCGGCGCGCAGCCTCTAACAAATTGACCGGGAGATGACAAGGGCGACGCGACGTTTTGCGCCCGCTCAATCGCGCGGGTCGAAGAATGCTGTTAGAAACAGGGCCATTCCGCTTTGGAAAGGCGAGATCGCGATGGCGATTTTCAAGCTCCCTCTCTCGGGTGACGTGCCGCTGGCCGTCGCGCCATGGGCGAATCTCTTCGGCTCTGTCGGCAGCCACTTCTCCTTTCTAAATGTGGAAGTGGGGCATTCGAGCGCCCGCAGGTGGAGGAGCAGGTGCTGAAAGACGTCGAAAGCTACGGCAAGCAGCTCGGACGCATGAGCGACGCATTGCGCGTGCTCCTGGACCGTCTCGATGAGACGGGGCTCTCGAAAAAGGAAAGAAAGGCCATACGCGCCTTTCTCCCCATGCTCGACGAAATCGGCGACATCAAGCGCCCCAAAGGCCGCGCGGCGGCGCTAAATGGCGAAGCGCAATGACCCTTCCCTGCCCCCAACCCCGCGATTCGATCGACCCCGCCCTCTCGCCCCGCGCTGGCGCGCCGCCGGTAGAGTGGCGCGTGAGCGACGCGCTCGTCGGATATGACGAGGCCGTCGCCTTCATGGAGGCTCGCGCCGCGGCGATCGCCGCCGGTCAGGCGCCGGAATGCGTTTGGCTGCTGGAGCATCCACCGATATACACCGCGGGAACCTCGGCGAAGGAATCAGACCTTCTGGAGCGGCGCTTCCCTGTCCATCGCACGGGGCGCGGCGGCCAGTTCACCTATCACGGCCCCGGCCAGCGCGTTGCCTATGTGATGCTCGACCTCACGCAAAGGCGCCGTGACGCCCGCGCTTTCGTCTGTGGGCTCGAATCATGGCTCATCGCCACGCTTGCCGATTTCGGCGTAAAGGGCGAACGCCGGGAGGCGCGGGTCGGCGTCTGGGTAAAGCGGCCGGATAAGCCGCGCGGCCCCGAGGGCGAAATGGCCGAAGACAAGATCGCCGCCATCGGCGTGCGCCTGCGCCAATGGGTGAGCTTCCATGGAATCGCTCTGAATGTCGCGCCGGAGCTGTCCCACTTTTCGGGCATCGCGCCTTGCGGCGTGCGCGAGCCGCATTTGGGCGTAACGAGCCTGAAGGATTTGGGCGTCGACGCCGGGATGCGAGAAGTAGACGCGTCCCTCGCGCGGAACTTCGCCAAAGTGTTTGGATCGGCCGGGGCGGCCTAAACGGTCGCCGCCATTTCAAACCCCTCGACGCCGGCGAACTCCGACGCATCGACCGGCTCCTCCCGCAGGCTCCCGACGAGAGAGGCTCGCGGCCCCCGCCGCGCCGCCTCGACGAAAGCGGCGATGGCCTCTTCGCTCCCGGCGGCGAGCGCCTCCACCGACCCGTCGAGACGGTTGCGCGTCCAGCCGGCGAGGCCGAGCGCATTGGCCTCGCGAACGAGAAAGGCGCGAAAGCCTACCCCCTGCACGCGGCCAGTGACGAAAAAGCGAACGGCCCGGCCGCTCATGTGTTCGGAACCGCCACATTGTCGATGAGCCGCGTGGCGCCGAGCCGGGCGGCGGCGAGAAGGCGAATCGGCCCCTCATGCCGGCGCGCGACGCGGGCGAGCGTCTCGGCGTGTCGCGCCTCGACGTAATCGATATCGAAGCCTGCGCCGACAATGGCCTCGCGCGCCTCGCCCATCACATGGCCGATGGCCTCGCCCTCGGCGATGCGCGCCACCGCATCGGAGAGCGCGCGATGAAGCCCCGGCGCGCGGGCGCGGTCCTCTGTCGACAGATAGACATTGCGGGAGGACATGGCGAGGCCGTCCGGATCGCGCAGAGTCGGAGCCCCGAGAATGCAGGTCGCGATGTCGAGGTCGCGCGCCATTTGGCGGACGACGAGAAGCTGCTGGTAATCCTTTTCGCCGAAGACGGCGACATCCGCCTGCGCCTGATTGAGGAGCTTCGCGACGACCGTGGCGACGCCGGCAAAATGCGTCGGCCGGAAAAGATCTTCGAGATCGGCCTTGGCCGGGCCCTCGAGCGTCACCGTGGTGCAGAAGCCTTCCCGATACATCTCGTCGACGGCCGGCGCGAAGACGAGATCGGCCGCGACAGTCGCGAGCTTCTCGCAATCGGCCGCGAGCGTGCGCGGATAGCGAGAGAAATCCTCGCTGGGGCCGAACTGCGTGGGGTTGACGAAAATTGTGGTTACGATGCGCTCGGCGTGGCGGCGCGCCTCCTTCACAAGCGAGAGATGGCCGGCGTGCAGCGCACCCATGGTCGGCGCGAGGCCGATACGCTCCCCGGCGGCGCGCCGCGCCCGCACGAAGGCGCGCATGTCCTCGACAGTATGGACGACGGGAACCTCGTAGCTCATCCGCGCGGGCCTTTCTTCTGTTCCGCCAAGAGATGGGACAAATAGCCGACATAGGCGGCCGGCAGCGCCAAGGCCTGCGCCGCCGCGACGATCTCGGCGAGATAGCCGGGCCAGGCGGCTGCATTTGCTGCGCCCTGGCCCGGCGCGGCGCCGATATACACCAGCGCGGGGGACGAGCCGAAGGGCTCGCGGAGAACGGGGATCATTTTCTTGGCGTAGAGTCCCTGCCCCACCTGCTCGTAACGATCGAGCGCCGCGACGTCGCTGACCGGAACCTCCCAAAGCGCGCCATGCACAGCCGAGCGCGGATCGGGAACGACGCTCGCGAAGCCGGACGGCAAAAGGACAAAGCGCCAGCGTGCGAGCCGAGCGCGCCCGATCAGCCGCGAGCGCGAGGCGCGCCGGGCCATGGCGGCGGCGTCCATATTGGAGCCGTAGGCAAAATGCAGCGGCACGGCTTTCCCCTCTTTACCCTCTCGCGCGACGGCGCGGGCATGCTATATCACGCCATGGGGAAGGGTGGCCGAGTGGTTTAAGGCAGCGGTCTTGAAAACCGCCGTGGGGGCAACTCCACCGTGGGTTCGAATCCCACCTCTTCCGCCAGAAACAAAGAGATTACAACCTTCTACGCGCAAGAGCGGGGTGGTTCGGTCAGCCGCAGTCCGCGCAATAAGCGCGAACGAAAGCGGTATACTCCGGCACAAAAGTTGGCGCCGCCTGTTCGCCATCAGCTTCTCGCGAAACAGCCAGATTGTGCCCGCGTCGGGAAACCGGTCGGCGAGCGCCAGGCCAAGAGAACGCATGAGGGAGATGCGGTCATTGATGAGGAGTTCGGCGCGCGCGTCGGAGAGATTGTCTCTCGCCTCGATGATGAGGATGTTAAACATCGTGACGCGATTGAAGGGTGGCCGCCCGCGCTGCGCGCCGTCGGAGTAGCCCAGCGCCACAACGAGAGGTGATCGCGAAACATCTCGAAATCGAGCACCGCCGAGAACGCCTTTAGGTGATCTCCGAGCCCGCTCAGCCGCTTCAGCGGCTCGCCCACATCGAAACGCCGGGCTTGCCAGCCGGTCCTCGTCGCGCACCATGACCTGCGTGCGGATCGTCTTTGCCGCCATGCGGCAAAGACGATCCCCGCCAGCTTCTTCGCCAGCGTCAAGGTGGCGAGCCGCGCGGGCTTTCGCGGCAGAGGACCGGCGAGCCAATCGCGCTCGCAGCGCGCGTAACCCCATAATGCGCCAAGGCTCTTTACGTTGACAAATTCTAACGTGAAATCTAACAGTCACGGTGCAGCTTGTTACTTGCAATCTTGCGTCACCCCAACAGCAGGCGCGGTTTTAGCAATCAAGGGACTTAGCGGATGGAATCTGTCAACGAAACGTTCTTTGGATGTTTGCCACGCTCGGTCGCGGATCTTCGTACCGAAGCCTACCTGCCCGTAATCATTCCCTGGTTTATGAAGTCGCTTGATATTCCCGGAGACGTTTGTGAGTTTGGCTGCTTCCGCGGGACAATGTCTATCAAATTCGCGTACGCGCTGAGGGCGTTCTGCAAGACCGACAAGACTGTTTACGCCTTCGACACATTCGAGGGCTTCCAGATGGACGATCCGTCCGGCGGCCCGCTCACTATCGGCAGCTACTCCGACAATCACAACGCGTTCGAAGAACTGACGAAGTGGAGTAAGGCGATCCCGCTTCGGCCGATGAAAGGCGATGCGCGGGAGGTCTGCAAGCAGCTTACCCGGCCGCTTTCCTATGTTTGGCTCGACCTCGATTTCGCCGTGCTAATGGAGCCGGTGCTGGATGTGATTTGGCCGCTGATCTCAAAGGACACGATTATTGGCATCGACGACGTTGGTCGGCCCGAAACCCCCAGCGTGGCGCCATGGGTCGAGAAGATCAGGGCGGAAGGGAAATTGACGGAACTCGCACATTACGAGGGGCATTTCATCAGCTTTTTCCGTGCGAACAAAGCCTGAGCGGGGTGGCCATGCTGACGACGCGGACGCCGCTACGCGTCAGTTTTTTCGGAGGCGGAACAGATTACCCGCAATATTTCGAACGCTTTCCCGGCGCCGTGCTGGGTGCGGCGATCGATAAGCACATCTACATCAGCGCGCTTAAGCTAGAGCCATTCATCGGGTACAATTACAGACTGAGTTATCGCGTTAACGAGGAAGTGAGCAGGCTCGACGAAATCCAGCACCCCGTCTTTCGTGAGGTTTTTCGGCACTGGAATGTTGGGCCAGGTTGGAATTTCGGCGTCTTGTCGAGCCTTCCTTCGCGCTCCGGGCTCGGGTCGTCGTCCACGTTCGTCGTCGGTCTGCTAAAGCTTGTCGCACATATGCGCGGAGAAAATTGGACGCGCTACGACCTCGCGCAAGCGGCGATCCATGTCGAGCGCGATCTGCTGCACGAAAACGTAGGAATTCAGGATCAGCTTCACGCATCCTTTGGCGGACTCAATCGTTATGATTTCGGCGATAACGGGTTGACCATTCGGCCGCTGCGTCTCCATACGGATGTCCGCGACCGTCTGAACCAGTCCATGTTTCTGATACATACGGGAATCGCGCGCTATGCGTCCGAGATCGTCGAGGACCAGGTGCGCAAGACTGCGGAAAAGAAAATCGACCAGCCACTGCATCATCTCTATGAGCTCGCATTCCAAGGCACGGACCTGCTCGAGCAGCAGAATGCAGACGTCGTCATGCGCGATCTCGGAAAGATGTTGCACGATGGATGGATGACCAAGCGCGCGCTGTCACCCAATGTGTCAACTCCCGATATCGACGCACTGTATGACGCCGCGCTCACCAATGGCGCGCTCGGCGGAAAACTCTGTGGAGCCGGCGGCGGCGGATTTCTTTTCGTGCTGGCGCTCCCCGAAAGCTTGCCACGCCTAGCCGCAGCGCTCGGAGGGCACACCCTCATACCGATCCGCATCGACGAGTCCGGAACGACGCTGATTTCGTCTTAATCGAAGGGGCGTCCTCAACGGAGATGCGCACACAAAATAGTTCTGCGACGCAGCGCGCTGTGCACGCCGCAGATTTTCCACGCAACGTCCTTGTTGTTTTTGTTGATTTCCTCCGAGGCTTTTTTAGAAATGCCTGGGGGCGTCACAGGTCGCCTCCAGACCCAGGAGACTACGATGTCGCCCGAAGAAATAGAGATTTGCGATCAGGGCGCGAGCGTCAACACTGGAGAATTTCCGCGTAACTATCGTCGTATTTTCTTTCAACACATCCAGAAGACCGGCGGCACATCGGTCCTCGCCATGCTGCAAAATTTTGTGCCAAGCGCTTCCGCCTACGGATATCGCGACCTGGGTGCGGATCCCGTGCGACGTTATATGGGTCCGTCCCGGGCCATCCTGTTCTTTGATCATCAGCCGATTTTGCACAACAAGATTCGCGAAACTTTCGCTTTTGCGTTTTTCAGGGATCCTTTCGCGCGTTTGTTATCTGCAAGACGCCAGGTCACAGACGCGACCGATGCAGATATCGCGGTCATGAAGCCTCTGGACAAGGCCCCCTTCCTCGCGATGCGGAATATGACGATGGAGCAGATTCTCGATGCTGTCTTCGATTATCCGATAACCGTATCGTGGTTCTGGAACCATCAGGCGCTAATGCTTGGGCTTTGGCCGATGCTGCGCGCAATGGATGGCTGGAAGATCCGACTGAATACCTTTGACCGCCATTTCGCGGATCGGGCGGCATATCGAGCTTGGTACGAACGTAATCGCTCGAACATCCTGAAAAACGCCATAACCACCCTCCGTTCGCTCGACTATGTCGGACTCAACGAGGATTTCGAGATTTCGGTTAGGGAGGTGTTCACAAGGCTCGGCCTACCCGAACCCGAATTCACCATGCATCTCAATGCGCGCGCCGCCTATCAGGATGAGAAAAACCAGGGTCTGAAAGATAAGGCCGCGCCCTTTATCGATCTCGATCAAGAAATATACGAGGAAGCAAAGGAGCTGCATGCGCGCAGTGGCCGAGCCCAGCGCGGGGCCCCTGTCGAATTTTTTTTTCGATTGGTATCGGTAGACGAGGATCGCCGCTTCGGGCCGGAAGAGGCGCCGGGCGGCCATGGTTGGCATCCTGCCACGCTACGCGAAGACCACGTTTTTTCTCGCTGGTCCGGTCCAATGACCAGAAGTTTTTATACGTTCCACGCCACTGCCGGGGAATTTCGCGTTGAAATCTGGTTTTTTGGCGCGGTCTCCCCAAGGGCTATTCACAACGTCAGCATTGCGATTAACGGCGAGCGCGCTCCAATCGAGGTGGAGATGAGCAGCGACGCGCATTATCTCATTATAGCTTCATTTGCTAATCACCGGGACGGACGCGTGGAGATTTGCATCGAAGCCGGCGAAACGGTCGCGCAGTGCGGGTTGCAGCTCGAACATATCCGCGTTGTCGGCGCGCTTGCGCCAACCTACGTGATCGGCGCCCACGAGTGGCGTGCGCGCAGGCGCGGACTCGAATCCAATCCGGTCTGGATGGTGAAGACTGGTGAGGATATCACATTCACAGCCGACCGATTTCCAGAGGGACATGGATGGCGCCGCGCGAGCATAAGGCAGGATGGCGGCGTGAGCCGCTGGTCTGGACGGTATTGTGAGGTGCCGGTGGCGATCCAGCCGGGCGCATATCGCGCTCTTGTCCGAATCTGCGGCGCCGCGAGCCCCACGGCTTTGCCTGGCTTGCGTATCTTAGTAGACGGCGCGCCGGTCGATACGACGATTAGGCCGGCCGATAATGATCGCTATGAGGCCTCGTTCCCCCTACACGAAGAAGTCGCGGGAACGAAGATCATCCGCATCGATGTGCCGGAAACCGTCGACGGCTATGGGATTGAGGTCGAAGCCTTTAGATTTGTCGGAAACGCAACGTCTGAAAAGACTGATTGCTTTTCAGACCCGGAATAAAAATCGCTTCTGGCCTAAGCGCTATTCGGAGGATGCGCACCAATGCGGGCAAGCAAGGTGGATAATGATTACGAGGATCTGTTGCTGCCGCTTTTGCCAGCGGCTTTTCGTCCCGCTAAGCCCGATTCGCCGCTTGTGACGCTCGCCCCCTATTTCTTTCAGGCGCTTTCGCATGGCGGCGATATTTGCGAATTCGGCTGCGCGGGCGAGATGTTATCGATCCCTTTTGCGCTGGCCATCCAGGCCCTGCAGATCAAGAAGCGGAAAGAAGCGTTCGCCTTCGACGATTTTGGCCCGAACTCGGAAACTTTCGACGATTTGAAAAGATGGGCGGCCATTATCCCAGTCCGACCGATTTCCGGAGCGCCTGCTGAAACGTGTAATCTACTATTCAACAAAATTTCTCTCATCTGGTTGAACCTGCCATCGATGCAGGAGATGAATATAGTTTTGGATTCCGTCGCGAGCCTTCTCGACGCTGAAACGATTATCGGGGTCAATCGACTCGGGCACCCTGCGAGGCCCGAAATCGCAGAATGGGCGAAGTGGATGGTCGCTGAAGGCAAGTTGATCGAACTTAGTTTGCACCCCGAGAACTGCACAGGATTTTTTTCTCCGGCGCAAGTTTAGTTCGCTCTTGCGTACGCTTGATCGTAGCAATAAAAAGTAGTTATGTAACCAACTTTTCCATAGCCGACCAAGCGTTGTCGCTGCGCCGCGGCGAGCCCCAAACGCTCCGGCCAAAAACAACTATTCCAGCAACTGACGAGTTCAGCCAATGACCACTTTGAGCCGGGGTGAAACGAACAACATGGTCAGCGCGCCATCCGTGATTACAACGCGTGCCCCAGGCGTCCTTACACGCAATCAGGATGTCTTTCAGATTTGTCAATCACAGGTCGGCGCGAGTGCAAACATCGCATTCAGCGAAAAATGTAATGCCGGATCGATTCCGGTTCAGATGGAGGTGGGGCTGCTCCCTGCGGATGCATCTGTTTCTTGTGATATCGAATGGAATGCTGTCAGTCCGGCGCGGCAGCGCAATGGCGACGTGGTCGATTTCACCGTCTCGGTCAGCGATATCAAGGGAAGCACTCCAACTGTCGTTTTGATTTTCCGTTTTCCCCTGCACCCGCGCGCCGCAGCGGATCGCCACTTCGCGACGGTTGGGGCCGCGTCGATTCTACCGGAACAAAAAACCGCTATTGCCGGGTTCGAGATCGGATTTGGCGCAAGTGGAAAGCTCGCTTTTAAAGTTCCGACGGTAGCCAGGTTCGACCAGTTTTTCCACATGGCTACTGGCTGGAAATTTGATTCGTCGGCGAAAAATCTGTTCTTCGAGGTTCGCGTCCATGTCGCGACAAAGGTCAGCGCCGCCAAATTCCGGGTGGGCCGTGTGTTCGCCGGCAATGATTACGATCCCTATGTCTTCAATCCGGCTTTCGAATATCGCGCGTATCTTCATGGACGTCCTGAAATCCCGAGAGCCAGGGATGCGTGCGCCGCATTCGAGAACGCGGCGCGCGCCGAGTTCGAAAAGCATAAGTTTGCTGCTATGCAGGCGTTCATCAAGCCGTTCGTCGTAATGCGCGAAGGAAACCCCGCTTTTCCGATGCTCATCGGAACGCCAAACTCGATTTCATGGTACGCAATTGATCCGTTCCATCATTCAGAGTTTTTCCGCGACCTGGGCTATGTCAGGCCCGGCGATGTGGCCCTCGACTGCGGCGCCCATGCCGGTCAGATGACGACCCTTTTCGGTCAAATTGCCGGCGAGACAGGCAAGGTTTTCGCTTTCGAGCCGTTCCCGCAGAACTATCTCCAGGTCGAAGCTCAGAAGGAACTGAACAACCAGCCAAATATGGTTTCGACCCGCGCCGGAGTCGGGCCACAGAAGGCAACCATCAGTCTCGCGAGCCGCGCTCAGACTGTCGATACGCGCCTGCCAGGGAAAAGCGACGAGGAAAAGCTCGAAGCGCAAATTCTTCCATTGGATGATTTCATCGATGTCAATCCGACCTTCATAAAGCTCGACGTGGAAGGGGCCGAGGTGGGCGCCCTGCAAGGCGCACAGAAGTTGCTGACCCGCTGCAAACCGAGAATCCTCGCCGAGTTGCATCAACATCTCATGCCGGATTTCGGGCATACGGTGACTCAGTTCTTCGAGGCGATTCCGCAGTCCATCTACGATATCCGAGTGCAATTTCCCGGCGAGACTGCGATGCACCCATACGAGTCTGGAATGGAACTCGCGAGGCAACACAAAGGCGGGCTTGTTTGGGCGGTCCCCAAGTAACATCCACTCCCTGGAGCGCCATTCGTGCAGACGGAGACAGTTGCATGACCGAACGCCGGTCGGAGACGGGAAGGATTACGACCGAGACCTCGATTGACGATCTTCGGTTGATCTTTGCCTCGCGCGACAGGATTCAACAGCTTACATTCCCGGAACTCTCGATGGCGAGCGAGATCGCTTATCGTGCGAGCGACTGGCACACCGGCGTCATCGCCATGAAGGAGGCGGCGACTCGTCCTGAGGCCACGGCGCCCACGCAGCTTCGGCTCGGCCGATTTTTATGGCGCGATAACAAACTTGAACAGGCAGAGGAGGTTTGCCGAAAAGCCATCGACGCGGACGCCAGCATCAAAGGCGCCTATGCTCTCCTCATCGAAATTCTCGTCAGTAGAAAAAATCTGGACGAAGCGATCGTAGTGGCGCGGACAATGCGAGCGCGTTGCGAGCCCGGCGGCGATCCGACGCTACGTCTCGCTAGCCTTCTCGTCGCGGAAGACAGACTCGACCAGGCGCTTGACCTCCTCCAGGAGTTCAATGACATCGAGCCGCCAACCGAACCCGGCTTGATGCTCGAGGCCAACGTCGCGCACAGGCTAAAAGATTCCCATGCCGCACTCCTGGCGGCGGAGCGCGCCTATCGACTCTGGCCGAGCTCTCGCAGCGTCGTTACTTTATACGCAAATCTGTTGCATCACATCGGCCGTTACAAGCGTGCGGCTGCAGTGCTCGAAAAAGCGCGCAAAACTGAGCCGGGCGATGCAACGCTAGCAAGATTACATTCGATGGCGCTGATGAAAATCGGCGCGAGTCTCGACGCATTGCGCGCCGCAATTACTGCGATCAAACTTGATCGAAATAATTGCGAGAACTGGTACATGGCTGGTGTCCTCGCCGATTCTCTCGGCTATGGCGACCAAGCAACGATGATGTTGCGTGAGGCGATCAAAATCGCACCCGACCGGGCAAATCTATATATCACTTTGGCCAACGTCCAAGCGCGCTCGGGAAATTACGATCTTGCCGTCGAACTTCTGGACGAAGCGGAGAAATGGGCGCCCGATCAAACGGGAATCCGGGATTTGCGATTGAACTTCCTTGCGCAGAATCGGGAGTTTAACTGCGATGCGGAAGGAACAGGCAATAGTAGTATTCTGCCGTTGCCGCGATCACCCGACCGAGAAAGATCAAATGCCTCAGACTCCGGCGCGATTAAAACATTTCTTCGACGGTTTGGAACGCAGTCCCGGATTATCTATGCGCTAGCGATGCGCGAAATCGAACATGAAACCGTAGAGTCTCGTTTCGGGATCGCAGCGGCGATATTTCATCCTCTTGTCCAAATTGCAGCGGTCGGGCTCCTCTTGAGTATTTTCAATCACGGGAGGCCGCCAATCGGCGATCGGATGTTTTTCTTTTACGCGACGGGCCTGATTCCGCTCTACATGTTCGTGCACGTCGTCGGCCACAGCTTGCCCCAATTCCAGCACGTCAACTTTTTGCAAATTCCCATTATTCAGCGCGTCGACCTCGTCATCGGCGTCGCCGTCGCCAAGCTCATCATAGAAGGAACCGTCGCGACAATGTTGTTCGCGACATTTGCGCTGATGTCATATGGCGCGCAGTCTGACAACCAGATTGAAAGCGTCGCCGCCTATCTCGTCGTCTGGCTCAACGCCTTCGGATTTGGAATGATTCTGGCCGTGTTCAATAGCATGTACAGGGCAACGGCAACGTTTTGGACCGTTGGCCAGCGCGCCCTCTATGTGATGTCGGGCGTCATGTTCATTCCCGAGCATATGCCGGGCTGGATGCGCGAAATCCTGCTGTGGAACCCGTTGCTTCAATGCATCGAATGGTTTCGGACAGGAATGTTCCCGCAGCACGTCTCACCCTGGCTCAACAAAAGTTATGCGATCGGTACCGGTTTCGGAATGATCGTTATCGGTTTCGCTCTCGAGGCCGCGCTTCGGCACAAGGCGCGCCGCCTATGATCCGCTTCGAAAATGTCTGCAAGAGCTATCGGCTCAAGAGCGGGCGGAAAGTGGTCCTCGACCACGTTTCGATAGATATACCGCCCCGGATGCGGCTCGGAATACTCGGCCTCAACGGCGCGGGCAAATCCACGCTCATGCGCATGTTTGCGGGTGGCGAGTTGCCGGATTCCGGTCGCATTCGTCGGAATGGACGCATTTCCTTTCCCGTCGGATTCACCGGCACATTCTTTCCGTTGCAATCGGGGCGGGAGAATGTGAAGTTTCTCGCACGAGTTTATGGCATGAACGAGCGCGAGGTCGCGTCCTGGGTCGAGCACTTTTCCGAACTCGGTCATTATTTCGATATGCCAATGGGGACCTATTCGTCGGGCATGCATACGCGGATCGCCTTTGCGACGAGTTTCGCCTTCGATTTTGATTTTTATCTCGTCGACGAGGCGTTCGAAACAGGCGATAAGAATTTCAGGACAAAATGCGCGAAAGTATTCGAGCATCGTCTACGGGACGCAGGCTTGGTGCTGATTTCCCATAACATGCGAACCATCCGTGATAATTGCGATACTGGGGCGCTGCTGCACAATGGCAAGATACATATGCACGCCTCGATCGAGGAAACGATCATGCATTACGAGCAACTCCTGAGGAACAGCTGATGCGCGATCGAGCTAGCAACGAAAAAAAGAACACCCTTGCAGAATTGTCGAACAATGCGCGAGTCGACGCCTCGCGGCCGCAGGGATCTTTTCCGGCGCCGCGCGCGACCGTCATCGATGTCGTACAAGGCGTCTCGAACACGGTTGGTCGGCACGTCGAAAGACTGCCAAATAAGGCCTCGCTCCTGACATTCTTTCTGTTCGTGATTGTCCCGGCGTTCCTTGCGATTGTCTATTTCGGATTTATCGCATCGGACCAGTACGTTTCAGAGATCAAGCTTACGACGCGTTCAGGAAACGCGCAGGCTAACGACGCCTCAGGGATTTTCGCAGGAGGCGGCATGGCGTCGGCCTCGCAAATCGGTCTCGACTCGAACATCATCGTTCACTTCCTGCAAAGCAGAGACATTGTCGATGCGGTCGACAAAAAACTCAATTTGCGGCGACTATACTCGAGGCCAAGCGTCGACCCGTTGTCCCGTATAAGCTCAAACATATCGATTGAGGCGCTCGTCGATTATTGGAAAGGCAAGGTTAATCCCTTTTTTGACCTCACAACGGGCATCGTAAGCATCCAGGTTCGCGCCTTTACCGCGGAGGACGCCTATCGCATCGGCGCTGAAATAGTTGCGCAGTCGGAGAATTTTGTGAATTTGCTATCGCGCCGCGCCCGCGATGATTATCTGTCGCTCACGCGCGACCGACTGGAGGAAGCAAACCATCGGCTGAAGCGGGCGCGCGGGGCCATTTTGCACTCCAAGCACGAAGCGGATTCAAAGATCGATCTGATCAACAAACTAAAGACCGACCTCGAGACGACTTTAACCGGGCTGAATTCCGTGCGTTATTCCCTGGATGAGGATTCGCCGACCGTTCGAAACTTGAACAACCGCGTCGAGACGCTCCGGCGACAGATAGCGGCCGCGGAGGCGGCGGCAGGATCTCGTGCAAGGGCTGAGGGGAAAGATGGCGTCGCCAAACCTGGCGAGGGCTTCGAGGCGCTCGAGACAGAGCGAGACGTCGCAGAGCAATACTACCAGAACGCCTTGGGGAACTACCAGAAGGCCGAGGTTGAAGCCCTGCGCCAGGCGACTTATCTCGCTGTCGTTGTGAAGCCAAATAAGCCCGAGAGCCCACAATATCCCCGGCGCGCGGTGTCGGTGCTCATCACAGTGTTGATCGGCTTCGGCGTGTGGTTGTTCCTGCTGCTTGC
>DATBRF010000030.1:0-31248 GCA_036560425.1 Methylocystis sp. | reverse complement strand
CTACCCCTCTCGCCTCACCCTCCGGGCCGGCGTTCTCATCGTCACCAGCTCTTCCGCCGCCGTCGGGTGCAGCGCCATTGTCGCGTCGAAATCGCCCTTGGTCGCGCCCATGTTGAGCGGAATGGCGACAAGCTGCGCCATCTCTCCCGCCTCCGGGCCGAAAATATGCGCGCCGACGACCCGTTGGCCCTCGGCCTCGACCACGAGCTTCATATAGACGCGCTCGGCGCGGCCGGAGAGCGTCGCGCGCATGGGGCGGAAGCTCGTCTCGTAAATGTCGAGCGCGGCGTATTTTTCTTGTGCGGCGGCTTCCGTCAGCCCGACCGTTCCGACCTCCGGCGTGGTGAACACGGCGCTCGGCACGAAGTCGTAATTCACCGCCGTCGGGAGATCGCCGAAGACCGTGTCGGCGAAGGCGTGGCCCTCGCGGATCGCGACCGGCGTCAGATTGATGCGGTCGGTCACATCGCCCACCGCATAGATGGAGGGCGCATTGGTGCGCGATTGGGCGTCGACGATAATCGCGCCATTCTCGCGCGTCGCGACGCCCGCGCGCTCGAGACCGAGATTATGCGTGAGCGGCCGGCGGCCGGTCGCGACCAGCACAGCGTCGACCTCGCGCGTCTCGCCGTCACTCATGGAGACCGCATAGCCCCTGGCGCTCTTGTCGATGCGTGTTGGCAAGGCGCCCGCGTGATGCGCGACGCCGGCGGACGTCAGCGCCTCGGCAACGCGCTTGCGCAGATCCTCGTCGAAGCCGCGCAAGGGCAGATCGGCGCGATAGGCGAGATAGACCTGCGCCCCCAATCGCGCGAAAATGCTCGCAAACTCCACCGCGATATAGCCCCCGCCGACGATGAGCAGGCGCTGCGGAAAAGTCGGCAGGTCGAAAATCTCATTGGAGGAAAGGCCCCATTCGAGGCCGGGAATATGCGGCGCAAGCACGGGCGCGCCGCCCGTCGCGACGAGGATGTAGCGCGCGCTGGCGGTGCGGCCGTCCGAGAAATGCACCGCGTTGGGGCCGGCGATGGTGGCCCGCGCCCGGATCAAATCGACGTTGGCGTTTCCGAGCGTCTGCTCGTAGAGGCCGGAGAGGCGGGTGATCTCTTTTTCCTTCGCCGCGACGAGCGAGGGCCAGTCGAAAGAGGTCTCGCCCACGCGCCAGCCGAAGCCTTTGGCGTCCTCGAAATCGTCCTTGAAGCGGCTCGCGAGCACATAGAGCTTTTTCGGCACGCAGCCGCGAATGACGCATGTGCCGCCGACGCGAAACTCTTCGGCGATGGCGACCTTGGCGCCATGGCTCGCCGCGACGCGCCCGGCGCGCACGCCGCCCGACCCCGCGCCGATGACCACGAGGTCGTAGTCGGAGCCGCTCATAGCGCGCCGCCCGTCACGTCGCCGGCGATGCGCACGCCGTCCTTGCCGGCGATGAAAATCGCCGTGGCGAGGCCGATGAAGAGGCCGTGATCCACGATGCCGGGAATGGCCTGCAGCCGCTCGGCGAGCGTCTCTGGCGCGTCGATCGCGCCGAAGGCGCAGTCATAGATGTAATGGCCCCCGTCTGTGAGATAGGGCGTCTCCGGCGCGCTCATGCGCAGCATGAGCGGCCCTTCGAGTCCCAGGCCCCGCGCGACGCGCTCGATATGGAGCCTGGTCGAGCGCGCGCCGAAACGGTCGACCTCGACGGGCAGGGGAAAGGCGCCGAGCGTCTCCACTTCCTTGGTGGCGTCGGCGACGACGAACATGCGCTTCGAGGCCGCAGCGACGATCTTCTCGCGCAGCAACGCGCCGCCGCCGCCCTTGATGAGACGGAGCGCCGCGTCGAACTCGTCGGCGCCGTCGATCGTGAGATCGAGCTCCGGCGTTTCGTCGAGCGTCGAGAGCTTGATTCCGAGCTCCTCGGCTTGCATGCGCGTGCGTTCGGAGGTCGGGACGCCGATCACCTCGAGCCCCTCGCGCACGCGGGCCCCGAGCAGGTCGACGAAATGCGCGGCCGTGGAGCCGGTGCCGAGCCCGAGCCGCATGCCGTGGCTGACGAATTCAAGGGCGGCCTGCGCTGCCGCGCGCTTCATGGCGTCGGCGGAGAGGGGCGTGGTCACATTCGTTCTCTTACTTTGCCTGGGGCGTGCAGACGACCGAGCTTTCGTTGAGCACGAAGCAGATCGACATCATGCCCGAGCGCAGATCGACGCGGAAGACGCCGCCTTCGCCCGTATGGCGTGAGGCGACGAGGGCATATTCGCTGAAGGTTCCGGCCTTGGCGCCTTCGCCCGGCGGATAGCATAGAGTGACGCCGATCGGCGAACCTTCCTTCAGGCCATATTGGCAGGCGCCGACCTCGCCGGTCGCTTTGTCGAGGCGGAAGACGCGATTGAGGTCGGTCTGCGGGGCGGCGAGGAACTCGTAGTTGCCGGCGGCCAGAGCCGCGCCCGCGGTCGCCAGAAACGACGCCAGAAAGAGCGGCGGCGGCAGACGAAATCCCGGCTTACGGAAAAACCGCGAAAGACGCATTCATTCCTCCTGTCGCGAATCGGGACGCAGTCTACACGCCGGCCCATCGGAGCGCATTCCGCAAAAGCTGACAGACTTTTGCGAGCGGAAGCGCTAGCACGAAATTGTGTCACCGCGCTTGATCGGCGCGCCCGCGACCTTTAGGCCCGCCGTCATGACCCAGCGCGCGCCCATTCTCGTTTTCGACCTCGACGGCACTTTGGCGGACACCGCCCATGATCTCATCGCGACCCTCAACGCGCTGCTCGCCCGCGAGGGCCGGCCAGGCGTGGCGCCCTCGGCGGCGCGCAGCCTCGTGGGCGCGGGCGCGCGGGCGCTGATCGAGCGCGGCTTCGCCCGCGATGGCGCGCCGTTGGCGCTCGAACGGGTCGACTCGCTGGTCGTGGAGTTTCTGGCCCATTACGAAGCCCATATCGCCGACGAGAGTCGATTGTTCCCCGGCGCGCTCGAGGCGCTCGAGCGTTTCGCCGAAGCCGGCTTCAGGCTTGCGGTCTGCACCAACAAGCCCGAGCCGCTCGCGCGGCTTCTGCTGGAAAAGCTCGGCGCCGCCGACCGTTTCGCCGCAATCTGCGGGCGGGGAACCTTCCCCATGCACAAGCCGGACCCGCGCATGCTGGCGATGACAATCGAAACGGCGGGCGGCGACCCGTCGCGGGCGGTGATGGTGGGCGATTCCAAGACGGATATCGACACGGCCAGGAACGCCGGCGCGCCGGTGGTGGCGGTCGATTTCGGCTACACGGAGATTCCGGTGGCCGAGCTCGCGCCCGACCGGGTGATCTCGCATTTTGACGAGCTTTGGGAGGCGGCGAGGGCGCTTCTCCCGTCATCCGCCTTCATCCGCACTTGACGGAACGCCTCCGCCTCTCTTATGGGAGGGCGATCCGCAACAATGCGACGGGCGGCTAGCTCAGCGGTAGAGCACTCCCTTCACACGGGAGGGGTCACAGGTTCAATCCCTGTGCCGCCCACCAGCAAAATCAAGCGCTTACGGACAGTCCCGTCGAACTGGCTCGCTGCCTGGAAGCAATAGGGAAGCAGCGGACGGGAAATTGCGGCGGTTGCCGCCCGGCCCCGTAGCCGGGGCGCTGACTCAAGCCATCCCATGCCGATAGTGCGTTGTCCCCAGGTCTACGCAGCAAAAGCGGTTTTTGCCCCCACGCGCGTCTCAGCGGCGCACATGCTCCATTGCGACCAGCCTCCATTGCGACCAGCGGCCTGCGACCCTCTGCTATCTAACTCGCCTCCAAAGGCTCGCTGGCGCATTTGGGGCAGCGAGGCTGGGCCTTCTGCCATCTGAGCGCTGCGCGAATCCGCGGGCGTCCTAAGGGCAGGGCGGGCCATCGTGGCCGGGCCCGTTCCCTGCGCCGCAACTCAGGATAATGATGGTGCGGGGGCGCACCGCTGAACATCCTTTCGGCCCGCGCGAAGATTCCGGCGT
This sequence comes from Methylocystis sp., assembly GCA_036560425.1. GTDB lineage: Bacteria > Pseudomonadota > Alphaproteobacteria > Rhizobiales > Beijerinckiaceae > Methylocystis. Next base: position 27,296 of record DATBRF010000030.1, on the reverse strand, counting down.
GTTTTAAAAATTCGTTTGTTCTTCATGCCTCGCGCATCAGAGACCAAAGGTCCGCACCAATCTTCCCTCGGTTGCACTCACGCTGTGGTTGGCTAACGCGAAGGTTCAAACTAAATCTTCACTGTAGAGATGCAATGTTCAGACTGTAAAAGCTTGACCTTCACCTTAAGGATATCTGTATGTGGGAGCCAGTGATTGAGCAGTGCTGTTGCGATATTGCAACAGTCTTTCAAAAAGTATGACTTTGTGAAGTGTGCTTAATCTATTCGCCACAGTTTCGTTTAAATCTGTCCGCGTCGGAGCGCGAATTAGACCCCAAGCAAGGGTTTTGATGCCTCACTGGCAAAGGAAAAGACATGAAAAAGCTGGTTTTACTCTCGGCCGTCTCTTTGGTGGCAATTGTTTCGGGCGGCGCATTCGCAGCCGATCTGCCGTCCCGCAAGGGTCCCCCGCCGGCTTACGTTCCCCCGCCGCCTCCGCCTCCGATGTGGACCGGCTTTTATGCCGGCGTGAACCTCGGCGGCGGCTGGACGAACAACAATATCAATACCTTAAATCCGGCTCTCCTGGCGCTGGTCGCCACGAACCAAGTTCCCTGCAATGGTATGTGGTGCGCCCAACAGGGACAGTGGCCGATGTGGGGCAACAACGTCCCGGTCGCTCCGATCGTGACGACCAATGGCGCGATTGTTTTGGTGCCCGGCGCGGTCTCAAGCAACTCGGGCGGCGTCGTCGGCGGCGGACAGATCGGCTACAACTATCAGTTCGGCGCGAACTTCCTCGTGGGTATCGAAGCGGATATTCAGGGGACGAGCATCGGCGGCTTTGAAAAGCTTCCCTGGTTCGGCACCGTGCGCGGCCGCGCCGGCTACCTCATCATGCCCACCCTGCTCGTCTACGGCACTGGCGGCTTCGCCTATGGCGGCGTCCAGGGCCCCTTCGGCAACTTCAGCAACACCCGCACGGGCTGGACTGCCGGCGGCGGCGTCGAGTGGATGTTCATGCCAAATTGGTCGGCCAAGGTCGAGTATCTTTTCGCGGATCTCAGCAGCGGCGGCACGACAGGGCCCTTCGGCTTCTTCACCTTCGGCACGCACGATCACCCGCAGTTCAACGTCGTCCGCGCGGGCGTAAACTATCACTTCAACTGGGGCGCTCCCGCTCCGGTCGTCGCGAGCTACTAATCGAACCGCATCCAGCCTCTGGTTCGAAAAGGGGAAGCCCGGCCAAGTCGGGCTTTTTCCTTATCTCGATGGCACGCTCTCTCCCCGCTACGTCGGCCCCGAACATGCGCGTCCGCGCTGCGCCGCCGCGCGTGCGTCTCGCGTAAAGTCGCGTGGAGAGCTTTTACAGTTGCGCAATTACGCCTGGTTGCGCCTTTTCGCTGATCTGTAAATCGTCGATCCTTGGGACCAGATAAAATCGCGCGCCATGTACTCGGCGCCATGTTTGCAGAGAAATTTTGACCAAGGAAACGTGATTGCTACCTGCGCTGTCGATGCGGCGCTCCCGTCATAGACCAGCCAATTTGGCAAACAGCCTCTGAGCTATCTCCAAAACAGGATATTTAAACAGCAATAGCGGCGCCATCGGCGCCAGCGCGGCGACCGTGGTGGCGATCACCAGGCGCATGCTCACCGGAACCCAGCGCATGTTTCGTATGGCGCCGATGCTGTTCGACAAATCAGCGAGCGACTGCAAATCCGGCGCGCCCAACAAGGGTTCTGCCGGCGTGTGGCCGGCGTTCAGCCATTTCTTCTCGAAATCATTCACGTAACGTGCCGCCAACACCATGTAGTCGCTCAATCCTTTTTCCTGGCAGGCTCTGAGCTTGATGGCGAAGACGCACGGCGGCAAAAGTATGAGGGCCAGATCCGCAACAACCGTGAGCGCGAGTGCGGGGTAGATCACCTCGAAAACCGCTTTACCTGTGGAGATTTCCTCAGCAAACGACGCGGACACAACAATCGAAGTCACCAGCGCCAGTGGAACGAAATGGGTCTGCACAACCTCGAGATATCCGAGGCCGGCGGCCCCGTCGGGATGGGTCGGCACAAGATGCAGGTCAAGTTTTGCCAAACGCCAGAGGAAGCGGCACCATAGGGCAATCCGCCAAACCCAGCGAAACATAAGAAAACGAAAAAGCGGGAGGCAAACGATCCAATACCACACGCCGGCCCAGGGCATATCGCTTATTGCTCGGGTGGTCGGGTCCAGCGCCGCTGTCTTTCCCGACAAATGCAAATGCGTTGCGAAAAGTGATAACAGCGCCGCAGCGAGAAGGCACAATGCCTCCGGCAGCCATGCGTTTTTCCACCGGACTGTGCAAGCGATTTCGGCTTCCAACGCAGGCCGCGCGCTGCTGGGCGCGACCCCGGAGCGCACGATAGTGGCGACGAAAGCGCTCAACCGAGGGTCCAGCGATGTTTCACACAAGAAAAATAGTGGAATGACCACTAATAAGCGCATATCCCCCGCGATAGCCGAGAGTGAAAACAACCTATCGCTCACGCCCCCAATGGACGCCAACGCCAGCAAGATCGACCACAAGAACAATCCCAGCGCCAGCCCAAGCGGAACCGAGTTTGTCCCTTTATTGCGCACGAGGCCCAGGCCCAGTCCAAGCCGGTGGAGCGGGCCGCCAAGCAGTGAAAATTTTTCAAACGTTTCAACTTCTTCCGTGTGGTTCACCGCCTTGTCGCCGACGGCGCCTTCGCTCTTTGCCATTGAAAGTCCTGCCATCTTTGCTTTGTCGGGGGCGGATAGAATATACGGCACATTCTTTCGTCCCGCGCCAGAGCGACAGCCGTTCGCGCGTCCCTGCTCGCCAGGGCGCCAACCGAAAGCCAGACAAGGCTTCCGTATCTGAGGCGTGCGGCAACGCACGATGAAGGACGCCGCGCCCGACGGCTTCATCCGCACGCTGAAGCGAGAGCGTGCGCCCGGCGTCTTAGTTAGGGGATGATCCTGGATCGCGGTCGCCGCCGAAAGACCGCTGTAAATTAGCGCTATCCAAATGACCGCAGCCAGATCGCATCTTACTCATCATTGCTGGCAAGCTGAGCTGTTTCAGAAAATGGAAATTTATAGGCAAGCGCCTGCCTCACAAACCCGGTCTTGCCTGGCTAAACAGGAAACAACGTCGATGTGGCAAGCAGAGCTTTCAAAAATCAAGGGCTTACAAGTCGCTCGTCAAAGCTGAGCGACGCACGAATTCTGTCCAAAAAGGGATGCTGACCTGCGTGATGAAAGCAAGATGGCGCGCGTTTTTTCTTGTTACTGGTTTACGAACATGATCCCATAGCAATGCTTGCTTCCTGTTAACCTTAAGCGCCGCGCAGTGGATCCCGATGGCCATGACAACCGCTCGATACATCGATTTTCTCGCGTCCCTCGTAGATGAAGCCTTGGACGGGATCATCGTTATCGACGAGGCGGGGGTCATCCGGTCCTTTAATCGAGCGGCCGCGGCGCTCTTCGGCTACGGCGCGGATGAAGTCATTGGCGAGAATGTTCGGATGCTTATGCCCGCCCCCTACCAGAGCGAGCATGATGGTTACATTGGAAACTACCTCGCAACCGGCGAAGCCAAGATCATCGGCATTGGTCGACAAGTTGAGGGGCAACGCAAAGACGGCTCCATCTTTCCGATGGAGCTCGGAGTCGCCTCGATCGAACAGGGCGGGACCCGCCTCTTCGTCGGCTTCGCCCACGACCTGAGCGAGCGGCGCAAATTCGAAGCTCGGATGCAGGACCTCCATACACACCGCCTCTATCTGATCGAGCAGATGGCGGTCGGATTGGCGCATGAAATTAAACAGCCGCTCTCCGCGATCAATGGATATCTCAGCTCCATCCGCCGCGTCCTGAACGAGCACGATCTTCCGAAAGCGAAGATCGAGGAGGCTTTGGACAAGGCTATCGACCAGGCGTTCCGCCTCTCCGAGATCATGGACAATCTGCGGCAGTTCATGGCGCGCGGGGGAACCGACAAGACCCTCCGCAATCTTAACGAGGTTGTCCGGAAGGCCTGCGAATTTACGGATGCTCTCGCCAGGGAGGCGGGAGTTACAACAGCGGTGCATCTTGAGGCCGCAAAGGACCAGGTTGTTATCAACCAGGTGCAAATCCAACAGGTCGTGGTCAACTTGAAACGCAATGCCATCGAGGCCATGGGCGGATGCGAGAGGCGCGAGTTGACGATATCCACCCGCCTTGTCGACGGAGGCATGATATGCGTCGATGTCGCCGACACAGGCCCCGGCCTGCCGGCGGCGGTCAAAAGTAGACTCTTTGAACCCTTTATCACAACCAAATCGCATGGCCTCGGCGTAGGTCTATCGATCTCGCGCTCGATTATCGAAGCACACAACGGAAGGCTATGGGCCGAAGCAAGCCCCGCCGGAGGAACCACTTTTAGGTTCACGCTGCCGCTGCGCTCGTAGCTTGGCTATGCCGACGACTCGACGTTTCCCGCTTCCGATAGCTCCAGACAGCACGTGTATTGGCGCCTTGCGGTAAAGCTTTGGCCACAGGCAATAAAACGTCTTTTATATTTCGAGACGATCTGGTAAGACGCCCAAAATATACATGGGTGGCGTCTGTGATATGCAAAACGCAAAAGTGCTGATAATAGAGGATGACGATGGCATAGCGCTTGATCTTGAATGGATCGTGCGCGATATGCGCCTAAGTCTAATGGGTATCGCGAGGACGCGCAACGAAGCTGTCGCCCTGGCCAAGGAAGAGCTGCCCGATCTTATTCTTAGCGATGTCGATCTCTCTGACGGAAGCACGGGCGTTGACGCCGTAAGAGATATTATTGGCGAAATTGACGCGCGTGTTATATTTGTAACGGCTTCCGCTAATTTACTTGAAGACAACCTCAACGTGGCGTCGCACCGTATCATCCCAAAGCCATACAGAGAGATCACCCTGAGGAACGCGATTAACGACGCCTTGTCTATGAAATGATGGTCGGTTCAGAACGCCTAAGTTCGTTCATCGATTGCATGAGAAAGCCCGATTAGACGAGGCGCTGCGACCCCGCTGTCACTGACCTCTCTGAAGCAAAGAAAAAGCTCGGCCTGCCTTTTCGATAAAACTTGGCCCGTCGTAATCTTGAGTTGTGGCGACGGGGCCCATCCTATCTCCTGCATGCTGGAGGATGAGGCGGCAAGGTAGGTCAGAAACCTCAGCATAGATCGCGAGCCAGATGCTTAAGGCCTCTCCGCCTGCATACTTTGCTTGAGCGCCCTCCACATCCAGTCGTCTCGGTCCGAAGGTCGGGCATGAGCGCGAGCTTCATTCGCGCCTCCACGCCTGCGGTTGCTTCAAGCGCCAAGCGCTCTAGGTGCCAAACGCAGGCGATCTAATCCCTCAGTCCCTCTGTTTCAGTCCAAATCCGCGAGATGCTGATGCGCAAGCTCTGGCTACCGTACCTAACGATACCGCCAGCGCTAGCGCTCTCGGCGCTTATGTTCGATCTGAATCTCTCGAACCCTTGTCTGGCGCAGCAGCGGGAAGGAAACGAGACTCTTCCTGGTCTCTACGCCGACCCTGCAAACTGGCCCATCGCGTCGCGAGATTACGCCAATACGCGCTTCAGCGCGCTCGATCAGGTCACCACCCAAAACGTGGGGCAACTAAAGCTCGCCTGGTCATTTTCCGTCGGCGCCGATCGCGGCCAGGAAGCCGCGCCCCTCGTGATCGACGGGACCATGTATGTCGTGGCGCCCTATGACGGACCGCGTCCCAATCAGGTCTTTGCGCTGGACGCGGCGACAGGCGAATTGAAATGGTCCTATGCGCCCAAGCCAAATCCCGCGGCGAAAGGCGTGGCCTGTTGCGATGTCGTGAGTCGCGGCCTTGCCTATGATGGCGGCAAGCTCTTTCTAGCAACGCTCGACGACCATATGGTCGCGCTCGACGCGCGCACCGGCGACGAGTTGTGGGTGACGCAGCTGGGCGACATCAATCTCGGCGAAACCATCACCATGGCGCCGCTCGCCGTGAAGGGAAAAGTGCTCGTCGGCAATAGCGGCGGCGAAATGGGCGTGCGCGGGTGGGTCACGGCGGTGGATCAAGCGAGCGGCAAGATTGCCTGGCGCGCTTATTCCACAGGGCCAGATTCGGACGTGCTGATTGGCGAAGATTTCAAGCCTTACTACGGCTGGATGAAGGGAAAAGACCTCGGCGTGCAAAGCTGGCCCGCGGATCGCTGGCGCGTCGGCGGTGGAACCGTTTGGGGCTGGCTGGCCTACGACCCGGATCTCAATCACCTCTATTACGGCACGGCCAACCCCGGGCCCTGGAACGCAAATCAGAGGCCCGGCGACAATCTCTGGACCAGCACGATTTTTGCGCGCGACGTCGATACAGGCGCTGCGAAATGGGCCTATCAGGCAAGTCCGCATGATCTTTGGGATCACGACGAGATAAACGAGAATGTCCTCGTCGACCTGGATATCGGTCACGAAACCCGAAAGGCGCTGATTCATCCCGGACGCAACGGTTATCTCTACGTCATCGACCGGACGTCAGGCGAGGTTTTATCCGCCGACCCCTACGACACGGTGACCGTCTATTCGGGGGTTGATCTGAAGACCGGCCGCATCCAGCCGGTCGAATCGATGACGCCTGTTCTCGACAAGACCATCGAAAACGTCTGCCCCGCGCCGCCCGGCGCCAAGGATTGGCAGCCGACGGCGTGGTCGCCGCGAACAAGGCTGCTCTATGTGCCGCATCAACATTTATGCGCGAATTTCCGCACGAGCGAGGTGAGCTATATCGCGGGCACGCCCTTCGTCGGCGCAACAGTGGATATGTATGCCGGGCCTGGCGGCCACCGCGGCGAATTCATGGCCTGGGATCCCGTGAAACGCACGAAAGTCTGGTCGCTCACGGAAAAGTTTCCCGTGTGGAGCGGCGCCTTGGCGACGGCGGGCGATGTCGTCTTCTATGGGACGATGGACCGCAAGTTCAAAGCCGTCGACGCGAAGACGGGTCAAGTGCTTTGGCAGGCGACAGGACCGTCGGGTTTCATCGGCCAGCCGGTCACCTACCTTGGCGGTGACGGCGTGCAATATGTTGCGATCCTTTCAGGCGTCGGAGGTTGGCCAGGCGTCGTGGCGAACGCCGAGGTCGATCCGCGCGTGAGGAACGGCGCGCTCGGCTTCACCGGCGCAATGCAGGATTTGCCGCTTTATACGGTTGGCGGCAGCACCCTTCTCGTTTTCTCCCTCGGACACTCTGGCGTCACGAATGCGCCATCCGGGCGGTAGGAGAAGACGATGCGCCGGACGCCTCTTCTCCTTGTTCTGACTATCGCGGCGGCAGCGGCGAGCCGCGGAAGCTGGCCCGTGCATGACGCGGCGGATGTTTTGCGTATCTGCGCCGACCCGAACAATCTCCCATTCTCGAACGCCGCTGGCGAAGGTTTCGAAAATCAGCTGGCGAGACTTGTGGCTGACGAACTCGGCAAAAAGCTGTCTTATACCTGGCGGGCCCAGCGACGCGGCTTTATCCGCAATACGCTGAAAGCGGGTCTCTGCGACGTCGTCATGGGCGTGCCCACGGGTTACGACCCGGTCGAAACCACCGCGCCCTATTATCGCTCACGCTACGTTCTAGTCTCCAGACGCGATCGCGGCATCGACGTGGCTTCGCTGAAGGACGCACGATTGCGGGAATACAGAATCGGCGTCCATCTCATCGGCGATGATGGGATGAACACTCCGCCTGCGCATGCTCTGGCGCAGGAGGGAGTGGTCGAGAATGTGGTCGGCTTCACCATTTACGGCGACTATCGGGAGCCGGCGCCGCCACTCCGTTTAATCAAAGCCGTCGAGAATGGCGCGATTGATATAGCGGCGGCCTGGGGACCATTCGCGGGCTACGATGCGCTGCATTCCCGCATTCCCTTGCGCATAGAAGCGATCAAAGAAACGGCCGATTTCGCGCCGCTTCGTTTCTCCTTCGATATCTCCATGGGCGTCCGGAAGGGCGATCAAGGGCTGAGGCGACGACTTGACGAGATCATCTCTCGCAAGAGGGCGGAGATCAGGGCGATTGTCGAGAGCTACGGCGTGCCGATCGACAGTGCTCGAAATGGGTGAAACCGCCATGCGCAAGGCCTGGCTTTCGATTCTGTTTTCGACGGTGGCTGCATTCGCCATCTTCACTGTGGCGGATACGCTTGCGCGTCCCAGGCGCCCGGCGCATGCTCGGAGAGCGGAGCATCGGCCGCCGCCGCAGCCTCAGCCGGCGCCCGGTCAGGCGCAGCCCCAGCCGCCGCAGCAACAACCGCCTTCAACGAGCGCGCAGCCTCAAAGCGCGCAACCTCAACATGAGCCGAGCCAGCCGGCGAACGCCGCCGCGGCGCCGCTCTTCGCTCTCTATCCCGTTCGAGCGAATCTGCTCGAAACGCCGGTGTCGAGGCTCTTTCCGGGCAACGCGCCGCCACGCCAGGAAATGAAAAACCCTGTTGCGGACAATCCCGAAGCCATCCAGCGCGGGATGAGCTACTTCACGACCTTCAATTGCGTCGGTTGCCATGCGCCCAATGGCGGCGGCGGCATGGGGCCCGCTTTGAGCGATAGCAATTTCATTTACGGCGGCGGCGCCGCAAACATCTACTTGAGCATTTATCAAGGTCGTCCCAACGGCATGCCGTCCTGGGGCGCGATGTTGCCTGAGAACATCATTTGGGATCTTGTCGCCTACATCCAAACCATCAGCAAGGAGCCTGCGAAGAGTTGGGGAAAAACCGCTTCACATGACGCATGGAAAATCGAGCAAACGCCTGCGGAATTTTCACAGTCGGCGACCCCCTGGAGCCAGACCGAGAATTTCGGCGCTGGTCAAAAGCCGAACGAGAAGCATCCATGAGAGGGAGAGACTCACATGTTGTGGTCGCCCTCACTCTTGCGCTGATCGCGCCGTCGGCCGATGCAGCGCAAGGGCCCTCTCCGCCGATGAATTATCTTCAGGCTTTTGGCGGAAAGGCGGAGACAATCGCAAATCTGACCTGGGCCTTGCTGATCCTGTCGATCGTGGTCGTCGGCATTATCGCCATCTTGACGTTCGCCGGCGTTGTGCGCCGGAGAACGCCGCGCCCGGCGACGGAAGCGGAGCGCCAGCCAATCGCGCGTGAAGAAGGCGGCCTCTCCTGGATTACGATCGGCGTCGCCATTTCGACGATCGCGCTTTTCGGCGCCATGGCGTGGAACGCTTACACAATGGCGGCGATCAACCGATCGCCGCGCGATCCGGCTCTGACGATCGTGGTCACCGGTCATCAATGGTGGTGGCAATTTCGCTATAAGAACGGAGATCCTTCGCAAATTTTCGACACGGCGAACGAAGCGCATATTCCGGTCGGCCAACCGGTGCGCTTTGAGGTCGAGACCGCCGACGTGATTCATTCCTTCTGGATTCCCGCGCTTGGCGACAAGATCGACCTCATCCCCGGGCAGACCAATGAGACATGGTTCGAAGCGCGTCAGCCAGGCGTCTATCGCGGCCAATGTTCCGAATATTGCGGCAGGCAGCATGCCCATATGGCGGTCACTATCGTCGTCGATGCGCGCGAGGATTTCGAAGCCTGGCGCGTCGCGCAAGTGCGCCCGGCGCGGCCGCAAGCCGGCGCGCTCGCAGGCGCTCAAACGCTTTTCATCGCGCGTTGCGGCGCATGCCATACCGTGCGCGGCGCCTTCGCGGGCGGCAGGCTCGGTCCCGACCTCACGCATCTGATGAGCCGGCGGGACATCGCGGCCAATACGCTGCCGAACACGCTCGCCAATCTCTCCGGCTGGATCGCCGATCCGCAGGCCTTCAAGCCCGGAGCCAAAATGCCCGTTCTCGAGCTTCCGGGGCCGGAGCTTGCGACTATTCGCGAATATCTCGAAACTCTCGAATAGGCAGGAGAGGGCCATGGCGATCACGAATTACGACCGTCCCCTGGACCTCGAATATGTCCGGCCCCAACCGACGGCCGAACGCGATCTTGCGCGCATCTGGGAAAGAGAACCGGGCCTTTGGGGGTGGCTCTCGACGGTCGATCACAAGGAATATGGAAAGCGCTATATCGCCACAGCCTTTCTCTTTCTTCTCGTCGGGGGAGTCGAAGCGTTGGTCATGCGCCTTCAGCTCGCCGGACCGGACAAAAGAATGTTGACGCCGGAGCAATACGACCAGCTCTTCTCCATGCATGGCCTCACCATGATTTTTTTCTACGCGCAGCCGGTGCTCACCGGCTTCAGCGCGTTTCTGCTTCCGCTCATCCTCGGTGCGCGGGATCTGGCCTTTCCGCGCCTGAACGCCTTCTCCTATTGGAACTATCTCCTTTCGGGGCTCTTCATCTACGCCGGCTTCGCCATGGGCTACGGCGCCAACGACGGCTGGTTCAATTACGTCCCTTATGCGCTCAAGCAATATAATCCCGGGCCCAACATGGATTTCTACGCCTTGGGCATGATCCTTTTCGGCGTGTCCTCCACTGCGGCGGCGGCCAATTTTGTCGTCACCTTTCTACGCGCGCGCGCGCCGGGAATGTCCATCAATCGCATCCCCGTTCTCGCCTGGGGCACGACGACCGCCTCTTTCGGCATTCTGTTTTCCGTGCCGGCGGTCAGTCTCGCCTTCTTCATGCTCTGGACCGACCGGCAATTCGACACGCATTTTTTCAATTGGGCGGGCCGCGGACAGCCGCTTCTCTGGCAGCATCTATTTTGGATCTTCGCGCATCCCTGGGTTTATATTGTCGTGCTGCCGGCGATGGGCATTGTCTCGGACGCTCTGCCGATCTTCTGCCGGCGTCCGCTCGTAGGCTATACGGTCGTCGTGCTCGGGACGGTCGCGACGATGGTGATGGGTTTCGGCGTCTGGCTGCATCATATGTTCGCAACCGGCATTCCGTACCTCGCGCTTTCGTTCTTCAGCGCGGCCTCCTTCGTCATCACCGTGCCGAGCGCCGTCGCCGTCTTCGCCTGGATCGCCACCATCTGGACTGGCCGGCCGGTGCTTTCCACCGCCTTTCTATTTTTCGCCGGATTTGTGGTCACCTTCGTCATCGGCGGCGTCTCGGGCGTCATGACGGCGGCGGCGCCGAGTGATCGCCAGCTTACTGACACCTACTTCGTGGTGGCGCATATTCATTACGTGCTCATCGGCATAAATGTGCTCGCGGTGATGGGCGGTCTCTACACATGGCTTCCCAAGATGACCGGCCGCCTGCTCGACGAGCGGATCGGCAGGTGGAATTTCTGGACCGTCTTCATCGGCTTCAATCTCGCTTTCCTGCCCATGCATTGGACCGGCCTCGCAGGCATGCCGCGGCGAATCTACACCTATCCGGAAGGGCTCGGCTGGAGCGCGGTCAATCTCATTACGACGATCGGCGCTTTCATCCTTGCCGTCGGCGTTCTGCTGCTGCTCATCAATATTGCGGTAAGTCGAAAGCGCGGCTTTCCGGCGGGGTCAAATCCGTGGGGCGGCGCAACGCTCGAATGGTCGATCCCATCGCCGCCGCCGCCTTATGATTTCGAGGTGGTTCCTGTCGTCGCGAGCCGACACCCGCTTTGGGAAGAGGAGCTGGCGGAGGCTGGGGGCGAGTCCTCGGTGAAGCGGGGTCTGCGTCTCGACAACGGAAAGGAGATGCTTGCAACCACGGCGCTCGACGCCGAACCCGACGCCATTGTGAAAGCTCCCGAGGATTCCATCGCGCCCTTTGTGGCCGCGCTTGCGGCGACGATGTTTTGCGCCGGCGCGCTTGTCCTGTCCTGGATTGTATCGGCGATCGGCTTCGGCCTTTTGGTTATGTCGCTTCTCGTCTGGCTGTGGCCGCGGCGCGAACTCGGACAGATTGCGGAGGCGCGTGGTGGCTGACGCAGCGATCCGCCGCCCCAAGCTGCCGGTCGGGAGCATCGGACACAAGAGCTTCGGCTGGTGGGGCATGATGGCGATCATCATGAGCGAGGGCTCGCTCTTCGCCTATCTGCTCTTCTCCTACTATTACTTCGCGGTTCAATACGGCGGCGACTGGATTCCTGAAATGCCGAAATTCGAGCTGGCTGGCCCGAACACGGCCATCCTGCTTTTGAGCAGCCTCTTTGTGTGGTGGGGCGAACGAAGCGCAGCGCGCGGGCATGGGGCCAAACAAGCGCTCGGCCTCGTGATCGGCCTCTGGCTCGGAATCATCTTTCTCGTCATTCAGTCCTACGAATGGCGCGACAAGCCCTTCACCTATTCCTCCACCTCCTATGGTTCGAGCTACTTCGTCACGACGGGGTTCCATATGGCCCATGTCGCCGTTGGAGCCGCAATGCTCGCCGCGGTCTTTTTCTGGTCGCTTCTGGGCTATTTCGACAAAGAGCGGCGCGCGCCAATTTCGATCGCCGCGATCTATTGGCATTTTGTCGATCTTGTCTGGCTCATGATCTTCTTCACCTTTTATGTCACCCCCTATCTTGGAGTCGGGTGATGGCGAGCGATCAGCTTTTACAAACCCATGGCGCGGCGCCGCCCGCGCCGCATCGGCGCCGCATATCCATTGCGGCGCTTTTTTCCGCCTTGCTGGCCGCGCCTCTGGCGTGGAGCGCGCAGCTCCTTGTCAATTACGGGCTGGCGAGCCACGCCTGCTTCGCCAAAGAGACTCCAAGTCACTTCTTCAGGCGCGGCTGGGAGTGGGTCGGCTCGGCGACGATCGCCGTTAATCTTGCCTGCCTGGCCATTGCGATCACCGCGATAATCGCCTCGCTCTCGATATGGCGACGCACGCGTGAAGAGGCTCCAGGGGGCCGTGAAAGCGCGCTCGACATAGGGCAGGGCCGCACCCGCTTCCTCGCAACATGGGGCGTGTGGTCCGGCGTGTGGTTCGCGCTTCAGATCCTCTTCGCAACCGTCGCCATTTTCTGGGTTCCGCCATGCGGCAGCTGACGTCCTCGCGAGGCGGCCGAGTCGAAGCCCTGCGCGCTGCGGCTTTTGCCGCAGCGCTCGTCCTGACCTTCCTCGCGCTCGGATCGCAGCTCAGCAGGCTGAGTGGATTCCTGTTTTCCGCACATATGGCGCAGCATCTGCTTCTCATTATGATCTGCGCGCCTCTTTTCGCCGCCGCCCGGCCGGCGCGATTGATTTTCCGCGTTCTGCCTTTATCGGCGCGCGTGTGGCTGGCGTCCTGTTTCCGCTGGCGCTCGGCGCGACTCCTTTCGTTTCTCTTCTCGCCCATCGCGATCTGGCTTTACTTCATCGGCGTCTTTGCGGTTTGGCACATTCCCGGCCTATACGCCCGGGCGCTCGACGATGAAGCAACGCATATCGCCGAGCATCTGAGCTTTTTCCTCGCCGCGTTTGGATTCTGGTCCGTGGCCTTCGGTCATTATCCGGCTCGTGCGCTTTCTCCGGGCGCCCGCCTGCTTTACGTCGCCTTCGCCGCAGTAGCCAGCGCCTTGCCGGGCGCCTTGATCACGATCGCGCCGCGCCCGCTTTATGCGGCGCATCGTATCGGCGCGACGAGCTTCGGCTTCACGCCGCTGGAGGATCAGCAACTCGGCGGTCTCGTGATGTGGATACCAGGCGGCTTCCTCTACATGGGCGTCGTTCTGGCCCTTCTCCTCCTTTGCCTCAGAGCGGCGGAAAGCCGCGCCACCCTGCGGCGTGCGTCGCCCGCTCTCGCGCTCCTGCTCGTCGGCTTCGGCCTTGCAGGCTGTGACGACGAACCGGCGGCGAATCTGCTGGCCAAGGGAGCCGCGCCCCAGATCGAAGGCGACCCGCAAAGGGGCGCGAAGGAGATCGAGAAGATCGGTTGCGGCTCATGCCACACCATTCCAGGCATTACGGGCGCAAGAGGGCTCGTCGGTCCGCCGCTCATGTCCATGGGCCGGCGAATCTATATTGCCGGCCTTCTGCGCAATACGCCCGAAAATCTCGCTGCATGGCTTCGAGACCCACAAAAAATCGTCCCCGGCAACGCCATGCCGAACATGCATCTGTCCGCGGAGCAGCGCCGTGACATCGTCACTTATCTGATGACGCTGCGGTGATCCTACCCAGCCTGCGTGCGCTACTCGAACAGGGGAACCGCCCTGGCTCCGGCTTCGCATTTCGTCACGAAAATCGCGTGGCGCCGCTAGCGCGCTTTCCGCTCGCATCAAATCATGCGAGCGACAAGTAATCGCGTCAAATCAAAAACTTGGTGTACATTCTTATCGCAAAAGTCTGTCAACTTTTGCGCAATGCGCTCTAGCGGCGCTAGAACCACTTCTTTTCTCGCGAGTTACCGCCGACTCAGGGAAGATGCGTGCGCCCTGCGCAGTTCGCGTCGACTGTTCGAGGAGGAAAAGATGAGAATCCACGCGCCAGCCGTGCTTGCATCCCTTGCGCTCGCGGCAAGTCCTCCGTTCGCTATCGCCAAGCAACACAAGAGCTACGGTTACTCGCACGCCTACGGGGCCGGCAAATTCTCGCCGAAGAACCTCAGCCGCTCGCAGATCATGAAGATCCAAGCGGGTCTCGACAAGGCCGGCTTCAATGCAGGACCTGCGGACGGCAAATGGGGGGCGAAGACACAAAAAGCCGGCATGGCCTTCATGAAGAGCAGGAATAGGACCGCCGTCAGCCAGCTCACCAACAAGGACCTCGCCAAACTCGGCCTCAATTGGTCGATGTTCGGCGGCCGCCCTGGGTCGGCGAGCGCGTACGGGTCGGCTCCGCGGCGCTGAAGCCTGACGCCCCTCCGCGCTGAGTCAGGCTCACGGGGAACTCCAGAGTGAGGCGGTCTCTGACTCGCCATGGCGAATGGGAGGAAGTTCGCCATGGCGGCGTCGGCCGTTGGCGCGGTCGCTTGTAGCTCGCATGATTTGATGCAAGCAGAAAGCGCGCTAGGTGTGGCAGGGTGCCGCCCCGCGGGGGTGGAGGTCGCTCATGTCGGTACCCGGCACGTCTCAGCCCATGTCGCCACCGCATGCGCCTGCCCGCTCCGAAGAGGCGAAGGCGGATTTCCAGCTTGCGTTGGGAATAGAGCGGATCGGGCTTATCTCTTTGGCTCATCCCTTCGTCGCCGGCGCGCTCGCCGTCCTGCTCATGATCGGCGCCGGGTTCGGCGTCACGCGGCTCAGGGTCGACGATTCGCTCAGCCAATTATTTCGCTCCGACACGCCCGAGTTCCGTAAGTTCGAGGAGGTCGCGCGGCGTTTTCCATCGAGCGAGTTCGATGTTCTCGTCGTCGTCGAAGGTGATGGTCTGCTCGCCCGCGACAATCTTGAAAGGCTGCGCGATCTCGTGACCGATCTGCAGCTCATCGACGGCGCGCGCGGCGTCATCTCGATCTTCTCGGCGCGCCAGCCGCCGCTCGGCGGGCATCTGCCGGCGGCGCTGTTTCCCGATCCCTTACCCGACGGCGCCGAATACCAAAAGCTCGTCGGTCGCGTGATGAGCAACGAGATCATCCGCGGCAAGCTCTTGTCCGAGGACGGCAAGCTCACCTTGATCGTGCTCGCGATCGACCCCGAGGTCGCTCAGAGTTCGGCGATGCGCGGCGTCGTCGACGATATTCGCCGGACGGCCAAGGAAGATCTCGCCGGCTCCAATCTCAGCGTGCAGCTCTCCGGCGTGCCGGTCATGCAGCTCGAGATCCGCAATGCGGTCGAGCGCGACCGGCTGCTATACAACAGCATCGGCTTCATCGCCGGCTGCGCCATCGCAATCCTTTTCTTCCGCCGTCCGTCTTTCATGATCATGGCGGCGGCGCCGCCATTGACCGCGATCCTTCTGGCGCTCGGGGCGCTGGGCTGGCTCGATTTCCGCTTGAACATGTTTCTCAACGTCATGACGCCGCTGATCATGGTCATCAGCTTTTCAGACAGCATGCAGCTCACCTTTGCGACCCGCGACCGGCTGCTCGCGGGGCAGAGCAAATATGAGGCGCTGCGCAATGCGCTGCTCGTCGTCGGCCCGGCCTGCGTGCTGACCCACGCCACGGCGGCGCTGTCCTTCGTGGCGCTGCAGTTCTCGCAGTCCGATCTGATCCGCACTTTTGGGCAGGCGGGACTCGTCGCGACGCTCATCGCGCTCGCCGCGATCCTGCTGCTGACGCCCGTGATCGGCCGCTTGGCGTTGAGCGACGAGCCTTCATTCGTGGCGGGCGTTCAAAAAGGAGACCTCGGCGTCAATGCGCTCAGGCGCTTCTGCGCTTTCATCGCCCGCCATATGGTCAACCGTCCCGGCCTTTACAGCCTCCTCGCCCTGCTGGTCGTAGGGGGGTTGAGCCTCAATTATGCGAGGCTGGAGCCCAGATACCGACTCGCCGATCAAGTGCCCGACAAAGAGCAGGCTGTGGCCGCAAGCTCACGCCTCGATGCGGCGCTCGCGGGCGCCAACCCGATCGACGCGCTGATCGAGTTTCCGAAAGGCGCGTCGCTTTACGCTCCTGAAACGCTCGCCGTCATCGGCGCCGTGCATTCGACGCTGCAGGCGCAGCCGCAGATCGGCAATGTCTGGTCGCTGGAGACGTTGCGTCGCTGGCTTGCCCAGAAGGCGCATAAGAGCGACGTCGCGACGCTCAAGCATTACGTCGATATTTTACCCGAGCATCTCACGCGCCGCTTCATCGACGCCGGTCAAGACGCGGTCGTCGTGACAGGCCGCGTCGCCGATATCGACGCGAGCCGGTTGCTGCCGGTCGTCAATCAGCTCGAGACGGCGCTCGCGCCGGTGCGCGCGGCGCATCCGGGATACACGATCTCGATCACGGGCCTGTCGGCGATTGCGGCGCGCAACAGCGCGGATATGATCGGCAAGCTCAATCGCGGCCTGACGATCGAATTCCTGGGCGTCGCCTTCTTCATCGGCGCCGCCTTCCGCTCGGTCGTCGTGATGTTCTCGGCGATCCTGCCGGGCGTTTTCCCGATTGTCGCGTCGGGCGCGCTGCTCAGCCTGCTTGGACAGGGTTTGCAATTCGCGAGCATCGTGGCGCTCACGGTGTCTTTCGGCTTGGGCCTCAGCGCGACGATCCATTTTCTCAACCGCCAACGGCTCGAGGACGATCCCTCCGCCGAACCGGGAGTCGCGATCGAGCGCGCGACCGTCCTCGTCGGGCCCGCGCTGATCCTCACCTCTATCGTGCTGGCGTGCGGACTGGCGGTGACGGTGTTTTCCAACCTGCCGTCGCTCAGAATCTTCGGCTGGCTCAGCGCCTTCGCGATGCTCGCCGCCTTGGCCGCGGACCTCTTCATCCTGCGGCCGACGGCCATGCTGCTGCGCCGAACGGCGCGCCGCTTCAACCGCGGCGCATCGAGACCGACACCGATCTGATGTCGGAGTTGGAGCTCGGCGTGATCGTCACTGAATGGGTGGCGCCGTGCAAGTTGATCCCGACTCCCGCCTTGAAGTCGCCGCCGGAGACATGCGCTTTTATCGTCGAGCCCGACACCTGGCCCGTGACCGACCCGGATACGCCGCGCGTGGATTCGCTCCAGGAGCCGGTGAGCGCGCCGCCCTGGTCGACGACATTGGCTGAGATTTGCAGGGAGGCGCTGGCGCTCGCGCAATGCAGGCTCTGGCTGAGGCTGCGTCCGCCGTCGCCAACAGAATAATGCGCGCGGCAGTGGATGCGTTCTCGCGATCCGTCCCCCATGGCGATGACGCCGCCGCCGGACCAGGAGCCGGAAAGGCCAGCGAAAGGCCCGCTCTCCGCGGCGGCAACGGCTTGGAATGCAAATCCTGAAGTCGCGATGGTGATGCCTAACGCGCTCCGCTTAAGAACAAGAGACATAATGCCGCTCCTTCCTTTACGGCGACGCGCACGGTCCAAGTTAGGCTAGTTAGTCTCGTCTATGAGTTAGGCGCACGTGCAGTAAGGTCAATCGCGAAAGATCGTAATTCCGGGGGCGCCCAGGCTTTGGCGAAGCACTTTGCAAAGAAAATATACAACAGATTTGCTTTCCAAAAGGGGATTGATCTCAAAAAGCCAGAATGTCGATTTCTAAGAGCTAGAAAGTGTCATGTACTATTGACTTGGGAGGGCTTAATCGGAAATGGATGGTCCCGAACCACAAGCCCTTCCGTCTGGCGTCAGCGACGGAGAACGTTCGAGGTCATTGGCGTTTTGACGCCGTTCGGACGATGGACCCGTTGTTCAAGAGCGTGAAGGCCACCCATCCCACCGCTGGTTCTATTGCGACGCATCAAGGGAGAGGAGGACCTTCGCGCCTATTTTCTGAGCGCAAATTTCTCGGCTGCTTCGGCCATTGCCTTCAAAGTGAGCATCCAACCTTTCGCGGCAACATGCGGCAATCGCGGCGTGAGTTTTCCCTGTCTCGCGAATCTCGTCCGCCGTTGGGCGCTCAAGCGGGGACGTCACTCAGCAACAGTCTGGCAAAGAAGTTGCTGCGGTGGATCGCGGAGGTGACCGCGATGAGAAAGATGACCTCGATAAACGGCCGGAAACATGTTGGATTGGGTTGGAAGGAAAACATCGTCACCGTGATTCTTGCGGCGCTGATCGTCATTCCGTTCTTCGCCGAATGGCTTTACTGGACGCATGGCCAGCTCGGCCGCTGATGACTTGAGCCCGTCGGCGGGGCAAGCGCCCCGGGCTTGGATGGAGCTGGTCGCAATGCCTCTCGACGGCATGGGCGGCAAAGAACAGGGTCGATGCGCCGCCCATCCCAACAATCTGGCAAGGGGACCCACAACAAGAACCTCCCTCACATGCGAAATACGCCCCGACCGCGGAGGTAACGGCGGGGCGTTTGTTTTTCATGGGGTTAATGAGGGTGTGAATTGGGTAGACGCTCGGCCTTGGCTTAGGTTTAGGCTCGATTTAGGGCCGGGGCGTCAGCCCGCAGGAGAGCTGTCCACGCATGACGAGACGACGCATTCTTAAAGCGGTCGTCGGGCGGCGGCCTCAATAGATCGGCGGGACGATCGCCAGCCATCCAGGCAGAAGGCAGCTGCGGCATAGGCTGCGGGGGCGGCGCCAAGTGCAGTCCCGGAAGGAAACAGGCGATGCCCGCAGCCGCCATCGCCTTCAGGAGTATCTCGCCATAGGGATACTTGGTCGCTCACGCAAAAGTGTTTGCCGGCTCGATAGATGGCGCGGGGAGAGCGGGTTGGGGAGGTGGGAGGCTTGTGGCGATGTGGTTGCCAGACGCGCTTCCGAGGGAGCGCCGCTTATCCTAAAAAATGGTGCTGCAAGAGAGGATTGAACTCTCGACCTCTCCCTTACCAAGGGAGTGCTCTACCACTGAGCTACTGCAGCGCTGGGGTTCCGAAACTGGCCCGTCTCGGCCAGCGAACGAAGGCCTTTTGCCATAGTGCGGCGCGAGTCGCAAGCGGGCGCCGGCTAATCGGCGTAATGGAGTTTCGAAGCCGGTCGGGCGGCCAAAGTAAGCTGTAAGAGCGCGCCGCGAAGCTCCTGTTGCTTATGAATGCAACCGATGGTAGTATTTTCGTGTTGCGACATATCGCGCCGGTTGTCACAGAGCCCTGCGCTGGAGGGCTTGTCGGCGTGGTCGGACCAGGTGTGGGCTGGTCCTTATTTTATGACGCCATGGGAGGCTGCAGTGGTTGAAAGAGTATTATCCGACGAGGTTTGGGCCGAGATTGCAGGCATTCTGCCGGGAAAGGAAGGCGATCCGGGCTGCCATGGGCGTGACAACAGACTTTTCCTGGAGGCTGTTTTCTGGATTGCGCGCACGGGCTCTCCCTGGCGCGACCTGCCGCTTGAGTTTGGTAAATGGTATACAACCTATACGCGATACCATCGTTGGGAAAAGAGGGGCGTATGGCCGCGCGTTTTTATGGCGCTGCAAAAGCATGGCGCTGTCGATCTGCTTCGCTTCGCAGACAGGCTTCGCGTAGGGGAATGGGCGCCGCCCCCCGCTTCGATAGAGGCTTTGCGTGGCGAACGGGTTGCGGCCTGATGCGCTCGGGCTACTGCGATTGGGATGCGGACTCCGTCGGCGCGATGCGGATCCTGGCCTCCATGGTCTGCCCGGCGCCGCCGACGTGCGCGCGCCGGATCGGGGCGGCGCTCAAATGATCCAGCGCGACGGCGAGACGCACATGCCGTTCGCCGGGCGAGACGCCATGGGCTGGACCGAACTCGAGCCAGCCCAGATCTTCGACCAGGCCTCGGCCCAAGCGTATGCTGCGATCCTCTCTCTGTCATGACGCAGGCAGTAGCCGCTCACATAGCGGGCCGGCGCGCCGATCGCCCGCGCGGCGGCGATGAAAAGATGCGCATAATCCTGGCTTCCACCCTTGCCGCGCTCGAAGGCGTCGGCCGCCGTCATGGCGCCCTCGACCGTGATCCTAATCGACTCGAAAGGTCCGTCGACCGTAAAGCGATGAACAATATCGCCAAATGCGCCTTCCGACGCAATCAGTCGACAATCGCCGTCGACGTCAATGACGCTCCTCTCTTCGCCGCGCGCCTTTGCTCCTCCCGGCGTTTTGGCCGCTCTCCGCAGGGCAGGTAAGCATCAAGAAGCATGCCAGGTCGGGCTTCTTGCGCTTGTCACATGATTCACACAATGGGACTCTATCGGAAGCGTAAGCGCAATATCGCCTCGACGTAGTCTTGCCCCGCGCTAAACGGCGCTCATGAAAGCTTCGCGACGCCCCGCCGCAACCTTCCTCAGACCCCGCGAAAGGTTTTACGCGGCCGCCTGTTGCGCGTTCGTCTCAGTCCCTGCCGAGGGCGCGGAGGCCGAGCAATCGGACGCCGGCCGTCACTCGGCTGCCCAGAGCGCGGAGACGACGCCCGTTTTCGATTGGGCCGGCCTGTATATCGGCGTGAATCTGGGAGCCGGTTTACCTTTGCATGGCGGCGAGAGGCTGCAGGCGGGCAGCGGCTTGGGCTCGCCGGCATTCGGCCTCTATCCAGCCTCGTTCGCGCGGACGGGCGTGGCCGTCAGGGCGCAGGCCGGGTATAATTGGCAGAACGGGCCATGGGTCTGGGGGTTCGAGACGGATATCAGCCTGCTCGACGGACGTCGCGGGCCGACCGGCGCTTATGTCGCCTCGCCCGTCTATCCGGGGCCGGCCATCTTCACGCTGGCGCCGAACTCCAGCGCGAATTTCTTCGCCGCCATTCGCGGGCGCGCCGGCGTCGCTTTCGATCGCGCGCTGATCTATCTCACCGGCGGCGTCGCAGCGGGCGGCGCGCGCGGTCCCGCGACGCTGACGATTGGCGGGGCGCCGTTTATCACTCCCTGGTCCCAGTCGTCGCGGATGAAATATGCGGTCGGCGCCGGTCTCGAATATGCCTTCGCGGACGACTGGTCGGCGCGCGCGGAATATTTGTTCCTCAGCCGGTCGCTCAACACGCAGCTTTTCGACGACGGCGCCGGATCGACCTATTTCTCGCGCGTCCGCAACGAAAATCATATTCTGCGGTTCGGCCTCAATTATCGTTTCGGCGCGAGAAATCAGATTCCCGGCGCGATTCAATACGGCGAGAGCCGCAACGGCCACAACGACAATGGTTCGAAGGAGGAGGGGCGGGAGGAGCAATATAGCATCCACGCCCGAGATTTCCCGCCAAGTTACGACACCGTGCGTCGGCGCTCGGTGAAAACGGGCGGGGGCGTCAACATCAAGCAGCAGTTGATGCCGAATCTCGGCTTCTTCCTGCACGCGAGCATGACCGACGGGCGCTATGAGACTGTCGACTATACCGACGTCGACCGTCATCTCTCCATGGGCCTTGTAGCAGCCGGCGCGCTATGGGGAAGGGACGACGACGAGATCGGCGTCGCGGGGGCGCTCAGCGGGCTGCATGGCGATCGCGTGCGCTATTTCGCGCTCGGTGGAACGAGCGTTTATATCGGCGACGGCGCATTGAGCTACGCCGGCGAGAAGAATATGGAAGCTTACTACAAGCTCGGCTTTGGCAAAGACATGGACGCGACCTTCGATTATCAGCTTCTGGTCAACCCGGCGCATAATGCGGCTCGCGGGCCAGTCAATGTTTTCGGCCTGAGGCTGCGCGCAGCGTTTTGAATGGAGGCACATGCAGGGCGGCTTGAAATTGCGGGTCTGGCGGTCGAGCCTCGCGGCGAGCGGAGGCGGCGCATGGCTTTGGCGTTGCCTGTCTCTCGCCCTTCTCGTCCCCTCCGCCGCGAGCGCGGGTGACGCGGCGCCGCCGGCCTTCAGCTGGGCGGGCCTTTACCTCGGCGCGAGTTCCGGAGCCGGCATCCCCTTGCATGGCGGCGAGCGCCTGCAGGCGGGCAGCGGTTTCGGCTCGCCGGTCTTCGACCTCTATCCCAAAAGCGACACGCGAACGGGCGTCACGGTCGGCGTTCAGGCCGGCTATAATTGGCAGCAAGGGCCCTGGGTCTGGGGCTTCGAGACGGATTTGAGCCTGCTCGATGGCCGCCGCACGCCGAATGGGGTCTTCCCCACCTCGCCCGCTTATCCTGGCACACCGTTCTTCACCATGTCGGCGAATGCGAACGCCACTTACTTCGCCAGCATTCGCGGGCGGTTTGGCTTTGCCTACGACCGCGCGCTGTTTTATCTGACCGGCGGCGTCGCGGCGGGCGGCGTGCGCGGGCCTGCAACGGTTTCCTTTGGCCCCGGCGTTGATTTCACGTCGGACCGGTCGCAGTCGTCGCGAGCGAAATATGCGGTCGGCGGCGGCTTCGAATACGCCTTTGCCGACGATTGGTCGGCGCGGGCGGAATATCTCTTCCTCAGCCAGTCGCTCAATACGCAGATTTTCGACGACGGCAACAACAACCAGTATTTCTCGCGCGTTCGCAACGAGAACCACATTCTGCGCTTTGGGCTGAATTACCACTTTGGCGAGAGCAACCTTATTCCGGGCCAGCTGGAATATGGCAAGCGTAGAAGCCCCGACGCCGGAGGCGGCGACAACGAAGAGGTCAAAGCGGAACGCTACAGCGTCCACGCCCAGACGACCAATGTTGTGCAGGCCATTCCAAAATTCTATGCGAAATATGACGGCGCCAAAAGCTTTCCATCGAAGGGCGTGGGCGATGTCTTGACCCAGAATGATCTTTTCTTGGGTCTTCGGCTGTGGGAGGGCGGAGCCGTTTATCTCAATCCGGAGATAAATGAGGGTTATGGTCCGGGGAATTCGACGGGCTCTGCGGCCTACCCGGATGGGCTTGCGCAAAAAATCGGCCGCGCCGCTCCCTATATGCGATTCCAGCGTTACTTCCTGCGGCAGATCATCGGTCTCGATTCGACTGGCGACCGCGTAAACGACCCCGACGAAGGCTCGCGCAGCGAAGTGCTGGAATCGGTGCAGAACCAGGTTTCCGGCAAGGTCGACAAGGATCGAATCATCATCACGCTCGGGAAATTCTCTGTCGGCGACGTCTTCGACGACAACGTCTACGCCCACGATCCCTCGACCGGCTTCATGAGCTTCGCTTTCAATTATATGGGCGCCTTCGATTACGTGTCGGACGCCTGGGGCTACACCAATGGTTTGTCCGTTGAGTGGAAGCAAGACTGGTGGACTCTGCGCGCGGGGACGTTCCAGCAGTCGACAGTCCCCAACGGCGACGACATCGAGCCCCAATTGTTCCGCCAATATATGGGCGTTCTTGAATTCGAGGCGCGTTACGCGCTTCTCGGACAACCGGGCGCGATCAAGTTCCTCGCCTATGGCGACAACGGCCGATTTGCGAAATTCCGTGACGTGATCAATCTCGCCCTGGCGTCGGGCAGTCTGCCGCCGGACGTCACCGCGCTTCAGCAACGTCACTTCAAATCGGGCGGCGGGATCAATATCAAGCAGCAGGTCATGCCGAACGTCGGTTTCTTCATGCGCGCGAGCATGGCTGACGGGCGCTATCAGACGGTCGATTACATCGACAACGATCGCCAGATCTCCGCCGGTTTTGTCTTCGACGGCGCGCTTTGGGACCGTCAGGACGACGAAATCGGCATTGCGGGGGCGATGGCCGGGCTTCACGGCGACCACGTGCGCTATTTCGAGCTTGGCGGCCTCGGCACTTATATCGGCGATGGCGCGATGACGTATGGCGGCGAAAAGAATATGGAGACTTATTATAAGATCGGTCTCAGCAAGAATTTCGACGTGACCCTTGATTATCAGTTCTTCGTCAATCCGGCGCATAACATGGCGCGCGGCCCCGTCAACGTCTTCACCCTGCGCGCGCGCGCAGCGTTCTGAGGCCCTCCAACTTCATTGCAACGGCGAAGCGACCGAGTGACCCCTTCGGTTCGCTCGCGAACGAGATGTTATTCGAGATAATCCTGCAGCCGTTCCTCGAACTCCGGAAAATAGCGTGAGATCACGCTGACGTCGAAGCGCGCGAGGATCGACTCCTTCGGCTCCCGGTCGAGCAGGAAGCGGAAGGCGGCTTCAAGCAATTCATCGGCCGTCGCGCCACGGCTCAGCCGCGCGAAATCGGCCTGCGACAGCGTCACGCGATGGCGCGTTTCGCTTTTTGCATCTTTGACGCAGACGTCGAAGGCGATGGGCTCCTCCCCATCGCGGGCGCGCGTGACTGTGATGGCGGCGCTCACAGCGTCGCTTCTATGTCTTTTTCGAGAGATTGCGGCGTATCGGTGGGGGCATAGCGCCTCACGACCTTGCCGGTCCTGTCGACCAGAAACTTCGTGAAGTTCCATTTGATCGCTTCAGAGCCGAGAATCCCCGGCGCCTCGCGCTTCAAGAATTTGTAGAGCGGATGGGCGTTCTCGCCATTGACCTCTATCTTGGCGAACATCGGAAAGCTTACGTCATAGGTCGCGGAGCAAAAGGACGCGATCTCGCTCTCCGATCCCGGCTCCTGCGCGCCGAACTGATTACAAGGGAAGCCGAGGACGACGAAGCCCTTGTCGGAAAATTTCTCGTAGAGCGCTTCGAGCCCCGCATATTGCGGGGTAAAACCACATTTGCTGGCCACATTGACGATGAGCACAACCTTGCCTTCGTAATCGCGCAGGGGTTTCGTCGCGCCGTCGATCGTCCTGGCCTCGATGTCGTAAAGCGTCATGCGCGCCTCCTGTCAGAAAGGAGGCTCGCATAAAATCGCCGCTCACGCCACCAGGCTGTCGGCGGCGTTGGTCTCGGCCTCCTGATCCTCGAAGCCGTATTCTTTCATCTTGCGATAGAGCGTCGAACGACCGATGCCGAGACGGCGCGCGATTTCCGACATCTGCCCGCGATAATGCGTGAGCGCAAAGCGGATCGTTTCCTTCTCCAATTCGTCGAGCTTGCGCATCTCGCCGTTGGGCGCCACGAGCGGCAGAACGTTGGGATCGCGGATCTCGACGCGCACGATCTCGCGCTCGCGCGGCGCGTCCACCGCCGGCGCGAAGGCTGGAACCGGCGGCACGCGCACATCGAAGCCCTCGACATGGGCCGCAATTTGCGGGAATTCGGCGACCGTGAGTTCGTCGCCTTCCGCGAGCACGACGGCGCGAAACACGGCGTTCTCCAGCTGGCGCACATTGCCGGGCCAGTCGTAGCGCGCGAGCAAAGACAATGCCTCGGCTGTGACGCCGCGAATGTTGCGTCCCTCTTCGGCGGCGAAACGCGCAGCGAAACGGCGCGCGAGATCGGCGATGTCTTCGCGCCGCGCGCGCAAGGGCGGAATGCCGATGGGGAAGACGTTCAGGCGATAGAACAAGTCTTCGCGGAATTCGCCGCGCTTGACCTGTTCGATGAGATTGCGATTGGTCGCGGAGATCAGACGTATATCGACGCGCACGGGGCGCCGGGCGCCGATGGGGTCGATTTCCCCTTCCTGCAGCGCGCGCAGAAGCTTCACCTGAATATCGAGCGGCAATTCGCCGATTTCGTCCAGAAACAGCGTGCCGCCATTGGCTTCGAGGAATTTGCCCGCGTGCTTTTCGGTCGCGCCGGTAAAGGCGCCTTTCTCATGGCCGAAGAGGATCGATTCGACCAGATTGGCGGGCAGCGCGCCGCAGTTCACGGCGATGAAGGGCTTGCCTTTGCGATCCGAGGCGCCCTGGATCGCACGCGCCACGAGCTCCTTGCCGACGCCCGATTCCCCTTCGACCAGCACGGGAATATTGGAATGCGCCGCGCGCTCTCCCAGCCGAATGACGCGCGCCATGTCGGCGCTGCGCGAGACGAGATCCTTGAAGGTGAGGCTTCCCTGGGCGCGGCGGTTGATCCGGCGGATTTCGCCCGCGAGCGCGTCAGCGGAAAGCGCGTTCTTGATGGAGATTTGAAGCCGCTCCACGCCGACCGGCTTCACCACGAAATCATGCGCCCCGGCGCGCATGGCGGAAATCACCGCTTCGATCGAGCCATGCGCCGTCTGCACGATCACGGGCGTCGCGATCTTGGCGTCGCGCATGCGCGTGAGCACCCCCATGCCGTCGAGATTTGGCATGACGAGATCGAGGATCAGCAGCGCGATCGGGGCCGCGTCGGAACGCGTCAGCCGCGCCAGAGCCTCCTCGCCTCCTTCGACCGTTTCAGCCTCGTAGCCAAAGCGCTTGACCATCGCCTCGAGAAGGCGGCGTTGCACGGGATCGTCATCGGCAATCAGAATCGTGGAGGTCATCATTATTCCTGGCGCCCGGCCGCCCTCTTGCAGCCGGTGGCGATTTGCTTATGGGGCGCATCGTTGCGGAACAGGGTAAAGTTCGGGTTAATTTTAGCCTTGTGACGCTCCATTGTGGGACGCGATGGGGCAATGGGGGAACGCTGGGTAGGGTGGGGTTAGCGATCGAGATAGCTGTTGACCCAATTGCCCTGCGAGGCGTGACGCTCGGGTTGATCGCGCTCGGGCTTTGCTCATATGAAGATGCAGTCGCCGCAAAGGCGTCCGCAACTCTTCGGATGGTTTATCGCCATGCGCTTTACCTCGTTTCCCGCATCCTTCTCCCCCGCCGACTCGGCCGCAGGCTTTTCGGAAACATTGCCGGAATGGAACCTCGCCGATCTCTATGCTGGAACGGAGTCGCCGAAGCTCAAGGCCGATCTTGCGCGCGTTGCCGAAGACGTGACGCGCTTCGGGGCGGATTACCGGAGCAAGCTCGCGGATTTGGCGAAGGGCTCCGACGCCAGCTCGACCCTCGGCGAGGCGGTCGCGCGCTATGAGGCTTTGCAGGATTTGCTCGGACGCCTCATGTCCTACGCCGGCCTTCTCTACAGCGGCGACACCACGGATCCTGCCCGCGCGAAATTCTATGGCGACGTGCAGGAGAAGATCACCAACGCCTCGGCGCAGCTTCTCTTCTTCCAGCTCGAGCTCAATCGCCTCGACGACGCTGTCCTGATGGCTGCGGCCGGCAAGGCGCCGCTCTCGCGCTGGAAG
>DATBRF010000029.1:0-77811 GCA_036560425.1 Methylocystis sp. | reverse complement strand
TTGTGGGACGTTGCGGCCGCGCGCGATCTCGGCGCGGCTCTGGCGACGCCGACCCTGATCGTCTGGGGGCTGGACGACGTGGCGTTGGGCGAGTCCTGTCTCGAGGGAACGGAGCGTTACGTAACGAATCTTCGGATCGAGCGGCTGCACGGCGTGAGCCATTTCTGCCCCGAAGACGCGCCCGAAAAACTTGTCCCGCTCATAAATGATTTCCTTTGACGCCGGCTTTCGCGCGAATAATGGCCAATTCGCCCATTTCGCCTGTTGACATGCCGCGCAGTCGTGAGAATCTCCCCCGCTCCGGACATCCGTCCGAAAACCGATCAGCGCGAGGAGCGCGGTTTTTCATCACGGCCGAGGTTTTCGGCCCCCGTAAAGGAGAATGATCCATTCGCAGGCCAATGAAGAGCACCGCGGCGCCGCAGAAGGAAGGCCCGCGCACCAACCGGGAAATTCGCGCGCGTGAAGTGCAGTTGATTGATTCCGAAGGGAAGAATCACGGCGTCGTCCAATTGCTGGACGCGCTGAACATGGCCGAGCAGGCCGGGCTCGATCTCGTTGAGATCGCGCCGAACTCGACGCCTCCCGTCTGCAAGATCCTCGACTACGGCCGCTTCCGCTTCGCGGAGCAGAAGAAGGCGGCCGAGGCGCGCAAGAAGCAGAAGGTGGTCGAGGTCAAGGAAATCAAGCTTCGCCCCGGCATCGACGAGCACGACTACGACACCAAGATGAAGGCGGTTCAGCGCTTCTTCGAGGAGGGCGACAAGGTCAAGGTGACCCTGCGCTTCCGCGGCCGCGAGATCGCCCATCAGGATATCGGCTATCGTCTGATGACGCGCGTCAAGTCCGAGACCGCCACTGTGGCCAAGGTCGAGCTCGAGCCCTCGATGGAAGGCCGGCAGATGGTGATGGTTCTGGCGCCTAAATAAGCGCGCATGGCCGCCGGGCAGGCTGGGGGAGGGGAAAGCTTGGGCACGACGAACTCACTCGCGCCGTCCTGGATGTTTCTTTCCCGGGCGGCCGCCGGTCTTGCGTCCGCGCTGCTCGCCGACGCCTTTTCGGCGCCCGCGCTTGGCCAGCTCGCGCTTCCTGGCGCCGTCGCGCCGACGCCGGAAGGGACTGTGACGTCGCCTTCCCCCAAACCGAAGAAAAAGCTCAGCAGCGGCGAAATGGGGCAGGCGCGCGGGCCGGCGGTGATGCCCAAGGCCCCTTCCGAAGACACGATTGTCGGTAAGACCCTGAAGCTCGACGGGGCTGGCAGCGAGATCGAATTTTCCAAAAATGGAACCGGTCTCGATGTCGTGAAGCTGACGATGTCAGGCGACCGTCTGAAGCGCTCCGGCGAAGAATGTCGCGTGGACGTGGCGGGCATGCCGTTGAAGCTCACGCCGCGCGAAGGCGGCTCCGGTTTGCGGCGCTATCAGCTGGCTTCCTTCCCTGCCTGCCCCTTTACGCTCGATGTGCTGGATGGCGCGGTCCTCGTCACCAACGAGGGGAAGGCCTGCGAAATCAAAGAGGCGGACTGCCGCGCCGATCCGAGCGGGCTTTGGGGCATGGCGGAGACGGAATTCGACCCCAAGAAGGCCGAGGAAATGCTCGGGGCCCGCGCCAAGGTCGAAAAATCCGTTCGCGCCGATTTCCGGGAGCTTTACGAGCGCAACAAGAAGGACAAGCTGGTTCGCGGCTTCGTCGTGAAGGAGCAGGCGGGCTTCTCCTCCTGGCGCGAGGAGGTTTGCCGCTCCTACGCCAAGGAATCCGACTACGGTTATTGCGCCTTGCGGCTGACCGAGGCGCGCGCCATCGCGCTGGGAGCTCAGCTCGCGAGCGGCGTCAAGCTGCCGGAGGGCTATGCGGAAGCCGCGGCCGCCGAAGAGGCGGCGATGAAGGCGAAGAAAAGATAAGCGCTCTCGCGCCCGCGAGTGGGCGAGGGCGCCGTAGCTCTTTGCCGGGCTTACCCGCCCTTGCGCATCAGCATGCCGCGCGCGGGATCGTAGGCCACGATCGCGCCGATAAGGAAGACGCTCGTATAGCCGCCGACCGCGAGCAGCGAGACCCAGTCGATCTGCTGATAAAAGGCGAAGCGGATGAGCTCCACGGCGTGGGTGAAGGGATTTGCCGCGCAGACATAATAGAGCCAGGGGCTCGACTCCTTCACGCGCCACAGAGGGTAGAGCGCGGAAGAGGCGAAGAACATGGGGAAGATGACGAAGTTCATCACCCCGGCGAAATTTTCGAGCTGCTTGATGAGCGAAGAAAGCAGCATGCCGAGCGCGCCGAGCATCAGCCCGCCGAGCGCGAGCGCGGGCAGCACGGTGAGATAGCCCCATTTGGTCGGCGGCTCGATTTCCCAGAAATAAGCGATGAACAAGAAAGCATAAACCTGCAGGACCGACACGGCGACGCCGGCGAGAAGCTTGGCGCCGAGCAGGAACCAGCGCGGGAAGGGCGAGACGAGCAGCGTGCGCATATTGCCCATCTCCCGGTCGTAGACCATGGAGAGTGAGGACTGCATGCCGTTGAAGAGCTGGATCATCGCCATGAGGCCCGGCGCGATATAGACCTCGTAGAGAACATAGGTCTCGTAGGGCGGGATGATCGAGACGCCGAGCACCTGCCGAAAGCCCGCCGCGAAAATGAAGAGCCAGACGAGGGGCCGCACGAGCGCCGAGATGAAGCGCTCGCGCTGATGCAGAAAGCGCAGCCCTTCACGCCACACGACGCCCCAAAGGCAGATGAGATATTGGCGTGCGCGAAATCCGCTCTCCTCCTTCGCGGGGAGAGGGTTCTGGCGAGGGACAAGGCCGCTTGTGTATTCCAGCATTTTTAGGGACCGTCATGGCCGGGACAAGCCTGGCGCTCTCGGTGGAGGGTGGAGATCACGCCGCCGCGGCTCCCGTCGTTAGATTGGCGAAAGCGGCGCCAATATCGGGAGTGTTTTGGCCCGCCTCAATATCCCGCGCCCGCCCGGCCGCCAGCACTTTGCCCTTGTGCAGGATCACCACCTGATCGTCGTCGGCGATCTCGTCGATGAGATGCGTGGTCCAGAGCACGCCCAGCCCCTCGTCTCGCACCAGCCCCCGCACATGGGCGAGAATGTCGGCGCGCGCCTTGATGTCGAGGCCGACTGTCGGCTCGTCGAGCAGCAGGAGCTTCGGCCCATGCAGCAGCGCGCGGGCGATTTCGACGCGACGCATCTGCCCGCCCGAGAGCGTGCGGGTCTTGTCATTGGCGCGCTCGGCGAGGCCGGCGCGCTTCAGGGCGTCGAGCCCCAGGCGTCGCGCCTCGAAGGGGCCGATCCCATGCAGCGCCGCGTGATAGACGAGATTTTGCATCAGGCTCAATTCGAGATCGAGCGTGCGCGCCTGAAAAACCACGCCGAGCCGCCGCAGCGCCGCGCCTGGGCTCCGCATGACATTTGCGCCGAAGATTTCGATCTCCCCGTCGTGCGCCGCATAGAGACGCGTGACGAGGGAGAAGATCGTGCTCTTGCCCGCGCCGTTCAATCCGAGCAGCACGGCGAAGCTGCCGGGTGCGACGGCCAAGCTCACATCGTCGAGCGCCTTGCGGTCGCCGTATGAGTGCGAGAGATGACGGATCGAGAGGGCGTCGGTCACCGAGGCGCCACCACCACGCCCCAGGGGAAGGAGCCGACCGGAATCGACTTCACCACCTTGAGGCTCGCAACGTCGATCACCGACACGTCGTTGGAGACGCCATTCGCGGTCAGCAGATATTTTTCGTCCGGGGTGAAAGCGAGATGCCAGACGCGTTGACCGACGAGGAGATATTTTTCGATCTTCTTCGTTTGCGCGTCGATCACCGCCACGCGGTTCGAGGGTCCGAGCGCGACAAAGGCGCGCTTGCCGTCCTTCGTGATCGAAATGCCGATGGGCTGGATCGCCTCCTTCGACATGCCCGGAATGTCGAAAGCGATCTTCTGTTTCAATTCGCGCTTGATCGGATCGATCACCGCGACCGTGCCGCCGACCTCCGACGACACCCAAAGCTCCGAACCGTCATTCTTGAATTCCGCAAAGCGCGGGCGGCTGTCGACGAGAATATTGGCGACAATCTCCTTTGTCTGCGTATCGATCAGATGCGCCATATTCGTTGTCTCGGAGGTGTTGACGAGGAGCCGTCCATCGGGGCTCACCGCCATGCCTTCGGGCTCGACGCCAACGGGAATATCGCCGATCTGCTCCTTGCGCTTCACGTCGATGAGCGTGACGAGATTGTCGTTCTCGTTCGAGACATAAATCGTGTCGCCCCCGGGGGAGAGTGCGAGCAGCTCGGGGTCGGGGCCGGAGGGCAGCTTGCCGGTAAGCTTCAGGGTCTTCGTGTCGAGCACCTGAATGGCGTCGTCGTCGCCGGCGCAGATATAGAGCTCCGAGCCCTCCTTGTTGAGCACGATGCCGCGCGGGCGGCGGCCGACCTTCACGGTGGCGATCGCCTCGAGCTTCTCCGTGTCGAGGACAGTGATGGAGTTGCCTTTCTCGTTGCTGATGTAGGCCGTGTAGGCTTGGGCGGGACCGAATGAGGCCATGGTCATTGCGAAAGCGATTACGAGGCCCCGCGCGTCATGCCCGCGCTTGTCGCGGGCGTCCGCGCCATTGCGCGCAGCCGCCGCGCGTGGATGGCCAGGACAAGCCCGGCCATGACGGAAAACCGCAAAAGCCTTGTTGTTCATTTCAACCTGCACTTCGTTTCGGGCTGATCGAGCCCCAGCGTGTCGAGTTCCGTGAACTGATGCAGGAAGCCTTCCTGCGGCGAGACGGAGACGGTCATGCGTCCGTCCGAGAGAAGGATCGGCTGGCGCAGTTGCTGGTTCCAGGGGCGCAGCGTCAGGCGGACGCCCTTGAAGGCGGCGATGGAGAAATCCTTGCTCAGCATGAAGTCCTTGAGCTTCTCGGGCGCGTTGGAGCTGGTGCGCGTCGTCGCCTCGCCGATCATGCGCATCGCGAGCCATGCAGCGTTGTCGCGCGCGTTCATGAGGCGGCGATAGGTCGCCATGAAGCGGTTCTGCAATTGCTGCGCGCCCCATTGCTCATGGGACGGATCCCAATTGGCGGGATAAAGCCCGGCGGAGCCCACGACGGGGCGCGGATCCCACGTGCGATAGGGGAGATAGGCGGCGAAAACCTCGCTCTCGTCGGCGGTGACGAGCGCATCATAAGCGGGCGCACTTTGCGTCAGCACGGGCATTTGCCGCTGCGTCTGCACGGAGCCCGAGTCGCTGCGTCGGCCGCCGCCGGTATCCTCATAGATGCGCTCTTCGACGATCTTGGCGCCGAACTTCTTGGCTGCGCGGCGATAGGCCTGCGCGAGCAGCTCATCGTTGACGTGCGAGCCCTTGATCAACAGCCATTTGCGCCACTGCTTCCAGACCAGATATTGCGCGAGTCCGTCTGCGAGCATCGAGCGCGTCGGCGCGACATGGATGACATTGGCGCGGCAATCCTCCTCCCGCAGGCGGTCGTCCGGCGCGGAGACATTGAAGATGAGCGCGCCTTTCGCCTTGGCCCGTTCGCTCGCCGCCAGCAAATGATCGGGCGAGAGGTCAGCGATGATGAGAAGCGCCCCCTTGTCGATCAGAGCGTCGACAGACGCAGCGACATCGGCGCCTTCATCGAGCTTCTCGTCGATGGCCTCGAAGCTCTGATTGGTGAACTTGCCCGTGGTGTTGTTGTCGGCCGCGCCCAGCAGGGCCCCGGCGAGCCCGTCGTCGGCGGCGGGAATGTCGAGGATCGAGAGCGTCTCGCGTGAATGCGTCTCACGCAGCACGCCGACCTTCGTGGCTAAAGGGTCGCTTGCCGCAGGGAAGGCGGCAAGCATGAGGCAGAAAGCGGCGGCGAGGCGTTTCATCCCCGCCTAAATGGCGGCTTTGGGCAACAGGATCAAGCCCGTTCAACGCTCGGCTATCCGGCGACGCACAGCAGCCGGCGGACCGCGCAACTTCAGGCGCGCCTTTCCGAAGCGAGCCTGAAGGCTTGCGGTCCACGCAAACTCGATTACCCGATGATGTCGAGCAGCGCTTGACCTTTACGCGTTTGCAGCTCCTGAGGCTCCAATACGCCGTCATGGTCGCGGTCGACCTCGTCGAACATGTCCTCAACCATCGAGAGGAATTCGCGCCGGTTCAGATTGTCGCCATAATTCTCGACCGAATGGAAATAGTTCCAGACCTTGGACGGGGCGAAGTCGTATTTGTCGACCGTTTCGCCGCGCGCCGCTTGCTCGTTGAATGCCCGCCGCGCCATCCGCATCGTCTGCCGCAGACCGAGGTCCTCCGCAGCGTCGAGATGCGAAGGCCGGCCCCGCCATTCGCGGTCCTGATACCGTTGGCCGTACTGCGGGTTCTGGTAGCGCTGGGCGCTGTAGGGGGCGCCTTGCTGGGCGTGTTCACCGCCCTGCTGGCCATAGCCCCACCCTTGTTGGCGTGGCGCCTGCTGGCCATATGCCGAGCCTTGCGGGTAGTTCCCGGGGCCTTGTTGTCCTGAGGCCTGCTGCCCAGGGCCTTGCTGGCTATATCCCGAGCCTTGCTGATAATCGCCGGCGCCCTGCCGAGGCGATGCTTGCTGGCCCCAGTTCTGGCCTTGCTGGCCCGCGCCGGGACCCGGCTGGCCGGCATAGCCGTCGGAGCCTTGCGCACAGGCTCCTGTCACGGTGAGCGAGACGGCCCCGACGAACCCCAGCGCGCCGAGCATGAGCGAATGTTTCATCCTGACCTCCATCCATCTTGGGTGGCGGCCGGTGAGTTAGCGTGCGCCAGCGGCTCCGGAAGTCGCCCTGGCCCGAAAAATCTCTCGAATCACGCTCTCGTCAGGCTGCTCGCTTCGACGTTTCTGCAAGCGCTTGAATGCCCATCTCATCGCACCACGCGCAGCAACGCTTTCCCCTGCTTGGACTTCAGCTCCTTCTCGTCGAGCGTCCCGTCATTGTCGGGGTCCGCTTCCTTGAAGCGATTTCCGACGATCGCAAGGTATTCATTCTTGTCCAGCGTGCCGTCACGGTCGGGATCTGCGGCCTGGAATTCCTTTTTGGAGAGGCGGCCCTGAAGTTCCTTTGGAGTGAGCGTGCCGTCATTGTCCTTGTCGAACTTGGCGAAAAGCGCCTCGGCGGATTTGTTTGCCTCGTTCTGATCGACTGTGCCGTCGTTATCGGCATCGAGCGCCGCAAGGGGCGAGGCGCCCTTGGCGAGCGCGGGGGCGATCGGCGCGGCGAGCAAAACGGCCATGAAAGCCGCCGTGAAGAAAGGCTTGTTCATGTCAACTCCTGTTCGGTAGCAACCCCTAAACATATAGGCTGCTTGGCAGGATTGGAACCACAACCAAAAGGCGGCCCTTGCGGACCGCCTTTCGACCGAGAGGAGATTTAACCTGAACCACGGGACTATTGGACGATGCCCGATCCCCAGTTGAAGTGGTAGTTGAGGCCCGCTCGAACGATCACGCCGTCGAACTGCACTTTGGTGACGGGGCTGTTCGCCCACAGCAGGCCGCCCGGCGCGATGCGGTTGGCGCCCGACGCGCCTCTGGCGCAGGCTCCGGCTGAGGTATTCTTCGCCTGGCTCGAGCAGACGGTCACGAGCGGAGACGAGACGAGGTCCACGGCGCCGAGGTTGTAGTAAAGGCCCTCGGCCTTGGCGCTCCAATTATCGGCGAACATCCATTCCACGCCGCCGCCCGCCGACCAGCCGGCGCGGACGCCCGAGTAGCTGGACCCCCCGAAGGCGGGCGGGTTTGCGTAATTCCATGTCAGGGCGCCGACGGCGTCCTCACGTTGAATGCTCGAGGTGTCGTAATGCATGACCGACGCATGGACGTTGCCATAGGCAAGACCGCCCGTGCCATAGGCGAGAAGCGTGTCGGTAATCGCATAGCCGAGCTTGCCGCGGAACGTGCCCATCCAGTCCGTGCCGGCGGAGACTATGCCG
Organism: Methylocystis sp.; assembly: GCA_036560425.1. Classification (GTDB taxonomy): domain Bacteria; phylum Pseudomonadota; class Alphaproteobacteria; order Rhizobiales; family Beijerinckiaceae; genus Methylocystis. Next base: position 69,878 of record DATBRF010000029.1, on the reverse strand, counting down.
CCGCCGACGGATTGGCGCGTGATCAGCAGGTCTTCGAGTCCGCCCCCCTCCGGCTTGGCGATATAGCCGGCCGTTTCGCCAACTGCGCCAGCGTAAGAGCCTTTGCCGCGGAAGAGGGTTCCCTGGAAATCCGCCTCGGCGCCGAGCACGACATTTGACCCGTCCTGATAGTTCCAGCCGATCTGAGCGCCGCCGATGAAGCCGCTGCGGCTCACATTGGCCGTGCCGATGTTCCCGCCGGCCGCGCCGGGCCGGAACAGGCCCCACCATGCGGCCCCGTCGTCCGACGGCTCCTCGCTGACAATCTTTTCGTTCCAGACCTGCGCGAAGCGGTCGCCGAAGCCCGCCGGGGTCACGCCGACGCCCGTCGTGGCGCCCCAGCCGTAGCCCGCATTGAGACCGGCATAGAGACCGGCCCATTTGCGCGGGGCGGGCGCATCGTTTCGCTCATTTGCAAGTTGGTCGCGCACCGACGCCATCCAGCCGCTGGGCTCCGCGCCAAAATTCCATTTCATGCCGCCATAGAAAGCCATCGGCGGACCGACCGAGACCATCTTTGGATTATAGAAATTCGCGAAATTGATCGAGTCGGTTTGGAAGAAAGTCCCGAAGCTGCGGGCGCGCGTGTTTGTCACGTTTTCGAGTAGCGCATAGAGCTGCAAATTGGGCGTCACGTCGTATGATGTGCGCAGATTCAGAATGCCATAGGACGAGAGCGTCCCGAACTGGTTGGCCCAGTCACCCCCGAGATAGGGCCCGCTGGCGTAGACGAAATCGCCGCCGACCTTCCATTTCGGCGTCATGAAATAATCGGCGCCCGCCTTGAAGCGGTGACGCGCGATCGATGGCAGCGTGGCGCCTGGATTGACGAGAACCGCTGGGGCGCCGATCGCAAGGGCCGCTGGGTTGTTCGGCGAGCCGAGGAAGTTCTGCGAATTGAAATAGGCGTCGGTCAACGCGTAGTTGACATAAGCGGACATGCGGTCGTCCGCGTAGCGCATGGACAACTCTACGCCCTGCCGGACGGTGTTGCCGGCGTTGGTGAAATAACCCCGGCCGAGGATCTGGCTCGGAATGTTCAGAATGTCGTTGAACGCGTTGGTGCGAAACAGTCCGGCCGACCACTGAAGCGTTCCAGGCAAGGCGCCAAGCGCGCCAGGTAGGGCTTCGGCGGGCCTGAAGCCACCGCGCAGGCCCATATCGATCGTATTCGAGGTCACCTGCTTCAGCGGCGGATCGGAGACCAGGAAGGAGTCGATCATGCAGGGACGGGCCGGGTCCGAGCAGCCAAGCTCCAGCGGGGTCGGCGCGCGGTTCGCCACCGAATAGCTTCCGAATGCCGCGATCTGGGGCGTGATCTTGTAGGTCAGTCCGCCCATAGGGTTGATATGGTCGAAGACATTGGTGGAGTTGAGCGCCGTGCCCATATTGTCGTACATCTGGACGCTGGCGCGGTTGTAGCGCAGGCCGCCCGTCGCGGTGAGCTTGTCCGTCAGATCAAGGGAGTCCAGCGCATAGGCTCCGAGATAGTAATTCGAAACGCTGAGCTTAACCGGCGCGATGCCCGCGCCGGGTTCGTTCGTGAAGTAATTGAACCCCGTCACGGTGAAGTCCGGGTTGATGATCCCGAGTTCCTCATTCGCCGTGAAATGCGTAAATCCGTGCTCCAAATTGACGCCGACGGTGAACTTGTTGGGGAAGCCGAGGATCTTATCCGTGTTGTTGAGCTGCGTCGTGAAGCCGAGCGTGTTGATCTTGGTCCAGGTGCGGTCGATGGCGCCGAGCGCGGGACCATTGATCATCTCGTTCCCGGTATTGAAAAAATTGGGAATGCTTGTCGGCTGGCCGTCTCCAGTCGTGCAAAAGGCCGAGCCGCCGTCGCATTCGAAGTCGGTGGTGTTGCCGTCCACGCGAGCCTGATTATAGCCGCGATAATGGATGTCGCCGAGGAGGCTCGTCGTCGGATTGACCTGAACCTGGCCATTCAGGTCGAACATCATGACCTGATTCTTATAGGTCTGCGGCGTCGTGTAGGTTGAGCTCTTGTTCGCCGCCACCATTTCGACAGGCGCCGGACCCGAGGCGCCGAAGCGGTTTGACCCCATGGTTACGTTGGCGTGAACCTCGGCGTTCTCACCGCGCCAACCGAGGTCGCCATAAAAACGCTTGATGTGCGAACCGGAGAAATAGCGATAGCCTGAATCCCCCAGCGCCTCGCCGGCGGCATATAGGGCGAAGTCGCCGATCTGACGGCCATATTGAAATGCGCCCTGGCGGCGATTGAACGAGCCGCCGCGCAAATCGAGCTCGGCGCCCTGCCAGGTGAAGCCGTTCTTCATGTCGAGAACGATGGCGCCGCCGATTGCATTCAGGCCATACAGCGGGTTGCCGGTTTCGATCGCGACGCGGTCGATGGCGACGCTCGGGATCAGGTCCCAGTTGACCGTGTCGCCCCACATCTCGTTGATGCGGACGCCGTTCTGGAACACCGCGATCCCCTGTGGCACGCCTGCGTAAGGCGAGGCCATGAAGCCACGATAGTCCACTTCCGGGAAGGAGGGATTGCCGCCGACGTCGTTGATCGTCACGCCCGGCGCGGCGCGTTGCAGCGCGTCGCCGATATTGAACTTGCGCGTATTGGCGATCTCTTTGTCTGTGACCACGTGAACGGACGCGGGGACCTGATAGGTGACAAGCGGCGACACATAGGGCGCCGGAGCCGCGATAGGCGCGGCCTGCGCAACGCGGGGCGCGCTGCGCGGGGCGGTTGCGGGCGCCGCCTGAACCGGCGCGGTCGACGGCCGCGCCGCAGGGCGCGAAGAGGAGCGCAGCGGCGTGGCGCCGATTTCGATTGTCGGCAGCGATGTTTGTGCGAACGCCTCGCTTGCGGCGAGCGCCGCGCCGAGCGCGATGAGAGAGATGCGTTTCTCGAGGGCCATGTTCCCAGCCTGATGCCTTGCTTTCGTCGGAGCTGGTTATATCTCCGAAATGGCCGCTCGTTACCCGTTGCGTGACGCCCAGGCGACGATATTCCCGCCCTGTGGCGCTTTCGCTACACTTCTGAAAAATAACGGTTTTCTAGGGATGGTGTCCTGCCGGGGTCGGGAAATTTTCCCGAGTTTTGCATGCAAGCAGAAGGCTCGCGGTCCAAGGCCCCCGGACTGTAAGGCTTCAGCCGCGAGTCTCCCCAACAATGCGCGCCCCGAGGCGCAGTTCCGCCGTGAGGCGCGCGCCGCCCTCGGGGCGGCTGGCGATTGCGAGTCTTCCGCCGAGCGCGCCGACTCTCTCGCTCAGCCCGCGCAAGCCGAGGCCGCCGTGCGTGAAAGATGCGGGGAGTCCAGCGCCGTCGTCGTCGACCTCGACGCGCAGCTTGTCATCATGCCTCGTCACGCGAACGGCGATGCGATTGGCGCCGGAATGTCGGAAAGCGTTTGTCAATCCTTCCTGCACCACGCGATAGGCGGTGAGCGCCGTCGTTTCGTCGATCTCGCCTCGCGCGCCATCGAGCGAAAGATCGATGGCGACGCCCGCGCGCGCCTCGCGCCAGCCGCGCGCCAGCGTTTGAATCGCGTCGGCGAGGCCCATTTCCTCCAGCGCGGCGGGGCGGAGTCTTCCGAGAATGCGTCGGTTCACCTGCTGAAGCGCGGCGATCTGCGCGTCAATCTTCGCGCAACCTTCTGCGATTTGTACAGGATCAGAGCCTTGCGCCTTGCGCGCCAGGGCGCCGACGCCGGCGCGAATGGCGAAGAGAAAGGGGCCGATCTCGTCGTGAAGATCACGGGCGATGGCGCGGCGTTCTTCGTCCTGCACATGGATCATGCGGCGAAGAAGTTGCTTGTTCTCGTCGTCGAGCCGCGCCAGCGTCGCCGCAAGCGCGTTTGTGCGATCGCCGATGACGATGAATTCGGGCGGTCCGTCTGCAGGAACGCGTACGGAAAGATCGCCCGTCTCTAACCGCCGCAGCCCTTCCGACAGCGCGCCGATCGGCCGCAACGCGCGCGAGACCGCGTAGGAGACGAGCGCGAAAGCGACAGCGGAGACGCCCGCCGCGCTGATCGCGAGCCAGACGATTTCCGTCCATATTTCCGCGATCTCGTCGGAGGGGCTCGCAGCGATGTCGATTGCGCCGAAGGGCGTTGCGATGCGCGTCGGCGCCGGAGCATGAAACACCAGCGCGCTGAACCAATCCGGCGCGCCCTTCTCCCCGACGCCCGCGGGTGACCCCGCCCCTTCCAGAGTGACGCGGACATGGCGCAGCCGTTTGGCGTCTTCCATGAGCTCGGCGAGGACGCCTTGCGGATCGGGGGAAATGGCGAGGCGCGGCGCGGTGGCCTCGACGAGGTCGCGGGCGAGCCTCGTGGCGCCCTCGGCCTCAGCATTGACCCGCGCGCCCGCGTGGAGGATCAGAAGGCTGACGCCAAAGGCGAGCCCCGCCATGATGACGCCGCCGAGCAGGAGCGAGAGCCGCGCGCGCAGCGACAGTCTTTGGAGCATGGCGGTTATCCTCATCTTTGCGCGGCGACTTTACGAAGGCCCCGCTGGCGGTCAATGTCGACCGCCGGCTTGGACCGCCTTCCCGAGGGAGTAGAGATGCGCGTTCTGATTGTCGACGACCATCCGATCATTGTCGCGGGCTGCTCCGCCATGCTCGCGGGTGAGGGCGACATAAAGGTTATCGAGGCGCGCGACGCCGAGTCGGGGCTTGTCGCTTACGTCGCGCATCGGCCGGATGTCGCCGTTGTCGACATCGCTATGCCGGGCGTCTCGGGGCTCGAGCTCACGCGACGCATTCTGGACGCTGACCCGGACGCGCGCATCGTCGTTTTCAGCATGAATGACGACCCGATCTTCGCCGCGCGCGCGATCGAGGCCGGCGCCAAGGGGTACGTCACGAAGAACGACGATCCCTACCTTCTTTTGGAGGCCGTGCGGGAAACGGCTGCCGGCGGCGTGTTCCTCATGCCGAAGATCGCCAATCGCCTCGCCTTTGGGAAAAGCGGCGCGCCTGGCCCGCTCGCGGCGCTCACGGCGCGCGAGCTGGAAATATTGCGGATGCTCGGCTCCGGCCTCGGCATGGCGGAGATCGCCGAGGCGACGCAGGTTTCCTACAAAACCATCGCCAACAGCTGCTCGATCATGAAGCGCAAACTCGGCGCGCGCACGCCGATGGAGCTGATGCGAATCGCACTCGAGCAGAAGCTCGCGTGAGGTAAGGTCCGCCTCCCTGTCCCTCCCCATAAGCGGGTAGGGAACGCTCGCGATCAGCGCTCGAAATGGCGGCCGCAATCTGCTCCCTCTCCCGCGAAGCGGGGGAGGGTTGGGGAGGGGGCCTACTTCACCCCCGCGTCCGGGTAAGGGTCCGGCGCAGAGTAATTCGCAGGGACAGGCCCGGTAAGACTCCCAAGGAAAGCGACAATGTCAGCTGCGTCCTTGTCCGAGATCGTCGCGCCGAGCTGCGTCTTCCCCATGATTTTCACGGCCTTGGCGAGATCCTCGACCGAGCCGTCGTGGAAATACGGCGCAGTCTTCGTGACGTTGCGCAGGCTTGGCACCTTGAAGACGTAAAGATCCACGTCGCTCTTGGTGACGTCCGCGCGGCCCTTGTCCGGCGTCTTCGATCCCGTCTCCTTCCAATAATCGCCGGTAACGCCGAACTTCTCGAAAGAACCGCCGCCGAGGCCGACGCCATTGTGGCAGGCGGCGCAGCCCGTATCGATGAATTTGCGCAGGCCTGTCTGCTCCTGCGCGGAAAGCGCTTTGGCGTCACCTGAAAGGAAGGCGTCGAATCTCGAAGGCGTCAGCAGCGTCCATTCGAAGGCGGCGACCGCGATTCCCCAATTGCGGGAGTTTATCGGGTTCTTGTCCTCGGGAAACGCCTTGGCGAAAGCCTCCCTATAGGCGGGAATCGCCTCGAGCTTGCTCATGGCCGCAGCCGGATCGGGATTGCCGAAGCTCGCGGCGCCGAGCAGAGACTTTTCCGCTTGCTCCTCTAGCGATTCGCGATCGCCGCGCCAGTGCTGCTTGAAATTCATCGCGGCATTGAAGACGGAAGGCGCGTTTCGCGGATTTTCCTTGCCGAAAACGCCGATGGCCTTGGGCAGGCCGTCGCTGCCTTGCTTTTCGGGCAGGTGGCAGTGGGAGCAGCTCACATTGCCATCCATCGAGACGCGATTCTCGAAGAAAAGCCGCCGCCCCAGCTCGGCCCTTAGCGCCTGGAGGGAATTCTTGGCGAGGGGCATAGACGGAAGCGGCTGAAACGACCCTTGCGCATCGTCGAGGGGCTTTCGCGCGTCGGGTTGCTCCGCGAAGGCGGCAAAGGAGAAGATCGCGACCGTCGAAGCGAGAGAAAGCTTGAATTTACGCATGCCAGCCCCCCATTAGGCGCAGCGGCTCAAGAAAATTTTGGCAAAAAAAAATCGAGCCGAGTAAGAAGGGCCAGCATCACGCGGCTTCCATCCTACTGGCTCGATTTTTTTGGCTGTCCGCCGCGGAGGCGGCGACACGCCGGGAATCTTTAGATTTCAGCCGACGAGTAGCTCGTGACTTCCATGCCGACGCAAACTTCGACGATCACAGGGGTGGTCCAGGCCATTGTCATTTCCTCCGTTTGGATCTTCGGCGGCTGTTTCCTGCTCTTATATACCAGCTTATAAGGCCGGGCTTCGGGGGCAGGTTCGAGCTCGGCGAGAGCATTATCATGATCGCTCATACCGTGCAAATCACCGTGGCGGTTTTCAGACCGTATTGTTTCTTCCCCAGGACTGCGAACCTCAGCGTCTCGACACGCGGCGTGACGGCTGCTAGGCATAGTGCGCCTTCGGCATGCGCCACCGCGCGGACCGGCCGAAGCGCATCAATAAAAACGCGAGAGTTTTCTTTGCCCGAAGGGTAGGGCGACTCTCACCGGAGCGGCTTAGCCGCACGGCGAACAACGGCCGCTTGAGAGGCGGCTTGGGGCAGGAAAGCGGATGAGCAAGGCGACGCTCGACGGCAAGGCGATTGCGCTCGAAGACGCCTGTAAAGAGGCGGCGCGCATTTTGACCCGCGCGAATTTTCCCCTGGTCGCGGGGCTCGGCGCCGATGTTCCTGGCGCGCGGGCGGCGATTCTTCTGGCCGAGCGGCTGCGCGGCGCTTTCGACCATATGGCCTCGCGCGATTCGCTGGTCGATCTCGACGTGAAGCGCTCCTTTGGCATGTTCACCACGACGGCGAATGAAGCGCGCCTGCGCGCCGACGTCGTCGTGCTCGTCGGCCCTGGCCTCGCCAAGCAATGGCCCGGCATGCTGGAGCGCCTTGCCCTCGATCAGGCGCCGCGCCACGGGAGCCACGCCGGGACGCCGCGCAAGGTGATCTGGCTCGGGCCGGACGCGGGCGAAGCCGACGCTGTCGCCGGCGCCAAGGCCATTCCGGCGAGCTTGCAGGAAATTCCTTACATTCTCGGCGTCTGGCGGGCCCGCGCAGGCGGCCGCCCAGTGAACTCCGAGAAGATCGACGCCGCCAAGCTCGAACTCGTGGACGGTCTCGCCGAGACGTTGAAGAACGCGAAATTCGGCTGCTTCGTCTGGGCCGCGTCCGCCGGCCTCGACGCGTTGACGATCGAAATGATGCAGGCGCTCGTCACCGACCTCAATGTTACGACGCGATTCACGGGCGTCCATGTCGGCGGCCGCGCCGGCGCTTCGGGCGTGACGCAGGCCGCTGGCTGGATGACGGGCTTCCCACCCCGCACGGGCTTTGGCCGCGGCTATCCCGAGCACGATCCCTGGCGTTTCGAAGCGTCCCGTCTTGTCGACAGCGGCGAGGCCGACGCCGCCTTGTGGATTTCCGCTTTCGACGGCGAGGCGCCGAGCTGGTCGCGGGCGGATATTCCTCTCATCACCCTCGCGCCGGCCGGCGCCGCCCCCGCGCGCGGTCTGTTCATCGAAGTCGGCCGGCCCGGCGTCACGCATGACGCCGTGCTCATGGCCCAGGAGACCGGCGGCCTGACGCTGCGCGCCGCGACGGCGCCGTCCGATGCGCCGACGGTTGCTGACGTCATCGACGCCATTATGGCGAATGTTTCGGAGGTCGCGCCTTGCTGACAGTTTTGCGTGGCGGCCATGTCGTCGACCCGGCGACGGGCAAGGACGGCGTCGGCGACGTCTGGTTCGAGGACGGCCGCATTGTCGCGCCGCCGGCCGGGGGCAAGGCCGATCGGGAGATCGACTGCTCGGGCCATATCGTCATGGCCGGCGCCATCGACATTCACTCGCATATCGCCGGCGGCAATGTGAACACGGCGCGCCTGCTGCTTCCTGAGCTGCATCGCGCCATTCGTGCGCGCCTCGCCGGCACGCCGCTCTCGACCGCCAAATGGTCGACCTACGAGACCGGCCGGCTCTATGCGCAGATGGGCTTCACGACGGTCGTCGAACCGGCGATGGCGCCGCATCATTCGCTGCAGACGCATTTCGAACTGAACGACGTGCCGATCATCGACAAGGGCGCCTTGACGGTTCTCGGCAACGACGACTTCCTGCTGCGCCAGATTCGCGCGGGCGAGCCCGAGAGCGCGATCAACGATTATGTCGCGACGACGGTCGCCGGCACGAAGTCGCTCGGCCTCAAGTGCATCAATCCGGGCGGCTGCGAAGCCTTCAAGGAGAACATCCGCGCCTATGGGCTAGACGATGTGGCGCCCTTCTACGGCCTCACCTCGCGGCAGATTTTCCAGGCGCTGCAGAAGGCGACGCAGGCGGTGGGGATTCACCATCCGCTGCATCTGCACATGAACAATCTGGGCATCGCGGGCAATATTCAGACGGCGCTCGATACGATCGACGCCTCGCAAGGCCTGCCGCTGCATCTCGCCCATATTCAGTTCTACGCCTATGGCAAGGAAGGCGATAACGCCTTCTCCTCCGCGGCCGGCGCCTTCGCCGAGAAGATCAACGCCCATCCGAACGTCACGGTGGACGTCGGCCAGGTGATGTTCTCGCAGACGGTGACGATTTCCTCCGACGTGCTGAAGCAGTTCAACAGCATGCCGGGCGCGATGCCCAAGAAAGGCGCGATTTTCGACGGCGACGCCAATGGCGGCGGCATCGTGCCCTACGAGTACAAGATCTCCAACTATTACAACGCCGTGCAATGGGCGGCGGGTCTGGAGCTGTTCCTGCTCATCAAGAACCCCGAGCAGGTCTTCTTCACGACCGACCATCCGAACGGCGGCCCCTTCACGGCCTATCCGGAGCTTTTCGCCCTGCTGATGAGCGCCGATCTGCGCGAGCAGATGATGTCGCGCCTGCCGGCGGAGGCGCTCAAATACACGACTCTGCCCTCGATCAAGCGCGAGTATAGCTATTACGAGCTCGCTCAAATGAGTCGCTCGGGCGCCGCCAAGCTCTTCGGCTTCACCGATCGCGGGACGCTTGCGGCGGGCGCCGTCGCTGACGTCGCGGTCTATAAGGAGAGCCGCGACAAGGCCGGCATGTTCCGCCGCGCGGCTTACGTCTTCAAGGACGGCGACCTCGTGGTGAAGGACGGCGAGGTGTCGTATTACAAGCGCGGCAAGACGCTGCACACCAGCCCGCGTTTCGACAAGAACATCAACAAGCGGCTCGATAGCTACTACGAGGAGCTTTACGGCCTGCCGCGCGGCATTTTTGACGTGCCGGACGCCGCTCTGCCGCACAAGGACGCCTTTGCGGAGGTCGCATGCAAGGAATAGTTCGCAACGGCGTCCGCATCAACGATAGTTTCGCCGAAGCCTTCCCCATGGCGGCGACGGGGCTGATTGTCACCGCGCCAACCCGCAAATGGGCCAATCAGGCCGCCGCGACGGCGACCGGCTACGCCACCTCCGTCATCGGCTGCGATTGCGAAGCGGGCGTCGACGTCGAGCTTTCAGAAGAGGAAACGCCCGACGGCCGCCCCGGCGTGCGCATGCTCTTCTTTGCCTTTTCGACGAAGGGCGCGGAAAAGGCGCTCGTCAACCGCGTCGGCCAGTGCATCCTCACGTGCCCCGGCACCGCGCTTTACTCGGCCTTCGACGGCGACGTGAAGGTCAAGGTCGGCGACTCCATGCGCCAGTTCGGCGACAAATGGCAGATGTCGAAGGCGATCGACGGCCGCCGCTTCTGGCGCGTGCCGGTGATGGACGGCGAATTCCTGGTCGAAAGCCAGGTCGGAGTCATCAAGAAAACCGTCGGCGGCGGCAATCTTCTCGTCATGGGCGCTGATTGGGAATCGACCATGCGCGCGACTGAAGCGGGCGTCGAGGCGATCAAGGGCGTGCGCGACGCCATCATGCCTTTCCCCGGCGGCATCGTGCGCTCGGGCTCGAAGGTCGGCTCGCAATATAAGGGCATGAGCGCCTCGACGAACGACGCCTACTGCCCGACGCTCAAGGGCGTGACCAAGACCGCGCTCGAGCCCGACATCGGCTGCACGCTCGAGATCGTCATCGACGGTCTTTCGGACGAAGTCGTGCGCGAGGCCATGCGCGCGGGGCTGAAGGCAATCATCGATCTCGGCCCGGAGAAAGGCGCCAAGCGCGTCGGCGCCGGCAATTACGGCGGCAAGCTGGGACCGTTCCACTATCATTTGAAGGATCTGCTGCCGTGAAGCCCTTCACCTTCACGCTCCGCCAGGAGCCGCCGCAGCGCGTCGACCTCTCGGCGCTCACACCTGATCGTCTCGCCGGCAAGTCGCTCGCCGACATCGAGAAGATCGAGATCGGCACGACCCGCGCCTCTACCAAGGTGGGCGATGTCTTCCAGCTTGCCGAGGGCGATCTCAAGAATGTCCGTTACGAGGGCGGCTCTGCGCGTTTCGATCTCGTCGGCGCCAAGCTCCTTCCGGAATTCTCGATTCATGTCGAGGGCGACGTCGGCTTGCAACTCGGCCGACTCGCCACGGGTGGCAAGATCACGGTGTCCGGCAATGCCGGCGCTTATGCGGCCTCCGGTAACGAGGGCGCCCATATCGAGATCAAGGGCGATGTGGGCGAGATGCTCGCGGCGCCGCTCGCGGGCGAGCTTGCCGGCATGTCGGGCGGCCGCGTCGTCGTGCGCGGCAAGGCCGGGGCGCGGGCGGGCGATCGCCTTCGCCGGGGCATTCTGATCATCGAAGGGGATGCGGGCGACGATCTCGGCTCGCGCCTTATCGCCGGCACGATCGTGGCGCTGGGCGCGACCTCAGGCCGCGTCGGCTATCTCAACAAGCGCGGCTCGCTGGTTCTGGCCAAGCGCCCCGAAATCGGCCCGACATATATCGATTGTGGCGGGCACGTCCTTACTTTTGCACGGCTTTTCGCTCGCGCCTTGAGGGCGGACAGCGAGTCCGCGGCGGACATTTTGTCCGCCAAGCTGCAACGCTACGGCGGCGATACAGCGGTCTACGGGAAAGGTGAAATATTGACGCCTGTCTGACCGGCATTACCCTTGCTTCGAGTTGAGCGCCGCCGAAATGGCGGCGCTCACGCAAGGGGTGTCGCCGATGGCTTTCATCGAACTGATTCTCACGGTTTGCGCGCTTTCCCAGCCGAGCGCCTGCGATGAGCGCAAGCTCATGCTCGAATCTGCCACCGGCTCGACGAGCAACTGCATGATGCAGGCGATGCCTTACATCGCCCAATGGTCGGGCGAGCACCCCAATATGCAGGTCACCCGCTGGCGCTGCGTCAGGCCTGGCTCGGAGGGGGACAGGATTTAGGAGACGTCCCGGCGCCTTGCGCGAGCGGGGCGAACGAGGTGGGGCCTTCAGCCTGCGAGAATAACGCCGCGTCGCCGCCTTTGCGCAAGGCGCCCTGACGCCCATATGCCTCGTCAAGGGACCCCTTACGAGGCCTCTACATGAGAGAAGAACCGCCGCCTTTCGCCGCGCCCTATGCGCCGCCCGATGAAGCCTTTGCAGCCGCCTTTCTCGCCAAGCGTCCCGACGCCGCCACGCAGGCGGCGATCGAAAGCAAAGCCCTCGCCCTCGTTCGCAGCATGCGCGCGGAGCACAGCGCGCTCGGCGGCGTTGAGGACTTTCTGCATGAGTTTTCGCTTTCCTCGCGCGAGGGCCTCGCCGTAATGGCGCTCGCTGAATCGCTTTTGCGCGTCCCTGACGGCGCCACAGCGGATCTTCTCCTCGCCGACAAGCTCGCCGCTGGTGATTTCTCCCACCACGAATCATCCTCGGATACGCTGCTCGTGCAGGCTTGCGCCTTCGCGCTGGGTTTCTCGGCGCGGCTCGTGGCGCCGGGAAAAGACGGGAGCGCCGAGCCGCGCGGCCTTGTGGCCGATCTCGCGCGACGCATGGGCCTGCCGGCGTTGCGCGCCGCCGCGCGCCAAGCCATGCGCCTCATGGGCGCGCATTTCGTCTTCGGCGAGACGATCGACGCCGCGTTGGCGCGCGCGGAAGGGCGCCCGGAACGCTTCTCCTTCGATATGCTCGGGGAAGGAGCGCGCAACGCCAGGGACGCCGAACGTTATTTCGACGCTTATGCGCGGGCCATCCGCGTCATTGGGGCCTCTGCGCGCGACGCCTCTTTGCCCGATCGCCCTGGCATATCGGTCAAACTCTCGGCGCTGCATCCGCGTTACGAAGCGATCTCGCGCGAGCGCGTGTTGCGCGAATTGCCGCCACGCGTGCTGGAGCTCGCGCGCCTTGCTAAAGAGCGCGATCTTGCGTTCACCATAGACGCTGAAGAAGCCGACCGGCTTGAACTTTCGCTCGACGTCGCCGCGCGCGTCGTCGCTGATCCATCGCTTGCGGGGTGGGAAGGTTTTGGTCTTGCCGTGCAAGCCTATCAGAAACGCGCCGGGGCGGTGATCGACTACATCCAAGCGCTCGCGCAGGCGCACGATCGCCGCTTCATGGTCCGCCTCGTGAAGGGCGCCTATTGGGACAGCGAGATCAAGCGTGCGCAGGAGAGGGGGCTCGCCGATTATCCGGTTTTCACCCGCAAGGCGATGACCGATCTCAATTACGACGCCTGCGTCGCAAAGCTTCTGAGCGCGCCCGCGATCTACGCGCAATTCGCCACGCACAACGCCCGCAGCGTTGCGGAGATCCTCGCCCGCGCCGGCGTGCGCAGGGATTATGAGTTTCAGCGCCTGCACGGCATGGGCGAGGCTCTTTACGCCGCGCTGGGGCGGATGAGCGGCACCCCCGTGCGCGTCTATGCGCCGGTCGGCCCTCATCGCGACCTGCTCGCCTATCTCGTCCGGCGCTTGATCGAGAACGGCGCCAATTCGTCTTTTGTCGCGCGCGCCGCCGATCCGCAAACGCCGGCGGAGGCGCTGGTCGCCGATCCGCACAAGTCGGTTCACGACGCCGCGCGGGCGCGTCATCCACGGTTGACGACGCCGTCGCAGATTTATCGGCCGGTGCGCGCCAATTCGAAAGGCGTAGAGTTCGGCGACAGAATGGCGCTTTCCGCCTTGCTCGCAGAGAGAGACGCCGCCCATCACGCTCGAGAAGCAGGCCCAAGCGCGGGTTCTGCAAAGCCGCCGCGCGATGTGATCTCTCCCATCGATGGTTCCGTCGTCGGCCGCGTGATCGAGGCGCAGATTGACGACGTCCACGCCATGATGAATGCAGCCGCCACAGCGTTCCCGCGGTGGAGCGCAACGCCCGTGGAGACGCGCGCGCAAATTCTGGAGCGCGCCGCCGATCTGCTCGAAACCCGGCGCGGCGCCTTCATCGCGCTCCTGCAAAGCGAAGCCGGCAAGACCCTCGACGACGCCCTCGCTGAAATTCGCGAGGCCGCGGATATGTGCCGCTATTACGCCGGCCAGGCGCGGCGCATATGCGGCGAGCAAAGGCTGCCGGGGCCCACCGGCGAGGATAATCGCTTGCGCTACTCGGGGCGCGGCGTCTTCGTCTGCATCTCGCCCTGGAATTTCCCGCTCGCGATCTTCCTCGGCCAGATCGCGGCCGCGCTTGTCGCGGGCAACGCCGTCGTCGCCAAGCCCGCCGAGCAGACGCCGCTCGTCGCCGCCTCGGCCGTCGCGCTTCTTCATGAAGCCGGCGTTTCGCGCGCCGCGCTGCAATTGGCGCCGGGCGCGGGCGACGTCGGCGCGGCGCTTGTCGCCGATCCGCGCACGGCGGGCGTCGTCTTCACAGGCTCTGTCGAAGTGGCGCAACATATCAACCGTGCGCTCGCGGCGCGCCTGGGCGCCCTTGCGCCGCTTATCGCGGAGACGGGCGGAATCAACGCCATGATCGTCGACTCCACGGCGTTGATCGAGCAGGTTGTCGACGACGTTCTCGCCTCGGCCTTCCGCTCGGCCGGCCAGCGTTGCTCGGCGCTCCGGTTGCTTTGCCTGCAGGAAGAGATTGCGCCCGACGCCATCGAAATGCTCATCGGCGCTGTAAGAGAATTGCGCGTCGGCGATCCGCGCGACATCGGCGCCCACCTCGGCCCTGTGATCGACTCAGAGGCGAAGGAAAAGCTCGACCGCTATCTCGCCGATCAGAAAGCGGCGGGGCGCGCGCTCTATGCCGGAGAGGCGCCCTCCAACGGAACCTATGTCGCGCCGCATATAATCAGGCTCGACCGCGTTTCGGATTTGCGCGAGGAGATTTTCGGCCCCGTGCTGCACGTCATGACTTGGCGCTCGGACGGCTTCGACGCGCTGCTGACCGAGATCGAGGCGAGCGGCTACGGCCTTACGTTCGGCCTCGAGACGCGCATCGAGGAACGCATTCACAGCCTCGCGGCGAGAGCGCCGGCGGGAAACGTTTACGTCAATCGCAATATGATCGGGGCTATCGTTGGCAGCCAGCCCTTCGGCGGCTTTGGACTCTCCGGCACCGGGCCGAAAGCCGGCGGCCCCGATTATCTGCGGCGTTTCCTGCGAGAGGTTTCGTTGACGATCAACACCGCGTCATTTGGCGGCGACGCGGGATTGCTGTCATTGGAAGATTGATCCGCCCGAGGGCGCTCTGGACCCCCCAGGAAGATGCGACATCTTGCGCCACGAGCCTCCGCTTGCGCGGGGCCGGGACCTTGCCGATTTTTCTTTCGTGGATAGCGACGAACGCCGATCAAAAGCGTTGGTAAATCGCAATCTTACGGAGGCAACGATGGCCGAAGAGCAGAAAGCACCCGTGAAAAAAGATGGCGGCGCTCTGACGTCGCCCGATCTGTGGGACTGGCGCCCGTTCGAGGCGCTGCGTCGGCAGCTCGACCGTTTCTTCGACGAGGCGCCCTTGCAGAGGCGTTCCGGCGATCTCGAGCCCTTCGAACGTTTCATGGGCTGGCAGGGAACGCCCCCTGTGGATTTCGTCGAACGTGACAATGAATACGAAGTGACTGCCGAGCTTCCCGGTCTCGATCAGAAAGACGTCGAGGTGAAGATCGCCAACAATGCGCTCGTCATCCATGGCGAGAAGAAGATGGAGCGGGAGCAGAAGGACGAAGGGATGTTCTTCTCGGAGCGCCGCTACGGCTCGTTCAAGCGCAGTTTCCGGCTGCCCGATAATGTCGATGTCGACAAGATCGCCGCCAGTTTCGAAAAAGGCGTGCTGAAGGTCACGCTGCCGAAATCCGCGCAGGCGACGACAGGAGAAAAGAAGGTCCAGATCGCCGTAAAATAGTGCGCCGCCAAGGAGGCGGTTGGCGCAGCGTATGGGCTTGCGAGGCGGTCGCGGCGCGCGAAAATGCGCGCGCGCGGGTGCCGATCCTTTTGAGCGCGCGGCCGAGACCGCCGGTCTCGGCTATTGTCAATCCGTCCACAAGAGAAGCTACGCCGTCTCCTCCACCTTTCCGCCCAGCGCCGCCTGCGCGGCGGCGAGCCGGGCGATCGGCACGCGGAAGGGGGAGCAGGATACGTAGTCGATGCCGATTTTCTCGAAGAAAGCGAGAGACCCCGGATCGCCGCCGTGCTCGCCGCAGACGCCGAGCGTGATGTCCGGGCGTGCGGCGCGCGCGCGCTCGCAGCCGAGCGCGACCAATTCGCCCACGCCCTCCTGGTCGATCGAGACGAAGGGATCGTGCGGCAGCAGCCCCTTCTCGATATAGGCGCCGAGAAAGGAGCCGGAGTCGTCGCGCGAAATTCCGAGCGTCGTTTGCGTCAGGTCGTTCGTGCCAAAGGAGAAGAAATCGGCCGAGGGCGCAATCTCGCCGGCCCGCAGGGCGGCGCGCGGCAGCTCGATCATCGTGCCGATGTGATAGCGCGGGCGAATGCCCGTCTCGTCCTCGACGAGCTTCGCCATGGCGTCGACGCGGGCCTGCACGAGATCAAGCTCGGCGCGAGCAAAGACGAGCGGAGCCATGATTTCGAGCTCCGCGGGTTCTCCTGTGGAAAGAGTCGCCTCGATCGCCGCCTCGAAAATGGCGCGCGCCTGCATGTCGACGATCTCGGGGAAGACCACCGCGAGACGCACGCCGCGAAAGCCCAGCATGGGGTTGAATTCCGAAAGCTGAAGCGCGCGGCGCCGGAGCTTCACGGGATCGGCGCCCATGGCCCGCGCCACAGCCGCCAGCTCGCTCTCCGTATGCGGCAGGAACTCGTGCAACGGCGGATCGAGCAGGCGGATCGTGACGGGCAGGCCGGCCATGATCTCGAAGAGGTGCTTGAAATCCTCACGTTGGATCGGCAGCAGCTTGGCGAGCGCCGCCTTGCGCCCTTCGGCGTCGTCAGCGAGGATCATCTCGCGGACCGCGACGATGCGCTCGCCCTCGAAGAACATATGCTCGGTGCGCGCAAGGCCGATGCCCTCTGCGCCAAAGCGGCGCGCCGCGCGGGCGTCTGAGGGCGTCTCGGCGTTGGCGCGCACCTTCATGCGGCGCGCCTTGTCCGCCCAGCCCATCAGCACGGCGAATTCGCCGGTGAGCTCGGGCCGCTGCATCTTCACCTCGCCGGCGATGACATGTCCGGCCGAGCCGTCGATCGTGAGCTTGTCGCCCTTGGTGAAACGCTTGCCCGCGACGGTGAAGCATTGCTCGTCGTAATCGATGCGCAGGGCGCCGGCGCCCGTGACGCAAGGCTTGCCCATGCCACGCGCGACGACGGCCGCGTGCGAGGTCATGCCGCCGCGCGCCGTGAGGATGCCTTCGGCGGCGTGCATGCCGTGAATATCTTCCGGGCTTGTCTCCGTGCGCACCAGTATGACCTTGCGCCCCGAGGCCGCGAGCGCCGCCGCCTCTTCCGGGTTGAAAACGACCTCGCCGAAGGCGGCGCCGGGCGAGGCGGGGAGGCCCGTCGCCAGTATGTCGCGCCGCGCCGCCGGGTCGATCGTCGGATGCAGCAATTGATCGAGCGACGTCGGCTCGACGCGCAGCAGCGCTTCTTCTCGCGTGATGAGCCCTTCATTCGCCATATCGACGGCAAGCTTCAGGGCGGCGCGCGCCGTGCGCTTGCCGGAGCGCGTTTGCAGCATCCACAACTTGCCGCGCTCGATGGTGAATTCCATGTCCTGCATGTCGCGGTAATGGCGTTCGAGACGGTCTGCAACCTGCGCGAATTCCGCGAAGACCTTTGGCATGGTCGCCTCGAGCGAGATTTTCTCGCCGGGCGAGGCGCGGCTTGCGGCTTCGGTGAGCGGCTGCGGAGTGCGCAGGCCGGCGACGACATCCTCTCCCTGCGAGTTCAACAGATATTCGCCGTAAAGCTCTTTCACGCCGGTGGAGGGATTGCGCGTGAAGGCGACGCCGGTCGCGGAGTTGGAGTCCATATTGCCGAAAACCATCGCCTGCACGTTGACGGCGGTGCCCCAGCTCTCGGGTATATTGTGCAGATGGCGGTAGACGATGGCGCGATGATTCATCCAGGACGAAAAAACCGCCTTGATCGCGCCCCACAACTGCTCGCGCGGCTCCTGAGGAAAGGCGACCCCGGCGTTGGCTTCGACGATCGCCTTGAATTGCTTCACCGCCGTGCGCCAATGATCGGCGGAGAGTTGCGTGTCGAGGGTGAGGCCCTGCGACTCTTTGAACTCCTCGAGCGCCTCTTCGAAAATATGATGCTCGACGCCGAGCACGACAGAGGAATACATTTCGACGAAGCGGCGATAGCAATCCCAGGCGAAGCGGGCGTCGCCGGAGTAGGCGGCGAGCGCCTCGACCGTCTCGTCGTTGAGGCCCAGATTGAGCACCGTATCCATCATGCCTGGCATGGAGGCGCGCGCGCCGGAGCGAACGGAGACGAGCAGCGGCCATTTCGGATCGTCGAAGGCGTGGCCGACGACGCGGCCCATCTCTTCCATGGCCGCGTCGACCTGGGCCTCGAGGTCGGCGGGGAACGTGTGGCCGCTGGCGTAGAAATAGGCGCAGACCTCGGTGGTGATGGTGAAGCCCGGCGGAACGGGAAGGCCCAGCGCCGCCATCTCTGCGAGATTGGCGCCTTTGCCGCCCAAAAGGTCTCGCATGGCGGCAGATCCCTCGGACCCGCCGGCGCTGAAACTATAGACCCACTTCGTCATCTTCTCGTCTTCCCGCCACGCCCGCGTCGGCTTCGCGGGCGCACAATAGCAGATAGGCCCGCAGAATTGTCGCGGCGAGGGCGGATTTTTCGGCCAGCCCTGGGCAGGAGTCCGTGACGGCGCTCGCGATGAAGTTGCGATACGCTTCCGTTTGGGCTAGCGCCGGGGCTTTCGCTCGAACGAGCGTTGGGAACGACAGCGAAAATCAAAGGATTTAGGATAAAAACCCTTTCTGGTAGGCCCAATGACCGACGAAGACGCCCCACGCCCCCGTCCCGCCTATGAAATCGGCCAGCCGCTCGACCTGTTGTCGGTCGCAGAAATCGAGGCGCGAATAGCCGTGTTGAAGGAAGAAATCGAGCGCCTCGAGGCGGCGGCGCAGTCCAAACGCGCGGCGACCGCCGCCGCCGAGGCGTTTTTCAAGAGATAGCAGGCAGAGACGGGACGACGGAACTAAGCGCTCTCCAGCTCCTCCTGCATGTGATTGGCCTCGAAGCGGCGCACGATCAGGCGGACGAGATAGAGGCCGAATTCGGGGTTCTGGAAATAGAGCTGCTCGAACTGCTCGTAGGTAATGGTCAGGAGGCGCACGTCGGATAGGCATTTGGCGGTCGCGGTGCGCTTGCCGGATTTGGTGAAAAGCGCCATCTCGCCGAAGATTGCGCCGGGTGCGAGCGTCACGCCGCGCTCCACGATCTCGACCTCGCCTTCGACCACGACATAAGCCTCGTTGGCGACGTCGCCCTTCCTGAAGACGAAGTCGGTCGCCCGCACGCTTTCAGGATGCATGAAGGGCTTGAGCCATTCGATATCGAGGTCGTTGGCGTTGGCCTCCCGCACGCTTTCGATCAGGCGGCGCATCTCGCGCAACCTGGTAAAATTGAGCGGCAGATTGATCGTATGTTTGACAATCGTCGGAAGGCTGCCGGTGATGAGCCCATAGGTCACGCCCAGCACATTGCCCGTCATCGCCGTGATGCGCAGCGGAATCATGCGCTTCACATAGGCCGTGCCGACGACGGTCGCCGCCTCGGCCCAGGCCAACGCCATAAGCGCGACCCCGCCCACATACCTCCCATTGTCGGAGGCCGCCCAGTTCATCACCGCATCGATCGCTTCGGACAATTGTCTCTCCAATTACGTTTTCGGCGCCTCGGCGCGGAGCGCGACAAGAGCTTTCCCGGCTGGACTTTTCCATGCCCTTACGCACATTTCTCCTATGCGACAGGCAACGAGAGTCCTCAAGATCGAGACGGGCGGGCGGGGCTTCTATGAATTCACCCCGGCGCTTCTCGATTTCGTGCGCGGCCTGCGCCTGGGCGAGGGCTTGCTGACGGTCTTTTGCCGGCATACGTCCGCGTCGCTCCTTATCCAGGAGAACGCCGATCCGAGCGTCCTGCGCGATCTCGAGGCGGTCTTGGCGCGGCTCGCGCCCGAGGGGGCGGATTATGCGCACGATACGGAAGGCCCGGACGACATGCCCGCGCATATACGCGCGGCGCTGACGCAGACCCATCTCTCGATTCCGATCATCGGCGGCGCGCTGGCGCTGGGGACGTGGCAGGGCGCCTATCTCGTCGAGCACCGGCGACGGCCCCATCGGCGCGAGATCGCGCTTCATGCGATCGGCGAGTAGGGGCGGGCCTACTCCGGTCGCGTCTCCGGCACAGGCTTTCGCATCATTCTCGGCAGCACGAGATGGGGCAGCACGCCCTCGCGAATCACCGCCCGGCGGAGAGGGCCGAGTGTTGCAACCGCGATGAAGCTCGCGCCACGGAAGAGATCGACGGGCAGATAGGGGATGATGAGCGAGCGGTTCAGCACGTCGACGCCGTGTGTGCGAAATCCGATGTCGGCTCGACGGTGGCGGTCATAGCGCGAGAGAGCGCGGGAAAGCTCCCGCTCGTTGCGCAGATCGGCGCTGGCGAGGCAGTCTTCGAGATCGGCGACGTCACGCAGGCTGAGGTTCAGACCCTGCGCGCCGATCGGCGGGAAGACGTGGCAGGTCTCGCCCACGAGCGCCATGCGGCCTTTCGCGTGCTGCGACACCTGCATGCCGCCCATGCGGAACTGGCCGATGTCGCTCTCGATCGTCATCGCGCCAAATTCGGACTTGGCGTAGTCTTCGATTTCATATTCCAGCTCCCCGCGGGGCTTGGCGAGACGCCGCCGCGCATCCGCGACGCTCATCAGCCACACGAGGCTGGAGCGATGGGGCGCGCCCTCGCGGGCGGGGAGCGGCACGAGCGTAAAGGGGCCCGAGCGGGTGTGCCATTCCGACGAGATGTTGTCGTGCGGAAATTCGTGGCGCAGCATCATGGTCAGCGCCATCTGCGGATAGGTCCATTCCTTCACGTCGATCCCGGCGGCCGCCCGGGCGCGGGAGTTGCGCCCATCCGCGGCGACGATGAAATCCGCCTCGATCCGCCGTCCATCGGCGAGAAGCGCCGCGGCGGAGGCGCTGTTTATTTCATAATCGGCGATGTCCGCTTCGATGAATTCGATCTCTGGATGCGCCCGCACGAGGTCGAGCAGCACGGCGACCAGCTCGTCGTTGGAGACGTTGAGGCCAAGCGCCGGCAGATCGACTTCGCTCGCGCGCAGCGTCAGCTCCGGCACTGGAAAGAGCTGGTCGGTGTCGTCGATCATGCGGATGCCCTCGATCGGGCAGGCGAGCGCCTTCACCCGCTCCAGCGCGCCGAGCGCGTGGAGAAAGCGGACGGAGGCCTCGAAGAGCGCGACCGTGCGGCCGGGCAGGGGCGGCGGAATGCGCCCGACCAGCGCCGTTTTCAGCCCCGAACGCGCGAAGGCAAGCGCCGCGGCAAGCCCGGTCGATCCGGCGCCGGCCACGAGGATGTCGGTCTTCGTCGTCTCGCCCGTTGGCGCGCAAGGCTTCGTCATCGCTTACAAGCTCCTCAAGTCTCGGCGTTCTCTATAGCGGGCGAAACGCGGGAGGGCGAGCCTGGGGCGCCGCCGAAGGCGGCGGCTTTGAGGTTTACGCGTTTGGGGGATAAATGGGACAGAAGGCGGGATCGGCTCGCTTGGCTTCGCGCCCCTTATACCTTGGGCGAGTGGAGGTTTCGATGGTCAAGGCGATTCGCGTGCACCGGCCCGGCGGTCCCGATGCGCTGCAGCTCGAAGAGGTCGAGCTGGCGGCCCCGGGCCTGGGCGAAGTGCAGATTCGCCAGCGCGCCATCGGGGTCAATTATATTGATATTTATCGCCGCACCGGGGCCTATCCGGCCGAATTTCCCTTCATTCCCGGTCATGAGGGCGCAGGGCAGATCGTCGCCGTCGGTGAGGGGGTGAAGGACTTCGAACCTGGCGACCGCGTCGCTTATGTCGGGGCGCTCGGCGGCTACAGCGAGGCGCGCAACATCGCCGCCGACTCGGTCATCCACTTGCCCAAGTCCGTGAGCTACGAGCAAGGCGCCGTGATGATGCTCAAGGGCCTTACTGCGCAATACCTCCTGCGCCGCACCTTCCGCGTGAAGAAGGGGCATCGCGTGCTCGTTCACGCGGGAGCCGGCGGGGTCGGCCAGCTTCTTTGCCAGTGGGCGAGCGCGCTGGGCGCCAAGGTCATCGCCACAGTGGGCTCGCCCGAGAAGGCCGAGATCGCGCGCAAGGCCGGGGCCCGGGACGTGATTCTCTATCGCTCGGAGAAATTCGAGGAGCGCGTGAAGGAAATCACCAAGGGGCGGCTTTGCGAGGTCGTCTATGACGGCGTCGGCCGCGCAACCTTTCCGGGCTCGCTCGATTGCCTCGCGCCTTTCGGCATGTTCGTGAGCTTCGGCTCGGCTTCCGGTCCTATCGCAAGCTTCGACATGGGCCTTCTGGCCCAAAAGGGCTCGCTCTACGCGACGCGCCCCTCGCTTTTCACCCATATCGCCAAGCGGCGGGATTACGAGGACATGGTCGAGGACATGCTCCACGCCATGAAACGCGAGCATATGACCATCGAGCCGCCCCAAAGTTTTCCTCTGGCGGAAGCGGCTGAGGTCCACGCCGCCCTCGAATCACGTCAGACAGCGGGATCCATGGTGTTGATTCCCTGATTCGGGCGCGCCTTGCATCGTTCGGCGACAAACGCATTACAATTCAGGCGCGTGTTGCCGTTCCGCCACGCCTGGGGCCGCCGCTCGGGCTCTCGATCATAGGTTGTTGAAAAACCAGAGTTTCGTGAAGGCCGGTTTCGAAGACCGCATCGCCTCGGGCCGCCGAAACGTGGGTTTTGATCGGAGCGTTCGCGCCCGGGTCGAAAATCGCACAAGCTTTTTTCTTGGAATCCACTATCCTAGGAGCGTTCCGGTTTTGAGGTTCCTCCCGCCTCTCGGTGAGCCGGAACCGCCTTCAAGACCCGGCCTCGACGCCGGGTTTTTTTCGCCATGAGCCTGGGCGCGGACTGCTTTCATGTTGCAATCGGGGACAAAGAGTCCCATCCTCAGGGCGCGGTCGGACGATGGCCGCGAAGCATGAGGGTTGCAACGCTGTTGACGAGTGTTCATCCGGGGGTGGAGACCCGCTCCCAGCCGAAGGTCGGCGCCGGTGCGCCGGTTGGCGGCTTAATCGTGCACAATATCCTCGCAGCTCTGGACGAGACCAAGGCCGAGGATGTCATTTCCATCGATCTACGCGGCAAGACCGCCCTCGCTGATGAGATGATCATCGCGACGGGGCGCTCGACCGTGCATGTCGGCGCCGTCGCCGACAAGGCGGTAAGGGCCCTGAAGGAGGCGGGCGTCGCGGCCCGCGTCGAGGGCCTGCCCCAGTGCGACTGGGTGCTGATCGACGCCGGCGACGTCATCGTCCACATTTTCCGTCCCGAGGTGCGCCAGTTTTACAACCTCGAGAAAATGTGGGGCGGCGACCGGCCGGTGGAGATGCGGCTGATCTGACGCATCATCCCCAAAAGTGCCCAGCGGTTTTGGGGTAAAGAGATGCGAAAGAGATAGCCACGTGCGATTGGGCATTGTCTGCGTGGGCCGGTTGAAGGCCGGTCCCGAGCGCGAGATTTACGCGCGTTACGCCGAGCGCATCGCCGCGCTGCGGCGCATCGGGCTCGAAGGGCTCGATTTGAAGGAGATCGACGAAAGCAAGGCCAAGAGCCCAGCCGAGCGCATGGCGCGCGAGGGCGAGGAGATGCTCGCGCCGCTGCCCATTGATGCGGCGCTCGTCGCCTTCGACGAGCGTGGCAAGGCGGCGGACAGCGCGGCTTTCGCCGCGTTTATAGGCCGCGAGCGCGACGCCGGGCGCAAGGCCATGTGGTTTGCGATCGGCGGCTCCGAGGGGCTCGATGCGAGCGTGCGGGCCAGGGCGACGGCGGTCTTCTCCTTTGGCGCGATGACCCTCCCGCATCAGCTGGTGCGGATACTCGCGGCTGAGCAGATCTACCGGGCGATGACGATTTTATCCGGACATCCGTACCATCGGGCCTGAGCGATCCTACGCCTTCCGCTCATGCAGCGCATTTTGCAGCCGCCCCATCGCCTGCTCCACCTTCTGGAAATCGCCGCGCAGGGCTTTCAGCCCGTAGCGCTCCTGGTCGATCTCCTGCTGCGTGCGGAACCCCAGGCGCCGCAGCAATGGCAGCGGCGGGCACCAGCCCTGAACAGCGTGCTGGAGCAGGAAGCCGGCGACCAAGACGGGGAGCGCGAGCCAGCGGCGGTCGACGGCGCTCCCGAGCGCGAGACCGGCGAGGGCCAGCGTCGAGGCGTTGGCTTCGAGAACGCGCTCGACGTCCCACTCCCGGTCGAGCTCGCCGAGGCGTTCCTCGATCCTGTCGGGATGCAAGGCGGCGTAGACAAGCCGCTCGGTCATCGCTTCATGGATCATGCGGTTGGCGGCTTCGCTCGTGTGGGCTTGGACGCGGTCGACGGCGGCGGCCATGGCTGAGACCTCTCTCTCGCCAAGCGCCAACCGGCGAGCCGCCGCGAAGTTCCCATGGGCGGGTCGACGGATTTCTTCTCCTCGAGAAATAAGTATAACTTGCCAACGGGGAAGCGCCTGAATATCGCGGGATCAACGGCCGGGAAACCGCGTAAGAGACGCTTGCTCCGAAGGAAGCCTTGGGTCTTAGGCAGCCTTTCGGAGTTACCCTTGCTCGGTTTTCTAGTGTGTCTCTCTGAGTTTTGAATGGCTCGTCTAAGGATCGGCGGATAGCTCTGATCCACACATGCTGCTGTTTCCTGCTATTTCGGGGTCTGACAACCCCGAAATAGCGGGTCTATCAATGGCTCACGCGGCTACATCAAGGCAGCCATCATCGTCTTCAAGACCGTCGCTATCCGCGACGATAGCGAGATCGTCAGTGGCGTCCCATTCGAGCCATTCTTTGATAGGAATCTGATCTACAAGAGTCTTGCGACCATTGGAGTAGACCTCTGCGGCCCGCTCGGTGGCGGCCGCAATAGCGTTTTGCAGCTCATCATCCGCATGAACGGAGCTGGCTGCCAGCTTATTGTTGTTGGCCGTGGTCATTGCTTATTTCCTTATACAAATAGGAACCCGTCACTTTTGGCAGTTTGAACGAGGTGTAGCCATATCGTTCGTACTTTTGCGGGTCAACCGCATCCTTGATAAGAACGCGGTGGCAACCTAGGAGCTTCGCGTATTCCTCAGCGCATGCCAAGATGGGCAGCAAGGCTCCACCTCTCAAGTAGGTTGGCGCGAACGACCTTTCAATCCAGTTAAGGGTCAAATGTGTCTTTCCATTGGACGGCTTGCCTAGTGCCAAGCCTTGCAAGACTCGTTCCCCATTGACCTGTTGCCAGATAGCGAGATCAAAAAACGAGGGCCTTGCCGTGAACTTACGGTAGAGCGTTTCCCAGCTATATTCAAACCCATTATGGGTTTTGTCGCCATAATACTTTGGCCACTCTTTCCTGGCAAAATCAATTGCTTCCTTGTTTATGGAGCAAAGTGTAAGCCCTCCAGAATGGTTGGTTCCCCCGTACTTTCTCACCCGTTCGTTGATGCTGTCAGCAACCTCCGTGCGGGCGATTGTTCTAAGGGCGTAGTAATACGCAAGCTGGGATATCGACATTTGACAATCACTCTGGGCCTATCCGCAGTTGCCAAAAACTCAGTTACGAAAAGCGCAGGCGGCAGGCTTATACTTCGTCATGTCAGCCAAGTAAACAAGACGTTTTTCCTGCCTCCTCGGACTTCTAGACGCGGCCTCAGGCGGCTTCTGCGCGCGTCGCGCGCCGGGTCTTTACCGCCCGGCCGTCCTGCGCTACACCTCGCCCGTAACGAGCCCTTCGCGTTACCGCGCGGGGCTTTTTCCGTTTTGAAGCTGCGAAGACAAGATCATGGCGAATGTGGCGGTGGTCGGCGCCCAATGGGGCGACGAGGGCAAGGGCAAGATCGTCGACTGGCTGTCGCTGGAGGCGGATGTCGTCGTGCGCTTCCAGGGCGGCCACAACGCCGGCCATACGCTCGTCATCGACAGCACGACCTATAAGCTCGCGCTGCTGCCCTCCGGCATCGTGCGGCCGGGCAAGCTCTCCGTCATCGGCAATGGCGTGGTCGTCGATCCGCATTTCCTCGTTGGCGAAATCGAGCGGCTGCGGGAGCAGGGCGTCGAGGTCACGCCGGACAATTTCAAGGTGGCCGAAAACGCGCCGCTCATTCTCTCGCTGCATCGCGAGCTCGACGCCCATCGCGAGGAGGCCGCGGGCGGCGGCGCCAAGATCGGCACCACAAAGCGCGGCATTGGCCCCGCTTATGAAGACAAGGTCGGCCGCCGCGCCATCCGCCTGATGGACCTCGGCGAGCCGGATACGCTCGACGACAAGATCGCTCGCGTTCTCGCTCATCATGATCCTCTGCGCCGGGGCCTCGGCTTGCCGCAAGTCGCGCCGGAGACGTTGCGCGAAGAGCTGCTCTCGGTCGCGCCGAAAATCCTGCCCTTCATGGACGCCGTGTGGGACCTGCTCGACGAGCAGCGCCGCGCCGGCAAACGCATCCTCTTCGAGGGCGCGCAGGGCGTGTTGCTCGACGTCGACCACGGAACCTATCCTTATGTGACCTCCTCCAACACCGTGGCGGCCTCGGCGGCGAGCGGCTCTGGGCTAGGGCCAGGCGCGATCGGCTATGTGCTTGGCATCGCCAAGGCTTATACGACGCGCGTCGGCGGCGGGCCTTTCCCCACCGAGCTGACCGACGGCATTGGTGAGCTGATCGGTGACCGGGGCCATGAGTTCGGCACCAACACGGGGCGGCGGCGCCGCTGCGGCTGGTTCGACGCCGTGCTGACGCGCCAGGCGGTGAAGACCTCCGGCATCAATGGCATCGCGCTCACCAAGCTCGACATTCTCGACGGCTTCGACGAGATCAAGATCTGCACCCATTACATGCTCGACGGCAAGCGCATCGACCGCCTGCCAGCCTCGCAATCGGCGCAGGCGCGGGTGACCCCGGTCTATGAGAGCTTCCCCGGCTGGAAGGAGACGACGAGCGGCGCGCGCAGCTGGGCCGAGCTCCCCGCTCAGGCGATCAAATATGTTCGCCGCATCGAGGAGCTGATCGGCGCGCCGGTCGCGCTGCTCTCGACGAGCCCCGAGCGCGACGACACCATTCTGGTGCATAACCCCTTCCAGGATTGACCGGCGTTCTCATCCTGGACGCGTAGGCGCGGAGACGGACATCTCCTGGCGGGCGGCAGCTCACTCTCCGCGAAACGCCTTCTCCAACATGGCGACGTCGAGCTGCACCATGCCCATCATCGCCTGCATGACGCGGGCGGCGCCGGCGCGGTCCGGGGCCGTGAGGAGACGGGGCAGGGCCTCCGGCACGATCTGCCAGGACAGGCCGAAACGGTCCTTCAGCCAGCCACACCGATTTTCTTTGCCGCCATCCGCCAGCAGCGCCGTCCATAGCCGGTCCGTCTCTTCCTGATCGTCGGTTGTCACCGAGATCGAGACTGCCTCGTTGAGCGCGGCGTAGCCCACATGTTCAATGCCTGATAGGGCGTACCCGCGAGAGTGAAGAGCGTACAGTGAAAATGCCGGTCGCCGACATGTTCTGGGGCGATCGTCACGGGATCGTCGTCGATCCTTTGGCCACGAGTGGTCGATTGCGACCCACATCCGCGACATGACGCCGGATGAGATGATAGCGGCTGGCCGAGAGGCGATGCAGGAAGGATGCCCGGAGGCGTAGGCGGCGGAGTGAATCCCGCCCGGCAGCCTCCGACCGCCTAGTTTTTCGGATGAGACTCGTTCATTTGTCCGGACGTCCGGGCGCGCGTCACGCCCGGCGTGAATTTGTCGGCCGGAGGCTGCGCCTGTGGCGGGGCGAAGCCGACGACGTTCGCCGGCCGCGTTGGCGGCAGCAGCACGCTGGGGGCCGTGGCGCGGGCGGCCGAGCGCACGGCCGTGATCGGCGCGCCGAGCACTGAGCGGGCAGAGACGCGCGCCGCCGGCGTCGCCGCAGTCAGTGTGTTGAAATTCGAGCGGTCGAGGCGGGCGGGCACGAAATCGGCCTTCTCCGCAACCGCGCTTTTCGCGGGCTTGGCGCCGTCTTCCTCCTGCTTGGAGTCGGTCGATTTACCTTGCGGCGCATAGGCTAGGGCGGGATCGTCCCCGTTCGCTCCCTCGTCTTGCTGGTCGACCATCTTGGCGATTGCATGGGAAGCGCCGGAGCGGCGTCCCTGTTGGCGCGGACGCTCCGGCGGCGTCGGGGCGTCCGGTTTGGCCTCTGCGAGAGCGACGAGCCCTGATGGGCGATGCGGAGGGGTGGGCGCGTTCACGTAACGGCGCGCCGCCGCCGACGGTTCATCGGGCCGGCTTTCAGGCTCCGGCGAGCCGCCGGGCTCGATAGCCGCCACCTCGGCCGGTTTTTCATCGAGCGGGATCGGCTTATCGAGGGAGGCGGGCCGTCCAGCCGGGGGCAGCGGAACGCGGGCGTATTTCGGTTTTCTCTCTTCTTCTTGCGGCGCTTCCGGCGCTGTCTCGCTCTCCGGCGGCGCGGCGGTCAGCGCTGCGCGGCTGGTCTGCGGCGCGACGGCGATAGCGCCAGTGGCGGTCATCGCCGTCTCTCCGCGCGGAAGATCTGCCTCCGCGCGCGCGATCTGGTTGCGTCCGCGGCGGGTCGTCGGCGCGTCGGCTGCTCCGCCTTCGTCGCCGCCGCCTTCGTAATCCGCCGCTGCGCTGCGCGCGCTGCGTGGGGCGAGCGCCGCCCATTGCTTCCGGGTGCTCGGCGGCGGCGCCGCGATCTCCGCGTCCTCATCCTCGCCGCCGCCCATGCCGAAGAGCGCTGCGAAGAAGCCGCCAAAGGTTCGGCGGGGCGCCGTCACATAGGCGCCATTGCCGCGCGCCTCAATCTCCGCCCTCGCCTCCTCATAGCCGGGGAGCGGCTGGCCGTTCGTCGGCAGATGGACCGTCTTGCCGTCCGGGAAAAGTCGAACCAGCTGGTCGTAGGTCATGCGCGGCCAGGAGCGCACATTGCCGACGTCGAGATGAACGAAGGGCGTGTTGGCGTTTGGATAATACCCGACTCCGCCGCGCTGCATGCGCATGCCGATCTCGCGAACTTGAGACATCGGCATGCCGGGCATGGTCGTGTCCATCGCCTTGCCGAGCATGTGCTGGGAATATTTGGCCACGGCGCGCGAGCGTGCGCGCAGCATGGCGTTGGTCTCTGGCGAGCGATAGGCGGAAACGACGTTGATCACCTGATTGCCCGCGCCGGCGGTGCGGTAGGCCTCCCACACCACGTCGAACAGGCGGGGGTCCATGTTCGTCGGCTCGTCGCGGCGCCAGTCGCGCAGGAACCAGTTCAGCTGCTGCAGGACGCGGCTGTCATATTGGCCATTGACGAGATAGGTGGCGGCTATGTCCTCGCCCGTATGGGCGTGATGAAGGTAGATCGTTCGCGTGTCGCCGTTTGCGATCGCGGTTTCCGTGATGCTCGGCGTGAGAGTCGCCAGAAAGGACGTCAGCAAGCCGAGGGCGAGCGAGACCGGCGGGGGCAGTTTGCGGTTGTCGCTGTCGCGCGGCGTCTTCAAAAAGGTCGCTTCCCCATTTCGGCCGCGGCCGGGCCGCGTCTGGCCAGTTCGAAACTATTCTTCATCCCTTGTGCCGGAGCCGGCGGAAAAGCCGTTTCCCGGACTCCCCGATCCACGAGGTTTTTGCGGCAGGAGCGGCCTGCGCGAAATTCTAGCTTCAACGACCAAGGGCATGCTGGGCCGCCAGCCCAACCCTCCAGATGACGGCTATGTTAACATCATGGCCAAAAATTGCTCAACAGCAGGCGCCACGCTTAGATCGCCTTATCCTTAACGCAGTTCGACGCGGACGAATTTTGCGCTGAGGATGGGCTGTGCGCCGGGAATCAACGCAAGACCGGAGGCGGCGTCGGTCGTGGTGAAGGCCTCGGATGGCGGCCGCCGCGGCGGGAGCGGGACATCGGCGAGGGCGCGGCCCGCTCCCATCAGGGCTTCCGAGCGGGCGACTGCATCGGAGGTTACGTGTGAATCGGGGATGCGTTCGCGGTCGGCCACGGCGACGCGGATGGAGCCTCCGGGCTGCCCCTGCGGGCTGGAAAGCGCGCCGGCGACGGCGCTTTGCACTTTGCGGGCAAGATCGCCCCAGGAACTCTGCCCCGTTGCTGCGTCGGCGCTTGCAACCGTGGTTTGCGGCGTCTGCCGCTGCTTGCGGCTCGCGGTCAGAACGGGGTTGTCGCCCTCGCAGTTGCGCATGCCGAGCGCGATCAGCTCGCGGCCGCTCAACACCCTGTATTCGCGGGTCAGATAGCCGAGCCGGGCCTGCACGGCGGC
Source organism: Methylocystis sp. (assembly GCA_036560425.1). GTDB lineage: Bacteria > Pseudomonadota > Alphaproteobacteria > Rhizobiales > Beijerinckiaceae > Methylocystis. The sequence continues at coordinate 39,703 of DATBRF010000029.1, read as the reverse complement.
AGGGTAGGAGGCGAAAAGCTTGGCGGAGATGCCGAAATCGACTTCTCTCGTGATCGCGTTGTAGGCTTGGTGGAATTTCACCTGCGCGTCGGGATAGACGCAGACATTGGGCAGGCTCAGCGCCAACGTGCAGGCCGAGCGGCACTCGTGCAGGCGCACTTCCCTGTTTTCGCGTTTATAACGCTCGGTCTGCGTTTCGTAGTCGGAGACGAGCCCGCCGACGTCCTTATAGACGATGACGGGAGCCGGCGACGGCGGCGGCGAAAGATATCCCAAGACGCACCTCTACGCTTTTCGGCGCCACGCGTTGAAAGAACGTTCACCCTATTACGGTGAACAATATCTTAAGACCGAAATCAGCTCCTGATGCCCACGCGTAGGCCCGGCGCAGGTCGTTCTTGCAGAACATTGCGGCGAAAATGGAATAGAGCCGCCGGACGTCCGCCTGTCTTCAGCGACATCTCTCCGGTCGGCTCCACGATCGCTGATGTTTCGACCAGCCGGCGAAAATTTTGTTTGTGAAGATGGCGCCCAGCGATGGCCTCTACTGTCCGCTGCAGCTCGGTGAGCGTAAAGGTCGCCGGCATCAATTCGAAGATCACCGGGCGATATTTCATCTTGGCCCGCAACCGCCCCATGGCGGTGGCGAGAATACGGCGGTGATCATGGCGCATCGGAACGCCGAGCGGCTCCAGTCTGCCTCGTCGCGCCGCCGCCTCCCGCCCGTCGCGCAGCGCTTCGTCGATCATGCCCGCCTCATAGAGGAGCTCATAGCGCTCGAGCACATTCTCTTCGTTGAAGCCGCGCGCGCCAAACAAGAGATCGACGCGCTGGCGGCGGGAAAGGCCCGAGGAGGAGACGGCGTTCGGCGCTTCTTCGACCCAGCCGCGAAGGCCGGGGAGAATCGTCGTTTCGATAATCTCCGGCCGCGCCTTCCGCCAGTCCTCCCAGGGGAAGAAATCGTGCCAATTTCGCCAGGCGCCGACCGCCGGGCGCTTGGCGTCGTCGCCGATGCGCGTCAGAGCGAGATAGCCGATGGAGACGACATGGGGATCGCGATCGCCGGCGCGAGCGTGGCGGCCGCGGTCGCCGAAAGTATAGAGCTGCTCGACATAGCCGAGCGGCGCGCCGGTTTGCTCCGTCACCCAGGCGCGCAACCCGATCTCGAAAGTTCGGTGCCGGATGGGATCAAAGGGGCCGGAGGGCAAGGCGGCGACGCCCGTGTCGGCCGCGGTGGTGAGGATCAGCGGCTCGTCCCCGCGCACGGCCACGATCGCCGCCGTCAAGCCGATCTCAACTGGCGGCGAAAGCGTGTCGAGGTCTCGTTCCTGGCGCGTATCGGTCAGGCGAGCTCGAGCGCGAAGGGCGCCCCCTCGAAACAATCCGTCCCCCTGCCAATGGCGGCAATCGCGGCGACCATGCGTCCTTCTCTACCCAGCCGCCTGTCGGCGAGGGCGATGAGCCGGCGGTTCGGGGTCGCCGTCGGCGACACGCGGCGCAATTCCTGGGCGAGCTCGAACTCGCAGCGATGCGGCGCCAGGGCGCAAGCGACGACATAGGCGGCCGCGGGCGAGCGGCTCACGCCCGCGTAGCAATGGATCACCATGGGGTCGGTTCGGTCCCACTTTTCCGTGAAGGCGAGCAGCCGGTCGATATGCTCCTCTCCAGGCAAGACATGCCCGTCGACCGGCTTGTCGATATCCGAAACGGCGATGCGCAAATGGCGTTCGCGCGCGATTTCGCAGGGCCGCACGAGCGAAGCGCCGGCTGTCAGAACCGTGACGAGCGAACGGGCGCCGCTCCCGCGCACGGTGTCGACAACCTTGGTCATGGGACAGACGTAAAGCCGCCCGCTCGACATCGGAACCCTCTTAGCCTTCCGCTAGCTGCGGTCGATCTCCTGAAAGCGGGCGAGAAACCGCGCCTGAACCGTCTCCACGGCGGCGGGCGTGGTCTCGTCCGCAAGTCTCTGCGGAGATATCGCAGGACGGCCGAAGATGCGCTCGGCCTCGCGCCGTGTAAAGCCGGCGAGGGTCACAGCCTCGAAAAAAGCCGCCGTGCGGTCGGCCTCTTTCGCGAGCTTCAGAATGGAGGGCGAGGGCGTCGCCGGCAACGAAAAACGCAGCAATATCGCGGAGAGAATTCGGTTTTCCACCGACTTGTAAGCGTCGCCTATGACCGCCTTGAAGGGTGAGATCATGTCGCCGATGACATATTCCGGCGCGTCGTGCAGCAGCATGAACATCCGCTCGGCGCGGCCGATCCCAGGCTCGATCTCGGCGGCAATCTTCTCGACGAGCAGGCTGTGCTGGGCGACAGAGAAGATATGAGGCCCGAGCGTCTGCCCGTTCCAGCGGGCCACACGCGCGAGGCCATGGGCAATGTCTTCTATCTCTATGTCGAGAGGGGAGGGATCGAGCAGATCGAGCCGCCGTCCGGAAAGCATACGTTGCCAAGCGCGCGGAGGAGCCTCCTTGGCCGTGCGTTTCTTGATCGGCGCGTTCTGCGTATCAGCCATGCGCTCGCCTATGGCAATCGACGAGATGGTCGTTCACCATCCCGACGGCCTGCATGAATGCATAGACGATTGTCGGGCCGCAGAATTTAAAGCCGCGAACTCTCAACTCCTTGGACAAGCGCGCGGAGATGGCGTTCTGCGTCGGAATGTCGCTTATGCGCTTGGGATGGTTGTCGATCGGCGCTCCATCAACGAATCCCCAGAGATAGTCGGAGAAGCCCTCGCGGGCCTCGAGCTCCAACCAGGCTCGCGCAGACAGAACGGCGCCTTCTATTTTGGCGCGGTTGCGCACGATGCCGACATTCTGCATCAAATCATGCACGCGCTTGTTGTCGAAGCGCGCCACCGCCTCAGGCTTGAAGCCCTCGAAAGCCTTGCGGAACGCCTCCCGCTTTCGCAGAATCGTGATCCAGGAAAGGCCGGCCTGGAAGCCATCCAAAACCAGCTTTTCGAACAGGGCCCTGCTGTCCCTTTCGGGTTTCCCCCATTCCTCGTCATGATAGGCGACGTAAAGAGAATCGCGCCCCGGCCAAGGGCAGCGGGCGAGCCCGTCTTCGTGAAGAATGACGCTGTCGCCCCAGCTAGCAGGTTGTTCGCGGGCGGGCGGCAAAAAGGTTCTCCTTGTTCGGGGAGTCGTGCGCGGCCTTATCGCCCGTTCGGATTGCGTTCACAACCTTATTGGGACTATCGTTGCGCCGCCGCAAGACACGCTGCCGCTGACAAAATGGCGCGCCCTGTGCTTGACCGCGCCGTCGTAAGTCGCTGCCGAACTTCCAAGCGGCTTCCAAAGGGGAGAAATTATATGGTGATCCGTCTCGTTGTTTCCCGCGCGGCGGTGGGTCTCGTCGCCATCGGCCTCGGCATGGCCGCTTCAAGCGACGCGCTCGCCCAGGCCAATGTGCTGAAGGAATGCGGATCTCGATATCAGGCCAAGAAAGCCGCCAATGAACTCGCAGGCCAGAGCTGGCAGGAATTTCTGAAGGAGTGCCGCGCGAGCCTTGCCGAGGCCGCCCCAGCAGCGGCGCCAGCCGAAGCCGCAAAGCCTGCCGAATCGGCAAAGCCCGCCGAGCCGGCGGCCCCGGCCCCTGTCGAAACCGCAAAACCCGCTGAAGCCGCCAAGCCAGCCGAAGCCGCGAATCCCTCCGAGGCGGCCAAGCCGGCCGAGCCTGCGAAGCCAGCCGAAGCCACAAAGCCCGCCGCCGAAGCCAAGGCCGCAACTCAGAGCCGCCAGAAGAAATGCGCTGCTGAGTGGAAGGCGAAGAAGGCCGAGCTTCTCAAGGCCGACAAGAAGATCACTTGGCCCAAATACTGGAGCCAATGCAACAAACGGCTGAAGGAAGCCGGGGAATAAAGGCCCGCTCAGGACACATGCGCCCGGCCACACCGCCGGGCGCATCTTTTACGAAAATCCCATCTTGCCCGGCTCGCGCGATCGTGTCACACGACTGAAAAAATTGAGCATCTTGGGAGGCGCGCGTGGAAAAAAGCGAATTGCGACAGCTGCAGGCGTTTCTGCGTCGCTCCTTCGGCAATGACGACATCCGCGTCTCACTCGACCCGAAGAACACCGACAACGCTTCCGTTCACCTCGGCGAACGCAAGATTGCGTCCATCTCCGTCGACGACGAGGACGGCGACCGCTCCTTCGCGCTCGAGATGAAGATTCCGGTAGGCCGCGAAGTGCTGCAGTCCTATCTGCGCAAGCTCTTCGAGAACGATCGGCTGACCATCGCCTTGCGCGGCCGCAAGACCGATTCCGTTGAGCTCAACAGCGATGGCGAGTTTCTCGGCGTCATCTCTGCTGACGACCCCAAGCTTTCAAGCTTCACGCTGCAAATGGCGATCCTCGACTTCGATCTCCAAGAAGAAGAGTGATCAGCATTTCAGTTTGTTGACAAAACTCCGAGGCGGCCTCGTCCTTCGAGACGCGAGCTTCGCTCGCTCGGGATGAGGCCTAAGTTTTTGACGCAGATCCAGAAGGCTTTCCTCCTGCTGGGGAGCCTTCACAGCAGGCGCCTCGAAGCGCGAGGGGCGTCACCGGCGCTTTGTGGTAATCAGCGTTTCTTTTTTCCGCATCGTCGTCATTCTGGACAGCAGCGTCCGCGCCCCGTCGTAGAGCGTCTCCCAATATTCGAGAAGGGCGGGAGAATAGCGCAGCTCGACATCCATGCCGCCTTCGCGAAAGAACGATATGCAGGCTTCTCCTGGCGCGCCTGTTTTGGGCTTCGGGCACCTCGCGAAGAACGCCCGACCATCTGGCGGCGCGATGAAAAGCTGTTCCGAGTCATAGGGCGACCCCTCCTCGAAATGGCGGAGCACCAGGCCGCCCGGTCCTTCGAGCGTTTCGGGGGTCAGGAAGCGCGCGTAGAGCTTTGCGGGACGGTCTCCAGGGTCGAGCCCTTCGTCCTTTGGCGTTACGGTGAGGGTCAGGGTTTCGCCACGCCCCTTCGTCTCGATCGGAGCAAAGGCTGGAAAGGAGACGATGAAGCTCAACCTCGTCGAGGGGCCGCCGGCGCCCGTCGCTTCGTCCCGCGCATAGGGGCGCGCATAGGAAAATTTCCTGCCGGCGAGCTCGGCCTCGATCGTCGCATCAGCCGCCTGCTCGCTCGCGAAGAACAGCAAAACAGTCCCGACGGCGATGGCGACCACCAATAGAGCCGACGAGATAATCAGCCTCATCACTGCTGAACAACTCGCTCAGCTGATCACGCGCCATTCGCCGTTCTCACGGCAGGCTTGGCCTTTCGCCTCCTGCGGACGGCCGTTGATGAAAATCTTGTGCGTATAGTCGCGGCATGAGCCGTTCTCGGCGCCGGGCGTGACGAAGCCATAGGCGCCTTTTTCGCCGCGCCAGCTCTTGCGGGAACCAGAGGAGACGGCTTCCTGCTGGGCGGCGATGGCGGCGGCGCGGTCCTTTTCGGCGAGGGATTGCCCGATGGCGCCGCCGACGACGCCGGGGGCGGGAGGCGGAGGCGGGGCAGGGACGGCCGGCGTCGCTGCAGTCACGTCTTTCGGCTCGGACGCGGAATTGCAGGCCGATAGGCCAGGGGCCGCGAAGAGGAGGCTCATCGCCACGGTCGCTTGCGCGCGTATCGACAAATCCATTCTCCGTTATGGTTTCGCAGTAGCCGCCGTCATGCCGGATCGTCGACCGGCTGTCAAAGCCCCGGCAGGCGCAGCAGCGCCCGCAGTCCCCCTGAGGGACTGTCGTCCAGCTCCAGCGCGCCCCCATAGGCGGCTGCGAGATCGACCACGATGGAGAGGCCAAGCCCCGAGCCTGGTTTTGTTTCGTCCAGCCGCCTGCCGCGTTCGGTCGCCTGCGCGCGCAAATGCGGCGCGAGGCCGGGACCGTCGTCATCAATCGTCACGATCAGCTCGCTACGGCTGGCGGCGCTGGCAGATGGTTCGAGCGCGACGGAAATTGAGACGGCGCTCGTCGCCCATTTTCCGGCATTGTCGAGGAGATTGCCGATCATCTCCTCGAGATCCTGGCGCTCGCCGAGAAAACGCAGCTCCGGGCGGACCTCGCCCGAGAAGGCGATGTCCCTGTCGCTGTAGATTTTTGTGAAAGTGCGCAGCAGCGCATCGACGCAGGGCGCAATTTGCGTTGCAGAGCCGAGCGCGCCGGCGCGCGCCGCTGCGCGCGCCCGATCGAGATAAAACGAGATCTGGTCGCGCATGATGCGCGTTTGTTCCCTGACTTTATTGGCGAGCGGCGAGGGCGCTGCGTCGGCTTCATTCACGATGACGCTGAGTGGCGTTTTCAAGGCGTGCGCGAGATTGCCGACCTGCGTGCGCGCGCGCTCCAGAATGTCGCGGTTGGCGCTGATGAGCAGGTTGAGCTCGTCAGCGAGCGGCGCGATTTCGCTCGGATAAGTCCCTGTGATGCGCTCCCGCTCAGCGCGGCGAATGGAGACGAGCTCGCGTTGAAGAAGACGCAAGGGGCGCAGGCCGAAACTCACCTGGAAGGCGGCGACGATTGCGAGTGCGATCGCGAGCGCGGCGAAGGCGACGATCAAGGCGAATCTGAAATGGGCGATCTGCTCTTCGATCTCCTCGCTGCTCGCCGCAACCTGAACGAGATAAATGCCCGTGTCTCCGGCGTCGATCACGCGCTCGACGATGCGGAGCCGCCGCGTGTCAGGCCCGATCGCATAACCGCGCCGCGAACCGCCGATTTCCGCCGGCACGCCAAGTTCCGAAAGCTTGGGCAAGCGCTCGGCGAAGAGCGAACGTGAGGCCTTTATCTCATGCGCCGCATCGTCCATTCTCGTGATTTGCCAATACCAGCCGGAGCCGGGGAGCTCGAATTGCGGGTTGCCGAGCTGGCCGGGGCCCGTCCGTCCTTCCTGGCCTGATTCAGAGACGTCCGCAACGATGGCGCGGAGATAGACATCGAGGCGGCGCTCGAAAATTTCTTCGGCCTCCCGCCTGTAATAGGTGGTGAAGAAAACGCTTGCGACGAGCAATACGACGGAACTCAGCGCGGCTGCCGTCAAAAACAGGCGCGTTGCTATGGAGCGTGTCGTGAAGCCTGGCAGGCGCATGGTTTTCAGCGCTTCCGGCCGGCGTCCTCTTCGCTGGATACGGCCATATAACCAAGTCCGCGAACAGTATGAATCAAATCGACGCCGAGCTTCTTGCGCAGGCGTCCGACGAAAACCTCGATCGTGTTTGAATCACGGTCGAAGTCCTGGTCGTAAATGTGCTCGATGATTTCGCCGCGCGACACCACGCGCCCGCTGTGATGCATAAGATAGGCGAGCAGCCGGTATTCATGCGAGGTCAGCCTCACCGGCGCGCCGTCGACGACAACGCGGCCGGCCTTGGTGTCGAGCCGCACGGGGCCGCAGACGATCTCATTGGTGGCGCGCCCTGCCGCGCGGCGCAGCAGGGCGCGGATTCGCGCCAACACCTCCTCCATGTGGAAAGGCTTGGCGACATAATCGTCGGCGCCGGCGTCGAAACCTTGCACTTTTTCGCTCCAGCGATCGCGCGCCGTCAGAATCAGAACTGGCATGGCGCGCCCATTCGCGCGCCACTGCTCCAGCACGGTGATGCCGTCCTTCTTCGGTAAGCCGATGTCGAGCACGACGGCGTCATAGGCTTCTGTCTCGCCAAGAAACTGTCCTTCCTCGCCATCCAATGCGCGGTCGACGGCATAGCCCGACTGCTCCAACGCCTGCGCGATCTGGCGGTTCAAGTCCTTATCGTCTTCGACGACCAGCAGGCGCACCTTTTAGTCCTCCAGATGAAACGCCTTTTTCTGTCAATCATTCTTGCGGCCGGAATGCGGCTTTCCGGTCGCGGCGTTGAACAAAAGTTTGACGATGCGGCCGTCAGGCCGCAGCACGCTGATTTCGTAGATGAAGATTTCCTCGAGCCTGCAAAGGCGGGCGCCGAGCGCCTCGCCGTTGAGCTCGCGCGCGGCGGCGCGCATGCAGGCGAAGGGCTCGGTGAGCTTCTTCTCGTCGATTTTTTCTCGGGTCTGGGTCGTGGAGAAGCACTGCCGCCGGCCGGGCGGGCGCTCAGCAAGCCGTTCCGCAACCTCTTCGGCGCGCGCGTGACCAAACGCCGCCATTATCGCAACGGCTGCTATAGCGCGGCGAAACCAGAAAAAGGCGTGCGGCATTTGCTCTCCTAACAATATCCTCCAATTATGGCCATGAACGCCGAATGAACGCCTGCGCCGAAGGCTGGAAACCGATTTATAACCCCTAATCGCGGCGGCCTTTGGGGCATATTGCAGATTTAGCGTGGCAAGCGAAATAGGGCGGCTGTCGCTGGCGACGTGACGGCGAGGGTTTTGGTGGCGGCCTGATGATCGTCGACGCGACCGCGGCGGGCCGGCTACGGTTAAAGATGCGACACGTCCCGGCGCGGCCGACAAAAGTCAGGTCGAGGGATAGGAGCCTTTCGAGCGGATCGTTTTCCAGATTTGGACGGCGGTCAAAATGATTTTCAGCACCACGAAGAGCGCGGCCAGAAGCGGACCGCTGGCGGCCGCGATGTCGGAAATGTCGCGCACGCTATCCTTCCAGAGCGGAGCCGTTCCGGCGACGCCCGCGGCGACGAAAGCCACGCGGTCGCTGGTCGATTGGATCATCTCGCCGAGCAGGTTCCGCAGATGATATTCCGGCGTCGGCATGCGTCGCCTCCCTTAAGCCGCCGCCGGCGTAAGCACCGCGTCCTCGACGCGGGCGCGCTGGATGCGATGGGCCTCGCGCCAGGCGAGCCAGGCGAGGGCGGCGATGACGAGGGACAGCGCCAGACCGGCCGCGAGCGGCCAATAGCTCTTGGCGAGCTCGAGCGCCTCGGCGCCATGCGCGAATCCCGCATAGGCGTCCCTCGCCTGATCGAGCGCGTCTTTGGCGCGCGTCGCGCCGTCGACGGCGTCGGCGCCCAGAACCGCCGTCGCGGCTTTCTTCACGAGATCGGTCGCCGAGATCGTGCGCGAGCCCGCGGCGCGCAGGTAATCGGCCGTGACGGCTTCCTCTTCGTGCAGATCTTCGGCGGCGATGAAGCGCACGGGCGCGCCCAGCGCGTCGGAGGGCGTCGCGGCGAGGAACTGCGCGCGCTCGGCCCGGCGGCGGCCCATGATTTCGGCCGGCTTGCTCCACATGAGGAAAGCATCCGCCGCCCCGCGAAAATTCATGACGTTCAGGCGCTTGGCGATCGTGGATTTGCGAAAAGCCTCGCAACCGATATTGAAGCAGAGCGAGACGAGAGCGTCGAACTGGCCCTGCGTCAACGGCGCGGTCACCGCATGCGAGACGGCGAATTCATATTGCCTCAGATCGCGCGACAGGATTTCGTCGACATCGGCCTTGGTGACGACGAGGCCCGGCGTCACGTCCGGTGCGCCAGCGGCAGACGTGTGTCCGACGCCGATCGTCCAGACGCCGACCGTGTCTCGATAGGCCTTTGTCCTGAAGCCCTCGCGCTGGATCAGCAGCGCGCGACCTCCTGCGCTCATTTTCATGCGTGCTCTCCTTTCAGGCATGCGCCATCATTCCCGCGCATGGGCGCGGGTTGGCGGCTTCGGTTGGCTTGGGGGATGGGTTAGACGGTCAGCGCCGCGGCGGCGCGGAAGAGATCATCGAGCGCGGCCGCGTCGAGGCCGATTTGCGCGGCGAAAGCATTGAGCGTCGGCGAGTCGCGCTGGATTTCGGTCGCGGCCTTCCAGAACGCGGAGATCACAGGTCCGGCGCTCGCGGCCGTTTGGTCAGCCCGCGCCAGCGCGCCCTGCTGATCCAGCACGGCGCGGGCGCGCCACATTTCGATCTTCTCAGGAACAGGCGGCCGCTCGGGAGGCGGCGGCGAAAAATCCGCGCCGTCCCATTTTCCGCCGACCGCCGCTTGGCCATCGTCAGGAACGGCGGCTACGCCGTCTTCATGATGCACATAATTGTCCTCCGCCAGAATCACATTCTCGACGATCCCATCAGCGTCTCGCACGAGCGCGTATCTTTTCGGCATGACCGCCCCTTTAGAAATGCTCGATAATGACTGCGTAGCCAGCGCCGCCGTCGCCGCCTCTGCCGCTGGTTCCGCCGTTCTGCGCGGCCCCGCCGCCGCCACCCCCGCCGCCGCCAAGGCCACCCGCGCCGCCCATGCCAGCGGTCGTAAGACTTGAGCCGCCGCCGCCACCCCCGCCGCCGGCCTGTCGAAGATTGCCGCTAGCGACAAAAGTTGAGCCCGTGCCGCCGGCCGCACCGGCTGCGCCGCCGGCCGCTAAAAACAGGACGCCGCCGACGACTTGCTGTCCGCCTCCACCTCCGGCAGACGTCGCGTTGCCTGTGGTAAGCCCGCCGCCAGAACCGCCGCCAGAAGCGCCCAGATAGCAGATGCCCCCGGCCGTTCCGGGGCCGCCTGTGGCAGGCGCGCCGCCACCGCCGGAGCCAAAGTATATGGCCGAGACGTTGGCCGCTCCGGCTCCAGCGCCGCCGTTCGCCACGCCGAAAGACGATACGCCGGCAGTCGCGCCGGAGCCCGACGTTGCTGTAGCGAAAGCACAGCCGCCGCCGCCGCCGCCAGAAGCGACGGCAAGGCCGCCGCCCGCGCCGCCGCCGCCGCCAAACACTTTGAGCAGCGTTCCGACCGAGGTTGCTCCTCCCGCGCCGCCCGCATTTCCTGCGGTTGCGTTAGTCGATATGGCGGCCCCGCCCGTCCCGCCGGCTCCGATCGTCACAGTCTGCGACGCGCCGATTTGCGCGGCGGTGAATTGACCATAGGCTATTCCGCTCGCGCCGCCGCCCGCGCCTCCAGACGCCGCCGCCCCTGCCGCGTTGACCGCTCCTGAGCCGCCCCCGCCGCCGCCGCCAAAGAGAATGAGCTCGACGAACTTCATGCCGGGCGAGGGCGCGTATGTCCCACTCGACGAGAAGGCGATAATCTTGGTCGGGCCGCCGCTCGGAAAGGCGACGCCGCCGGTGGCGCTGTCCACCACGATCGCCTCTTTCCAGCTCGCGCCGTCGGCAGAGACCTTGAGGTGAAAATTGTCGTCGCCGGTTAGTCCCGTCTCAGCGCGGCCGGACCAATTGGTTTGGTAGAGCTGCGAGACCGTTCTCGCGGCGCTCTCCTTGTTGAGCTTGAAACGCAGGTCGCCGTTGCCGCCCTCGGCGACGCTCTTCGCCGCAAAGAGGGCCGCATTGAGCTTGGCGGCCAGCGGATTGGTCGCGTCCGCCGTCGTGCCGACGCCGAGCTTGTATAGATTTTGCAGCTCTCGCAAGCTCGCGCCGAGATCGACCCAGTCCGTTCCGTTGTAAAGCAGCGAAAGCGATTCGGTCGCGACATAGCAGCGCCAGCCTGGCTGCGGCGTCAAAAATGTCCATGCGCCGGCGAGGAATGTCGCGATTTGCCCATCCTTCCCGGAGAAGGCGCCTGTCGCGCTCGCGCCGACGAGGATGCGATCTCCTTCGCTCGGCGAAGCCGGCGGCGAGACGACATTTCGTGTGGTGACGGCGAGATGCGCCAGCGCGTCGATGAGCGCCAGCGCTTCATTATGCGTGACGTGCTTTTGCGCTTGCGCGGCGTCGATGAGCGGCAGCGCGAGATGAGTCGTCTGCATGTTGTCGAAGTCCTATTGAACGGTGAGCGTTCCAGAGAAAGGAAAGCCGCGGCCGACGACGGCGCTCATCTGATAGAGCGAGAGGGTGAGCGCATTTTGCGGCGCGCCGAAATCGGCAAGCTCCTGTGCGGCGGGATAGAAGATCGATGGTATCGAAGACGAAAGAGTCCGCGTGCCCGAGGCAAGAATGATATCGGCCTCGTAAGCTTCGTTCGCTTCGCCAAGCGGAACGTCGACGGCTTCCCATGCGTCCGAGTCTAGGCGCGCTCGCCGTGTGAAATCGATGAAAATCCCCCCCGGCGTCCGCCTCGCGCGCGGCCTTACGGGCGCATAGGGTCGGAGCGCTTTGCCTGTCGCCGTGACCGTTGGGCGCACATAGAGCGGATCGGCGGCGAATCGATTGGCGGACCCGATCGCATAAGCGATCGGCGCCCCGATGTCGGCGATATTTTGCGCGAGAGGGACCAAAGCGTCATCGAGCAAGACAACGGCGGAGCCAGCGGGCGCGGCGCGCTTCGCGAGATGCTCTTCGCCGCCGAGACCGCGAATGAGGCGCGAGAGCCGGTAGGTCTTGTCGCCGATGAGCTCTGCGCGCCCGAAGGCGAATATCTCCCACGCGCCGTCTTCGCCGCGAATGGCCATGGCGGCGCGTCCGCTAAGCGCCGTGAGGTCGTCGACCGAAGCAAGCGCGCCCCCGGATAGGCGCACGGTGACGCTCGACCCATTGTCGAAACGTCCGACGGGGCCCGCCGGCAATTCGTCGAGCGTCTCGCCGATTGTCGCGCGCTTGTCGATCGTTCCAATCGTCTGGGCGGCGGGAGCGTTCGCGTCTTTGATGATAGCGAGCGGACCCGGCCATGGATCGGCGAAGGCCGCGACATAAGAAAGCGCCGGCGTGCTTCGTACAATCGCGAGATCGAGAACGACGACTTGCGGCGGCCCCATGATCGGTGGAGAGGCGACCGGGTTTCTGTATGTTCTCGGCGCGGGGATGTCGTACACATCAGGATCGACCGAGCGCGCGCTCACACGCCGCGCGCCCCCGTCCGTGATCTGCTGTATTTGAAACAGGCGGCCGCCGCCAGCGCCGCCGAGGCGCACGACGTCGCCCGGCTGCAAGGCGACGAGGCCGGGCCGCAACGAAAATTCGGCGGTGTCTCGCCCCGCCCAGAGATCCTGTAGCCAAGCGTCGGCGAGCCTTTGCGCCTCCGCGCGATGCGTCATCACCGCCGCCTGCGCTTCGCTTTGCCGCTGGGATCGGCCTTCGAGGCGGCGCGACAGCACGCGCGCAACCTGAAATTCATTTTCCGAATCCGAGTAGGAAAGCGCGATTTCATGCGGCAGCTCGCTTTCCTGCGCGCGCGTCAGCGTGACAAGCGACATCTCCTTGCCGGCGACAAGATCGTCTTCGCCGATCTCGCGCACAGGCCTTGCGCGACGATCGACGAAGCGGAGCTTACCGCCCGCAACGACCGGGCCGAAGCCATAAAGCGCCGCTAAAGGGTCGATCGCGTCGCGCGGCGACATCGGCCGATCCAGCACGTAGCCGTCGAGGAAACCGCAGATGTTGGAGCGTTCGATCTCCAGTTCTGGCGCGGCAACCGCGCTCGCGAGCATTGTGACGAGCCGGTCGAGCGGAATCCCCTCCAGGCGGCCGTTGAGCCAATGCCCGGTCTCCCAATTGGGGCCGTCGCTCCATGCCGCGCTCTGCGTCGGGAAAGCCGGAAAGGGGCGGGCGTCCCAGCACCAGATGTGAATGCGCGCGGGGTCGACCATCGGAGCGCCATAGACGCTCGACGTCGGATTGGCCGTCGCGCCATCCGGCCGCGTCGGATCGAAATGCGTGATTATCGCTTCGATGAAGCGCGCCTGCATCAGATCATCGCGCCCGTCGCGCGAGAAGTAGGGCAGGCCGCCTTCACTCGAGCGCGCGTCGGGGAAGACATTGGGCGCGTTCGCGCCGCGATCCACCGCCGGGCAGCCTGTCTCCGTGATCCAGATGGGCTTCGATTGCGGAACCCAGGCGGTCGGCTGCGCGAGCTCGGCGCCGTCGACGCGCTCATAATGCGGCTGCGACCAGAAGGAGACGAAATCTTTCTGCCGAAAGACCCAGGGCTTGCCAAGTCCGTCGGCGATCGGCGTCCGTATCTGCGCGCGTCTCGCGCTGGCGTCGGGATAATGCCAGTCGAAGGCTTCGCCGCTCGCAACGCGCGAGGCAAGATAATCGAGGTCGTGCACGCCCGCTGCAATCTGCGCGTCGAGATGGGCGTTTCCGTCACGCCAGTCGGAGAGCGGCCAATAAACATCCACGCCGATGAAGTCGATGAAGGGCGACGCCCACAAGGGATCGAGCGGGAAACGCAGCTCGCCTGCGGCTGGAACATGAGCGCCATATTCCGTCCAATCGGCGGCGTAGGAGATTTTCGTCCCAGAGCCCAGAATGGCTTTCACATCGGCGGCCAAGGTCGCGAGCGCGGCGACGAAAGGATATTGACCCGGCCCCGAGCGCACGCGCGTCAGTCCGATAAATTCCGAGCCGACCAGAAAGGCGTCCATGCCGCCGGCCGCTGCGCAGAGATTGGCGTAGTAAAGCACGAAATTCCGATAACGCCCGACGAAGGCGCCGATTTGTGCGGCGGCGGCAGGAGTCGCATCGGGAGATCCCGCCACTCCGGGCGCCGGATCGCAAGTGATCCGCCCGCGCCAGGGAAAAACGGGCTGTCCATTAGCGCCTGTATAGGGATCGGGCAGCGAATTCCCGGGCGGAATATCCATCATCAAGAAGGGATAGAAAACGACGGAAAGCCCTCGCGCCTTGAGGTCGGCGATCGCGCCAAGGACTGAAGCGTCGCTCGGCGTGCCGCCGTAGGCCGAACGCGCGTCGATCTGCGAGACAAGCGGCGCGGCTGCGCGCGTCAGGCCGGCGACGCTCCAATCCGGAGGCCATGAGGAGCCAAGAATGGAATCGAATTCGCCGATTGTCTTGAAGCGCGAGTCGACGCGCGGCGCGATGCTGCAATGCTCTGCCCGCAAATCGTCGCCAAACCAGGCGACGACGACGGCAACGCTTTCGAGATTTGGACAAAGCGCCTGCAGAGCGTCGATCGAGGCTTCCCAATCGGTCGGCGCCGTCAGCTGGTGGCGATTTTCCGCGTCGGTCACTCCTGGCGACCAGAAATTCAGTTTCAGCGATGGGAGGTAGCCGGCTTCCGTCGCGCCTGGGATGAGATCGATCGCGCGGATCATCTCGCCGACTCCGGCAACCGGCTTCACCACTTCGAAAGTGAATTGCGGAATGCGGTTGCCGAAGGGCGCAAGCCCGAGGTCATCGAAGACGACATAGGCGAGCCCGCGATAGGCCGGGACGTTCCCCGCTCCTTCCTTCGCGACAATTAGCGGATCCGGCTCTTGATCTTCCGTTCCCTTGTAGATCCGGATCGGAAGCGTCGTCATGTCGAGCTCCGAGCCATCGGCCCAGATGCGTCGAACGAATGCGATCGGCCCTTCGCAAAGGCCGATCGCGAAATTGGCCGAATAGGCATAAGTATAATCGACCCTCGTCGTCGTCGTGGAGCCTCCACCGCCCTTACCGCTTCGCGGCGAAGCCTCGAAAGACACATTCGCGTTGATGCGTTCGAGAAAGCGCGTCGCCCAGATCATTTGCCCGCCGACGCGGGCCCGTCCGTAGATGCGCGGCACGCCGGCGCCCTCCGTGGACGTGATCCCGTCCATCGACTTGAGGCGCGGTCCGACGCTGTAGCGCGGCGAGGCGTGCGGCTGCAGAGACTGATCGATGAGCGCGCCGCCAAGACCGCCGACGAGGCGGCCGACAATCGAGCCGATCGGTCCGCCGACTGCGCCGCCGACGACGGAGCCGACGGTCTGTAAAACGAGCGTCGCCATGCAAGTCTCTTTGATGTGATGGGAAGTCAGTCTTCGACGCCGGGGAAGGCGAAGGCGCCGGCGAGTCGCTTGCGCCAATGCCCGCCGATCGCAACCTCGGTCACGCGGGCGCCGCTATGCGCATGGATCATATGCGTGGCGGAGGTCGCGATCCCGAGATGCTTCGCCGGCAGATGATCGCGAAAGCGAAATGCGAGAACGTCGCCGACGCGGAAATCGTCGACCGTCACCGGCGTGAAATGACGGTGCGCGGCGTCGAGCAGGGTCTCAAAACCCAGCGTTTCGGCCCAGTCCGGCGTATAGGGCGGCGCAGCCTCCGGCTCCTCGCCGACCACGTCGCGCCAAACGCCGCGCACGAGGCCCAAACAATCGCAGCCGACATGGATAAGCGAGGCTTGATGATGATATGGCGTGTCGATCCAGCGTCGGGCGGCCGCGACGATCGTTGCGCGTCGGACGCTCATCGAAAGAAGCTCCCGCCGTCCATCGCCGGCGCCAGAGCGCTCGGATAGGCGATGACGCGATCATTGCCAGGCATATGCGGAAAACCCCGGAAGTTGACGATATTGTCGAACTTGCGTTGACAAGCGGTCGGCGATTTGTCGCAACCGGCGGTGAGCGAGACGGCGTCGCCCACGGCAATAGCGCCGCCAGGTTGCGTCCATAGAACGATCGAGGCGCGCAGTGCGTCTTGCGCGTGAGATTTGATCGTGAATCTTGCGCCGTTGTCGTCCCCGGTCGTGAACGTAAGAACGCCGCCGGTGAAATAGCCTGTCTCGAAGGAGGCGGCGAGGTCGAGCGTCAATACGCCGCCCGAAAAATCGGCGACGACGCCTGTCATCAGGAAAAGTGAAAGATCGACGCTGCAACGCGGATCGCCGAGATCCGCGGAGCAGCCACGCTGGAAAGCGCGGCCCTGTTGCTGATCGAAGATATGGGCGCTCGATCGCAGCTCCGTGGCGAATGCGTGCTCCCCGCGCCTGACCTCGCCGATCGTTGCGACGTCGAGAAGAGTCCGATCTTCAACGTCGGTCCAGTCCACCAGCCACGTCTCGACGGAAGCGCCGTCGTAAACGCCGTTCAGCAGATCGCTCTCCGCCAGGCTGTCGTCGCTCAAAGCCCCCGCCGCTTCGGCGGTTCCAGCGGCGAGGCCGAGATTTGCTTCCACCTGAGAGGTCGAAAGCCCCGTATTCGCGCGAAACGTCACGCCGTTGAAGACCAGATCGCGATCATGGTCGGTGAAGCCGAGAACGGCCCCGTCGCTTCTGGCGAGGCGCCAGCAATGGCAAAAGGTGGTTGCGGCCGTATCGAGTTTTGCCTGCATGGAGGCGGAGAGGTTGAGCATGGAGCGGTCTCAAACGGCAATTTCGATGATCGGAATTTTCGGGATCGCGCCGGCTTCGAAAGCCTGCATGTCGATCTCCAGAAAGTCAGTGTCGAAGCGAGCGGGAACGTCGAAAAGATAGCCGGCGGTCACGAGGGCGTCCGACTGCGGAACGTGGCCTGGCGAAAAAGTGACGAGGCCCGATGTCACATCGATCGAAATTTCCGCGCCCGTCTTTTCCACGCCGTTCACGGCGATGCGTACGCTCCCCGCGACAGGTTTCGTAATGTTGCGGACATAGACGGAAAAGACCCCGCCATAACTCTTTGTGAGCTGGAATGTCGCGCGGACGCCATCGCCTGTTCCGATTGTTTGATCCGTCGCCGCCGGCAGGGCGCCAGGCGCGCAAGAGGCGTAGTCAGCCCGGTCTCTCCAGCGGAAACCATACAAACGCCCTCGCCGCTCTTCGAAGAAGTCAATGACTTGCGAAAGCTGGGCGAGCGTCTTCACGCCGTAGCCGGCTTCATAGCGACGGCGTGAATGCGCCCAACGTGCGTTTCGCGACTCGCGATTCGAGCCCAGCGTTACGATCTCCGTGCGCCTTTCCGGCCCGCCGCGGCCGTTTAGAGACACATCGAGCGGAAAACGCACCTCGTGAAAATCGCTCATGCGCGCCTCGTCATAGGTTTCGTTGGCCGCGCGCCACGGCCCGCGCCAGCGCGCCGGTGATCTGGCCCTCGGAGCGTCGGAAGCTTTCGATGTCCTGAGCGGCGATATTCACCGTCACCGAGACAGGCCGCGCATCGCCTCCCTGTGTGACGACGCCCAATCGCCCGTCCGACCCGCGCGCGAGCGGCATCACGGCTTCCGCGCCGCGCTCACCCATCAATCCAGTAGACGATCCATTAGCGAAATAAGCGGGGCTTGCGATGACGCCGCCTTCCGCGAAGGGCGTTATCTGCTGGCCCGCGCCAAAAGCATTGCCGAAGAGGCCGGAGAGATTGCTGATCAATCCATTCGTCAGCGCGCTGGTTCCATCACGCAAGGCCAGACGCGCAAGCGATTGCCCGATCGTGGTCAGCGTGTCGTTGAAACTCTTGCCGCTCGTCGCCGCCGAGGCAAATCCGCTGGCGAGAGTCTTCGCTGCTTTTTCGCCGGATGCGTTGATCTGATCGAGGAGGTGCTTCATAGAATCCAGGTTTTGCCCCGCCAGCGGCGAAGCGGCGCCCGGCTGATTGAAGACATCGGGGAAATTATTGCCGTTGTTCATCTCGGCCTCTATCCGGAAAGTCGCGCATCATCGCGTCGAGGGCCGCGCGGCTCGGCGGGCCGGCCGCGCGCCCATAGACGCCTTCAGTCGCGTGAAAGAGCTCACGCGGAGTCATCGACCAGAAATCTTTCGGCGCGAGCCGCAGGACGCCCAGGCCAAAGGCCATGGCGCGCGAAAAGGGAAAGGGCGCGCGCGGGGAGGGCGGGCGCGCCGCTGCGTCACTTTTCGCTTTCAGGCGTCCTGCGGCGTCCGAGGGTTTGCGCTTTGCGGCTCCGGCGCGTCGCCGAAGGTCGCGGCCAGCAGGTCGGCCGCGATCCGCACATAGCCCGCAAGCCCGTCGGAAGCTTTCATGCGTGAAACGTCTTCATCGGTCAGCGCATGGCCGGCGCCGCGCAAGCCGCAACCGATGATGCGCAATATGTCTTTCGCCGAGAGCCGGTTCGCCTCGAAGCGCTCGGCGAGCGCGACGAGATCCTGCGCGCCGAAGCCGCTTTCGAGCTCGGCGAGCGCGCCGAGGGTAAGACAGAGCGTGTAGCTCTTGCCGTCGAGCAGCGCTTCGATCTCGCCGCGTTTCGCATTCGCCATTGCAAGCCTCAAGCAGAGGTGAAAGTCAGGGCGCCCGCCGAGTCGAGCGAAATATCGAACGTGATCTCCGAGGCGTGCTCGCCGCGATAATCGAGATTGGAAATTTGGAACGGGCCCTGCAAAACTCCGAAATTCGGAAGGACAATCTGCCAGTCGCGCAGCAATCCATCGAAAAACGCCTGACGCAGCATCAGATCCGACGATTGGTCCTTGAAAATGCCGGTTCCCGACACGCTTGCGCGCTTGACGCCGGCGCCGTCCAGCAGCTCGCGCCAGCGTCCGGCGGATTCTGCATCCGTGACATCGACCGTATCGGCGTTGAGCGCAATGCGGCGCGTGCGCAGCCCGCCGACAGTGACGAAGGCGCCCGCGCCATCGCTGATCTTGAGAAGAAGGTCCTTACCTTTCTGGGCGGCCATCTGAGTTCCCTCAGGCTAGAGATATTCGGTCGCAGCGCGAAAAAGCATTGCGACGCGCGCAAAACGTCCGTTCTGGTCGCGCTTCGTCTCCAGGGACACAAAGCGCAAGTCGACAAGCGCATGCCCTTCGAGCGTGAGCGGCGCTTCATCGAGAAGATCAATGATCTGCTGCGCGGAGCCGAGCGCGCCGCCGACGCCGCGTTGGCTGGTGACGACGGCGAGCGTCAGGAACTGCTCGGCGCCGCGCGAGGATTGGGCGGACCAGTCCCGCATCTGGGCGTCTGCGAAAATCACGTAAGGCGTCTCCGCGCCTCGTGGCGCCTCGTCGTAGATTTTCGGTCCACCGAGCGTTTCGACGAAAGAGACATTCGCCGAGAGGCGGGTGACGATCGCTTTTCGTAACGCGAGGATGGGGGAGCCGATCATAAGCTTTTCCTCATGATAGTTCCTCGCAGAGACATCTCAGAAAGCGCCGCCTTTCATCGAGATCCTGGACGCTTCTCACGATGAGCTTGCGGCCACGAAAATCAAAGCGCATCTGGCTTTGCATGTCGGCCCGCCAACGTATCGTCACCGCGATCTTTCGAGATTGCTCGAGGCGCTGTTCGACGAATTGCTCGCTTGCGTTCAGATTTTCTACACGCGCCCAAAGCTGCGCTAGCGGCGTGTAGCTCCTGACGAAGCCGCCGGCGTCGTCTTGCGCATCCGTCGGCGTTTCGAGCGCTACTCGATGGCGCATGACGCCGATCATGGGATAGACGCTCATGCCAAACGCCTGCGCCGAAAAGAGGCCGCAAGCTGCATTACGGCGTTGGGCAGCGCGTCATTGGCGTCATCGCCGCGCTTTTCGCGCCAATGGGCCACGAGAATCATGATGGCGCGGCGCAATGGCTCGGGCGTCTCATTGACGAGATCGCCGTATCCGACCGTGAAGTCCACTTCGATGCCGTCCGCCTTGCGGCTCGAATGCGGCGGTGCCGCCAGAAAGGTCACACGCCCGCCATCGTCGCTGGCGGGCGCGCGATAAGTTGCGGCGTCGATGTCCGCGCCGACGCCGTGTGCGTCGAATACGCGCACGGCGACGATCGACTGAAATGGCGCGAATGGAATGAAGAGAGACGATTGTGTATCGGCGCTTCTCGGCCACGCGTCATAGACAAGCCGCCAGCTCTGCGTGATGAAGAAGCGTCGCGTATAGGCTTCGAGCGTCATGCGCGCCGAGACGATCAGCGCCTGTATGAGTTGATCTTCGTCGCTTGCGTCTTCACGCAGCCACGACTTCGCTTCCGCGAGCGAGACCGGCTCGATCGCGGGCGCGCCGATGAGCATCGGTCGCATGCAGGACTCCTTTCGGATTTGTGGCGTGAGGCCCGCGGCGCAGCCGCGGGCCGTGCAAATCAGGAAACGCCGAGCTTCAAGAGCTTGATCGCCTCGAAATCCTGCACGCCGCCGCCGACGCGCTTGGTCGTGTAGAAGAGCACATAGGGCTTGGCGGAATAGGGGTCGCGCAGCACGCGGATGCCCACCCGATCGACAACGATATAGCCGCGCTCGAAATCGCCAAAGGCGATTGAAAGGCTGTTCGCGGCGGGATCGGGCATGTCCTCGGCTTCGACGATCGGGAAATTGATCAGCGAGGCGAGGCCGTCCGCGGACTCGGGCGGCGCCCAGATATATTCACCGGTCGTCGTCTTGAACTGACGCACGAGCGACTGGGTGCGGCGACCCATCACCCATTTGGCGTTCTGGCGGTAGCCGGCGCGCAGCGCATAGACGAGATCGAACAGAACGTCGGAAGGATTGGTCGCGGCGAAGGCGCCGGAGACCCCGGTGGCGACATAGCCGATGTTGCCCCAGGTCCAACTCGAGTCGGCGACAGTTGTGTAGGACAAAAAGCCCTTGGGCTTGTTGGCGCCGTCGCCGTGCACGAAGGCCGCGCCCTCCTGCTCCGAGAAGGCGATTTGCACTTCGTCGGCGATCCATTGCTCGATGTCGACGACGGAGTCGTCGAGCAGCGATTGCGTGGCCGCCGGCATGGCGTAAAGCTCCATGGCCGGGAAGGTCATGTCGGCGATCTGCTGGTTCGCCGTCTGCGGCCGGGCGTCTGTTTCGGCTACCCAGCCGGCGGCCGGCCCGGTCGTCGAATAGGCGCGGCGCAGCGACTGGGTCGAGATTTCTCGCACGCTGGCGATAGAGCGGATCGGCGAAAGTTTCGCGAGGCGACGCAAGATCTCGCGTTCGGCGGGAACCGGCACGAGATAGCCGCCGTCCGGGCCCGAAGTGCGTGACATCGCCTTGGCTTCGAGCGCCTTCAGCCCGCCGGCTTCGCCCGAGCGCACATAAAGATTGAAAGCCGATTTGTGCTCGCGGGCGTTGTGATCCTCAGGCGCGGCGCCGCCGATGCGCGGTCGGGCGAGATCGAGCGCCAGTCGATCGAGCCGGCTCTTGGTCTCGTCCAGCGCCTGGTCGATGCGGGTGAGCTTTTCTTCCGTGACGACATCCGCGCTCATGCGTGTTTCGATTTGCGTCAAACGTTCGTCGTTGGCTTCCTTGAACGCCGAGAAGGCGCGATTGAGATCGTCGACAATTTGCTCGCCAGCGGATTTTATTTCGATCGATGACATGAGGGCCTCGAAAAAAGCGCAAGAAAGCGCGCCGGGCGACCGCGGCCGGCCCGTAATTCTTTCTGTCGCGCATGGAAAATGCCGTCTTTCGATTTCATCCCGCGACCGACGGCGTGACGCGGTTGTTGTGTGAGGTTCAGAAGCGCGCGGCTTGCAGCCTGCGCTGGAAGCGAAGCGCCGCCTCCTGCGCCTTCAGCCGCGCGAGAGTCGCACGCATTTCGTCAGGCGTTCGTGAGGCCTCGCGCTTTACCGCGTCTATGCGCGCCTGTGGCAGCATGGGAAAGGTTACGATAGAGATTTCCCAAAGGTCGATCGCCAACAAGCGCCGCAGGCCGCTCCCCTTGTCCGTCGTCGCGCGCTCGGTCTTGAAGCCGATCGAGAGTCCGTCGACGGCGCCGGCGCGCAGAAGCGACAGTGCTTCCCTTGCGCGCGCGACGGACAAATCCAGACGTCCGACGACCTTCAGTCCCTTCGCGTCCTCGGCGAGAGAGGTCCAGACGCCAATCGGCTCGGCGGCGTTATGCTGCCAAAGCATTTTGACGCCGGCGGCGCCGCGCCTGGCAAGGGAGCGCGCGAAGGCGCCTTTCATGACGATGTCGCCGCCAGTGTCGGCGACGCCGAAGAGCGAGGCATAGCCTTCGATGATCCCCGCCGCGGTCGCGCGGGCCAGGGACGCGTCGGCGCGTTTGGTTTCGAGCGGCGCCATCAAGCCGTCTCCAGCGATGTGGCGTCGATCGTAGAATGGCGGCGCGCAATGCATCGCTTGAGCGCTTTTGTGGTAAAGAACATGTCGGAGATGCGTCACGAGTGGCTCCCACAGGGCCGGTGAATTGAACTCGCACGAAGGCGCTCGGCGAAGGCGCGTGGCCTTGCTCAGAGCGGCTTCAAATCTGCCGCGGCGTCCTTGCCGAAGAGCGCGTGCGCCGGGCCGCAGCCCACCGCCTCGCGCTGCTCGTCGAGCGTGAGAAAATGCGCCTTTCCGACGCGGTCCCATTCGGCGGCGCGTTCGCTCGCAAGCGCTTCCAAACGATCGACGTTGTAGTCGAGACGGAACGGCCCGTAGCCTGGGGCAAGCCAGGCTTGAAAACTCTTCTGCACGCGCGTGACGAGCGGCAGCACGGTCTGGCGCCAGAAGGCGCGATGCGCCTCGCTGACGATCTGTGCCTCTTATTTCGCCGCGAGCCTCTTTGCGACCGCGTCTCGCACCTGGGTGAACACATGCACGATGCCGGTCTGAGGCCCACTCGGGCCGGCTCCTTCGAAAAACGCTACGCGAGGGCGCGTATTTTTCCAGAGTTCCTGTAGGGCTGACTTTGGGTCGCTTTCGGTCAGAATTTTGTCGAGGTAGATTTTTAATGCTAGTAGCGACGCGCGATCGTGCCATTGAAGCGCGTAGTCGATGGCGTCTTCAAGACGTTTCTCAGCATCATCTTTCTTGGATTTGGGGCGGTCTCTGTACAAGGCGACGTCGAAGGCGACGCAGAAGTCGACAAATTCATTTGAATCCATCACACTTGGCTCCTAGTCAAAAAACGGAAATGCCGTAATGATTGAATAGCCGCTCTGGGATTTCTTGTTATGTACGACAACTACGGCTGCTCCGAAAGTGTCTCTGAAAAATATGGGCGCGCTTTCGTCCCAAGGACGCAACGCATAGGCTTCTCGGCCGGTTGGCGACGAGAACAGGCGATCAAGCCTGACAGGCTTGAGAATTTTTCCGTCAATTACATTCTGCAATAGAGGGGCGTTTGCGGCGAGCGTCGCATTTATCAGCTTGTTCGCTGCCTCAAGAGAGGGAAACGTGCCCGCTCGGGTATCGCTTGAACCGAACAGCCATGTTCCCAAAAGAGAAATTCGAATTCGTCGAACGAGAAACGAATCGGACTTGCCCACGTGATCGCGTATTGCATGCCCAAAAAAGGGCCCGCCCTCATGATCTACGAGATCAACTGGATAGCCAGCTTGAGCGGGTTCAACGAGCTGGCTCGCACCTCCTGCCACGTTGGCGTCGACATTGAACGCGACTTGGCCGGTCAGGTTCGTTTGGTTTCCACTCCCAGTTCCACTCCCTCCCGCTCCGCTCGTCCATTGCCCGCCGTCCGGCGACCCCGCCGGCACGCGCGGTTGGCTCGGCGAGTAGCGCCGCTCCAGCGCGAACGCGCGTTTGACGAAGAACGCGTCCTTCGGCGCCGGGCCGTAGCCCACGGCCTCGCGCTGCTCATCGAGCGTGAGAAAATGCGCCTTGCCGACGCGCTCCCATTCGGCGGCGCGTTCGCTCGCAAGCGCTTCCAAACGATCGGCGTTGTAGTCGAGACGGAACGGCCCGTAGCCGGGCGCAAGCCAGGCTTGAAAACTCTTCTGCACGCGCGTGACGAGCGGCGGCACGGTCTGGCGCCAGAAGGCGCGATGCGCCTCGCTGTAGTTGGAGAAGGTGTTGTCGCCGGGCAGGCCGTGGCTTGCGATTTCGTGCCCCGGCGCCTGCTAACTATTTCTTCTCTAGGGATGCGATTTGAGCGTGCAGAGCGTCTCGAATTTTGCCAAACAACCAGGAGGCGCCGTTCTCCGGTTCCTCGGCGATGCCGAAGCCGCCGGATTCCGCTCCCGTCCGATTCCAAATCGTTGCCAAATCGACATCGCTGTATTTTCCGCTCAGCGCTTCATCTAGGAACTCCAGGATAACGTGCGCTTTTTTACCCTCTAGTCCATCAATGCTGTCGTTTATCGCGTCCTCCAGCGTCCGATATAGGAGAAACGTGTCTTGATGGAAGTGAGCGCGGATACGGGAGTCGAACACCTCTGGGATCTTCATGATGAGCTTTAACGGTAAACAGGATATGCGGTTATGATTCTAAAACCACGGGGAGCACGTGGATCATGGCGTATGACAACCGCGACCCCATTAGTCGTACGTATTTTGAATTGCCCCCAGAAGGTGGATGCATAAGCTTCCTTGCCAGTTGGGCTGTCGAACATGGCCTCCGACGCGCGCGCGAGACCAGCGGCAGCACGGTCTGGCGCCAGAAGGCGCGATGGGCCTCGCTGTAATTGGAGAAGGTGTTGTCGCCGGGCAGGCCGAGGATCAATGGCGGCACGCCGAAGGCGAGCGCGATCTCGCACGCGGCGGCGGCCTAATCCGAGATCTTAGAGAGGATATATCCGAGGAATCCCTTGCAATCTCCTTCATTTCCCCTGAATGGAGAGATATCGGCTTTGGTGCTTCGCCAGATTGCGCGCAGCTGCTTCTCGTCATATCTGCCGCTTACCAAATCGACCAAGTAAGTCTTAACGACGTTGCGCTCTTTAGACGTAAGTGCAGCAAGTGCATCCTCGATCACGCCTTCTCCAGTAGGATATATTAGATCTATATCTTGATGAAAATAAGTTGTTAACTTCAAGAAGGCCTCGGGGATCTGCATCTTCGCGCACCTGATCTAGTTTCTGTTGACGGGGAAGGCAGTCCGAATCCGAAATTCCCGTGGGGAGATTCGATCATGCCAGATGACGACCCGTACTCCAAATGTATCTCGGATGAGAATCGTGGAAGTAAAACTCGGCGCGTAAGACTCGTAGCCAGTCGGCGAATCGAACCATGCTTCCAATACGGCAAAGGGCCTTTTTCCCGCAATAACTTCTTCAACGAGCGCACGGTTCTGCGAAAGCGTGGAGTTAACCAACTTGTTCGCGGCGGCCAATGAGCTAAACGAGCCGATGCGGTCCTTCCAGACACCCAATGGTCCTACCCGAACGCGAGTCCGTGCGGTCCGTTCCCGTAAGTTCTCTTCACTCTTACCCACGTGATCGCGGTAAGCATGCCCTCCATGAGGGCCACCTTCTTCCTCCGCCAAGTCAACGTCAAACTTCTCCTGAACACGTTCGATTTGCGAGTTGATGGCGTTCCCGAGATCACGGTCGAGGTTCAGCGCAACATCTTCCGAGCCGGAACTTTCGCTTCCCCCACCCCGCCCTCCGCTCGTCCACTCCCCACCCTCCGGCGACCCCGCCGGCACGCGCGGCTGGCTCGGCGAGTAGCGCCGTTCCAAACCTGTCGCGCTGTCCTTGCCGAACACCGCGTTCTTCGGCGCCGGGCCGTAGCCCACCGCCTCGCGCTGCTCATCGAGCGAGAGAAACGGCGCCTTGCCGACGCGCTCCCATTCGGCGGCGCGCTCGGTGGCGAGCGCCTCCAGACGATCGGCGTTGTAGTCGAAACGAAAGGGCCCGTAGCCCGGCGCAAGCCAGGCCTGAAAACTCTTTTGCACGCGCGTGACGAGCGGCAGCACCGTCTGGCGCCAGAAGGCGCGATGCGCTTCGCTGTAGTTGGAAAACGTATTGTCGCCAGGCAGGCCCAGGATCAGCGGCGGCACGCCGAAGGCCAGCGCGATCTCGCGCGCGGCGGCGGCTTTCGACTCGGAGAAATCCATGTCTTTTGGCGAAAGCGACAGCGCCTTCCAATCGAGCCCGCCTTCGAGCAGCAGAGGGCGTCCGGCATTTTCGGCGCCGGGGAGCCTTTCGCTTATGGCGGGGGAACGACATCATAATTATTATCGCGGATAAGGATATTGTCCTTTCCGAAGACCTCGTAGAAGATGCCGGGAATGAGCCGGATTAGTTCCGAACGCTCCTTGTTCCATTGGATCAGGAACGTGCTTTTCGGGTCGAATCCGAACTCGGCGTCGTCTTCGCAATTGTAGGGCTCCGCGTCTCCGACTTTTGAAATCCAGAAGTAGCGGAGAATGTCCCGATATTTTTCCTGCGCCTGTGAAATTCGCTCCCTCGTTTGATCAGGCGAAAGAGCGCTATGAAGAGCAAAGCAAATAGACATTATCGGCCTCAATGGAGATAGTGGAGCTTGCCATACTGGTCGATGACCCAGAGGCGCTTCAAGCCGGGAATGGGAAAGGCTCGAAACTGCGCGTTCCCCCCTCCGCTCGTCCACTGCACACCCTCCGGCGACCCCGCCGGCGCGCGCGGCTGGCTCGGGGAGTAGCGCCGCTCCAAACCTGTCGCGCCGTCCTTGCCAAAGAGCGCGTTCC
Organism: Methylocystis sp.; assembly: GCA_036560425.1. Taxonomy (GTDB): domain Bacteria; phylum Pseudomonadota; class Alphaproteobacteria; order Rhizobiales; family Beijerinckiaceae; genus Methylocystis. The sequence goes on along the minus strand of DATBRF010000029.1, from coordinate 12,960 downwards.
TCGGCGCCGGGCCATAGCCCACCGCCTCTCGCTGCTCATCGAGCGTGAGGAAATGCGCCTTGCCGATGCGCTCCCATTCGGCGGCGCGCTCGGTGGCGAGCGCCTCCAGACGATCGGCGTTGTAGTCGAAACGGAAGGGCCCATAGCCGGGGGCAAGCCAGGCTTGAAAACTCTTCTGCACGCGCGTGACGAGCGGCAGCACGGTCTAGCGCCGGAAGGCGCGATGGGCCTCGCTGTAGTTCGAGAAATCGTCGCGGGGGGCCCAAGAGCAGCGGCGAGACGCGGAAGACGAGCGCGATCTGGCAAGTCAGATTAAGAATCGAGCGCTTTACCTATTTCGGCGAGGATTCGCGCCGCATCGCCCTTAACGCCGCTCGAAATGCGGATGTCAGCTCCGGCCTGACGCCAAATTGCCTCGATCTGCTCGTCGCTGTATTTGCCGCTCATCAGCTCATCGAGGTAGTCACGCACGACCTTGCGTTGATTGCTATCCAAGTCCGAAAGCGCGAAGCCAATTAGTTTTTCGTTCGAATCATAGTCCTCGGTCACCCCTTGATAGAAGTGGAGGCACATGAAACGAAATTCCTCGGGGATATGGATCATGTGATCCTCTGTTCACTCATTGCGGTTGTTGGGATAGGCCGTCTTTATTCGGAATCCTCTGGCGCTGCGCGAGTCGCGTATCAATATAACTCTCACACCAAATGTGTCGCGGATGACAACGGGGTCATAATAGCGGCGCCGATAGCTTTCATATCCGGTGGGTCGGTCGAACCAGGCTTGGAGTTCGGCGAACGAAATTTTGCCGGAGCTCACATTGTGGACGATCGACTGAAATTTCAAGAGCGTTTCATTGACTAGACTATTCGCAGCCAACAGGGATGTAAACGAGCCGACGCGGTCTTCCCATATTCCGCGTTTGCCGAAGCCGATCCGGTTTCGGTCCGCTTGTCGAATGAGCTGTTCTTTGCTTCGACCGACATGCCTCGCAATCGCGTGTCCGCCCTGCGCCTCTTGCTCAACGAGGTCGACGGAGAATCTGCCGCCTTCCTGCGCCGGTTGAATCAGCTCGCCTGCGTCGCTCGCGACATTCGGATCGGCATTGATTGCGACTTGCCGTTTATCTGCTCCACCATCAGTCGAACCCGGCGCATCATTCAAAATACCCACGCTTCCCGTGATGTGGGTCCCACTGCCGCCCCCGCCCCCGCTCGCCCACTGCCCGCCCTCTGGCGACCCGGCCGGAACGCGCGGCTGGCTTGGGGAGTAGCGCCGTTCCAGCCCAGCCGCGCTGTCCTTACCGAACACCGCGTTCTTCGGCGCCGGACCGTAGCCCACCGCCTCGCGCTGCTCATCGAGCGAAAGAAACGGCGCCTTGCCGACGCGCTCCCATTCTGCGGCTCGCTCGCTCGCCAAGGCTTCCAGACGATCGGCGTTGTAGTCGAAGCGAAACGGCCCGTAGCCGGGGGCAAGCCAGGCCTGAAAACTCTTTTGCACGCGCGTGACGAGCGGCAGCACCGTCTGGCGCCAGAAGGCGCGATGGGCCTCGCTGTAATTGGAAAACGTATTGTCGCCGGGCAGGCCGAGGATCAGCGGCGGCACGCCGAAAGCAAGCGCGATCTCGCGCGCGGCGGAAGCTTTCGACTCGGCGAAATCCATGTCTTTCGGCGACAGCGACAGCGCCTTCCAGTCGAGCCCGCCTTCGAGCAGCAAAGGACGCCCGGCGTTTTCGGCGCCGGAGAAGTTTTCTTCGAGCTCCTCTTTCAGGCGGTCGAACTGCGCATCGGTGAGATGCGCGCCTTCCGGCCCGGCATACACGAGCGCGCCGGAAGGCCGCGCGGAATTATCGAGCAGCGCCTTGTTCCAGAAGCTCGCGGCGTTGTGTGTATCGAGCGCGACTTGCGCGGCCGCGAGCGGCGCGAAGCCGTAATAATCGTCGAGCGGGTTGAAGAAGCGGATATGCAGAATGGGCTCTATGCCGTCGCCCCGCATCTCGTAGCGAATCTCGTCGCCCAGCGCACGATAGACGTAAGTCGATGGCCAGCCGTTGCGGCCCGGCTCGACGCTCATGCGATCGGGGCGCAGGGCATATAGTTCGCGCAACTGTCCGTCGATCAGAACGGACTCGATATAGGCGTTGCCGTAAAGCAGCAGATTGGCGCAGATCGCCTCAATGAAGGAGACGCTGGTGTCGAGCGGGTTGGGCCGTTCGATCAGCGCCAGGAGCGGATGGTCGATCAGCTCCTCGCGTCCCTGATACATGAGCCATGGAACAGAGGCGGCGGCTTCCGCCGCCATGCGCACGCAGCGATGGCAGACGGCGTTGCGCTCGTAGCCTTCGCGCGTCATCGCCGTGCTGTTGCGCGAGGTCCATTGCGGCAGGCCGATGGAGTGCATGGCGAGCAGCCTCGCCGCGCGCGAATATTTGGCTTCGCGCGCGGGCGCCGCCGCGCCGAAGAGGCGCGAGAAGAATGAGGGCATGAGAGGTCTCTGTGAAATGAGCCGCAACTCCCTCTCCCGCATGCGAAAGAGGGTGGCCCCGCGAAGCGGGGTCGGGTGAGACGTTCTTGTGATTACACCCGCCGCATGCGCGGCTCCGGGGCCTTCGGCGTCAGCGCCAAAGCCGTCACCGCCCACACGAGCGCATCGAGCCGGTCGGGCGACCGCCCCGACGACAATCCGTCGAGCCCGAAATCGCACATCTCGTCTTCGAGCGCCGGAAGGGCGCCGACATGCTTCACGCGGGCCTGCTCGTAGAGCTGCGCGACCGGCGCGGCGCGCAAATATTTGGCCCTCGTCGCGCGAACCATCGTCACAGGCGCGGCGGGATCGGCTTCGTTCAATACGGCGCGCACCATTTCGCCGCCCTGGTTCACTTCGGCGATGAGCGCATCCGCAGAAAGCTTATGATAGAGCGCAATCGCCGCGCGCGCCCATTGCGCGGGCCGGGCGGCGGAAAGCGTCGCATCTTCGAGCACATAAACAAGCCCGGCGGCGTCGGCGCCGGCGGCCACGACGCCGCAGTTATCCGCCCGCTTGCCGGAAGTCGCCGGCGGATCGACCGCAACGACGATGCGCGCGAGCGGCGGCGCCTCTTTCACGCGCGCCGCCTCCATCATGTCGCGCGTCCACAGCGCGTCCTTGCGCTCCTCGACGATTTCGCCGTCGAGCTCCTGCCGACCCAGCCGCGTGCCGGCGTATTGGGCGATCACGCTTTCCAGGAAGGAGGGCGCCAGATTAGCGGCGTTCTCGCGCGTCAGCGCGCGGGTGAGCGCCGTCGCGGGATGCACGATCAGCTCTTTCAGCAAGGGCGTCGGCCGCGGCGTCGTGGTCACGAGCTGGCGCGGCCAATCGCCGAGGCGCAGGCCGAATTGCAGCATGTCCCATGTCTCCCTGGCATAGCGCCATTTCGCGAGCTCATCGCACCAGGCGGCGTGAAATTGCGGGCCGCGCAGGCTCTCCGGATCTTCCGCCGAAAAGGCCTGCGCAACGGCGCCCGTGTCCCACAGCAATCGTCGTCGCGAGCTTTCCCAGCGCGGCCGCTCGCGTTTGCCATGCGCGGCGAGTAGGCCGGAGACGCCCTCGATCATCACGTCGCGCACATCCGCCGCCGTTTCGCCGACGAGCGCGATGCGGCCGAGGGGGCGCATACAAAATTGCGGGCGTCCGAGCGCGAGACCCTTCACCCATTCGGCGCCGGCGCGCGTCTTGCCGGCGCCGCGTCCGCCGAGAATGAGCCATTGGCGCCAGGGCAGGCCGTTCGACGCGAGGTCGGGCGGCCACTGATCCCTGCGCGCGACGAATTCCCAGTCATTCAGCAGAAGCGCGAGCTCGCGGGCCGAGAAACCCTCGAGCAGGTCATCCAGGCGGCCTTTCGCCGCGCAATCGCTCGAGCCGTCGAGCAAGCTCCGCGCGGAGCTCGGCCAGTTCGCGGGGCGGCTCGTCGCTGGCGTCGTCATCGGGGCGGGTCGCGTCCTCTTTGGTTTCGTCGCTTTCGCGCCGCATGCGTTTCAATTCGGCAAGGGTCTTCACGAGCGTCGCGAGCGTGCGGGCGCTCGCCTCTATGGTCTTCGGCGCACTTTTTTCGAGCGCCGCCTCGGCGCGCGCAAATTCACGCTCCACCGCGTCCTCAAGCCGCGCGATGAGACGCCTCGGGTCGGCGGGCCTTGGGCTCGGTCCTAGCGTCTCCTCTACGCTGGCCTTGCGCTTGCAGGCGCTGGCGCGCTTCGGCCAGCCGTTTCTTTCGCGAAAGCTTCGGAATTGCGAATCGCTCATCCCGAGGAGCGTCGTGATCTCCGCGAGCGGCGCGCCGGCGTCATAAAGGAGCTTCGCCTGCGCGACTTTCGCGCGCGGCGGCGAGGTTTTCTTTTGCATGACAGTCCCAGGGCCAAGGCGCCCCTTCATCCCGCTTGCGGGAGAAGGCGTCGCGCCGGAGGCGTGACGGATGAGGGCTGCCCTCATCCGACCCTCGCTCACGCGAGGGCCGCCCTTTCCCGCTCGCGGGAGAGGGAGCGACGCCCGTTCGTTGTTGGGGAATGCCCCGCCGCTCAAGCGCAATTGTGGAGCATGGGCTTTATCTACCCCACCAGCGTTCGGCTGTCAAGGAATAAATTCCGATAGAAGGAAAAAAGTCACTGCCTCAATACCGCGCCTTCTTCGGCCAGCGCTTCGGCCAGACTCGGATATAATCCGGCGTATCCTCCTCATCGATCTCAGCCTCGCTGACCTCGACCTTGCCGCGCACCGAGACGCCGACGCGATGCACGCTCTCGGAATCGCCCGAGATCAGAGGGTGCCAGGGGGGCAGGGGCTTGCCGGCGTTGCGCAGCACATAGGCGCAGGTCGGCGGCAGCCAGTCGATCTCCTGCAACCGCTTCAACGTCAGACGCACGCAGTCGGGCACATGGTCTCGGCGATTCTCGTAGTCGCCGCAACGGCAGCTGTCGTGGTCGAGCATCTTGCAGGAGACGCTCGTGTGATAGATGGCGCCCGTGTCGTCGTCCTCGAGCTTCACCAGACAACATCGCCCGCAGCCGTCGCAGAGCTTCTCCCATTGCGCGCGGGTGAGTTCCGAGAGCGGCTTCTCCCAAAAGGGGGCCGTCGCGTTTTTTCCGCCTTTTTCTTCCGCCATTTTTCCGTGTGTCCGGCTGTTCCGCCGCCGGACGGAAACCATAATCGCAATGAGCGCACGCCCGACCGTCGTCAAGATGGTTTAAAAAGTGCTAACCTCGCGCGCGCCGGAAATTTTGCCGACCGGGAGTCTGTGAGCCTTGTTCGAGCGATTATGGTCCTTGCCTTTGGTCAAGCGCATCAAGCGCATTCTGCTCTCGACAGATGCGTTGATCGATTCGAGCGTTTTCGACAGCAGTCGCCGCTCGCGCGAGCTCTATGAGAATTTCTCGGCCTTCATGGAGCGGTTCCACGTTTCGGGGGCCGCCCGCCTCGGCGTCGAGCTCGCCTGCGAGACGCTCACCTGGGGCCTCGTCGGCCTCATCGGCATGGCGGCGCTTGCGACCTCGGCCTTCCAGATGACCAGCGAGGGCGACTGGCTGAAGCAGACCGATCTCGCCGTCACCTTTCTCGATCGCTATGGGAATGACGTCGGCCAGCGCGGCATCAAGCACGACGACGCCGTGCCGCTCGAGGAATATCCCGACTATCTCATCAAGGCTGTGCTGGCGACGGAAGACCGCCGGTTTTACGACCATTTCGGCATTGACGTGATCGGCACGGCGCGCGCGCTCACGGTAAACGCCCGTTCATCCGGTGTGGTGCAGGGCGGCTCGTCGATCACGCAGCAGCTCGCGAAGAATCTTTTCCTCTCGAACGAGCGCACCGTCACCCGCAAGATCAATGAGGCTTTTCTCGCGCTCTGGCTGGAGCACCATCTCACCAAGCGCGAAATCCTGAAGCTTTATCTCGACCGCGTTTACATGGGCGGCGGCGCTTTCGGCATTCAGGCGGCGGCGGAATTCTACTTCGGCAAATCGGTGAAGGACGTCTCGCTCGCCGAGGCCGCCATGCTCGCCGGCCTCTTCAAGGCGCCGACGAAATACGCCCCCCACAATAATCTCCCGGCGGCGCGCGCCCGCGCCAATGACGTTCTCAACAATCTCGTCAGCGCCGGCTTTATGAGCGAGAGCCAGATTATCGCGGCCCAAAGGAGCCCGGCGACGCCGGTCGACCGACAGCGGCAGGACAGCCCCGATTGGTATCTCGATTTTGCTTACGGCGAGATCCGAAAGCTCGCCGCGGACGGCAAGCTCGGCGACAATCGCGTTCTGACTGTGCGCACGGCGCTCGATTCCAATGTGCAGAAACACGCCCAGGAGGTGATCGAGAACAATCTGCGCGAGCAGGGCCGTTCCTATCATGTGAAGCAGGCCGCGATGGCGGTGATGGAGCCCGACGGGGCTGTGCGCACCATTATCGGCGGGCGGGATTACGGCGCAAGTCAGTTCAACCGCGCCACCGACGGCACCCGCCAGCCGGGGTCCTCCTTCAAGCCGTATGTTTATCTTACGGCGCTGATGACCGGGAAGTTCAAGCCGACCACCATCGTCACAGACCGCCCGACCTGCATCGGCAACTACTGCGTCCACAATTACAGCGGCGGCTATGCTGGCTCGCTGCCGCTCGCCATGGCCCTGGCGAAATCGCTCAACACCGTCGCGATCCAGCTTTCGCAGGCGATCGGCAACGGCGACTCGCGGATTGGCCGCGCCAAGATTGTCGAGACCTGCCGCAAGCTCGGAATCACCACGCCGCTCGAAGACACCCCATCCCTGCCGATCGGGCAGAGCGATGTGATCCTGATCGAACATTCCGCCGCCTACGCCGCCTTCGTGAACGGCGGCAAACGGGTCATTCCCTATGCGGCGATCGAAATCCGCAACAGCCAGGGCGATCTCCTCTATCGACATGATCGCGACGCGCCGCCGCAAAAACAGGTATTGCCTTACGAGAAGGTGGTCGACCTCGCCGGCATGATGAAAAAGGTTGTCGAGGAAGGCACGGGCAGACGCGCGATCCTCGGCAACGGCATAGACGTGATCGGCAAGACGGGCACGACGAACGGCTACAAGGACGCTTGGTTCTGCGGCTATTCCGGCGTCATGGGCGGCTGCGTCTGGTATGGCAACGACGACAATGAGCCGATGAACAATATGACAGGCGGAACGCTTCCTGCCGGCACCTGGCACGATGTGATGGCCTATGCGCATCAGGGCGTCGCGCTCAAGCCGATCGTCGGGCTGAAGCCCGAGGCGAAGCCTGAGGTCGCCGCCGCAAGCGCCAATGGCGCTAAGCCGCTGGAGCTTGGCGCGCCGCAGCGTCCCGCGACGCTCTCAAAGGGCGCGGTGCAGGCGCTGGAGTCGATCGAGAAGAAGGCGAAGAGCGCCACAGCCGGCAAGCAGAGCTCGATCGTCGCGCCGGCTGCGATCGCGCTGACGCCGAGCCGCAACGCCTTTCCGACCATCGGCGCCGTCGAATAGTGAGCAACCCCGTGCGCCGTCCTTACGCCAAATATTTTCGCGCCGCCTTGGCGATGACCGCCGGCCTTGCGCTCGGCATGATCGCCACGTTCGCCGCGCTCACCTCCGGCTATGGTTTCAGCCGGCTGCACGCCGGCCCCTGGACGGCGTTGCCCGTGGAAGGGGTGAATCTCGACCCTTACGCCCGCGCGGCGATCGCGCGTTCGGGCGAGGCGCCCTTGGGGCGCGATCAAGGGCTGGTCTTCGTCGCCACGAACGATTCCAGCGGCGCGCCGCTCGACGGCGCCTGCGAGTATAGAGTCGTCGATCCGACGCCAGCGGCGCGTTTCTGGACGTTGTCGCTTATGACTTTAGGCGGCGCGCTGATCGATAATCCGACGGGCCGCAACGGCTTTTCATCCGTCGAGGTCTTGCGGCGAGAGGGCGGCGGCTTCCAGATCGCGATTGCCCGAAACGCCCGCGCCGGCAACTGGCTTTCTCCGGGAGCGGCCCGCAGATTCGCGCTCGCGCTGCGGCTTTACGATACGCCCCTCGACGTGGACGCCAGCCCGGACCCGAATGCCTTCCCAAGGATCGTGAAATTGACATGCGCCTGACGCTCCCGGACCGATTCTTTGATTTCCTGCCCTGGGCTGCGGCGACGCTTTTCATCGCCGGAATCGTTCACATTGTTTCGGTGCTGCTAATGCCTTCCGTTGCGCCGCGCGACGCCTATGCGCGGGTGCTCGCCGCCGTCGGCGATGCGCCGGAGAACAGGCTCGTAGCGCTTCCGTCCATGGCCCCGGGCGCGGAGCCGCTGCCTTTCGAAGATCCTGCCTTCGCCGAGGCCGTTTGCGTCTATGATTTGTCGCGGGGGTTGCTGCGCGTGACGGCGGCGGCGGATGGCGAGGATTATCTGGCGCTCTCCTTCCACGCCCGCGCCGGTCGCGTTTTTCACGCCATCACGGATCGGGCGGCGATCAAGGGCAAGATCGACATCGTGATCGGCGACGAGCGGCAGATGGACGCGCTGCAAAGCGCGAGCGACGAAGCGCCGGCGCAGGAAGTGCGCCTCACGGCGCCCACGAAGCGAGGCTTCGTGCTCGTGCGCTCCCTCGCGAAACGCCTGTCGGATCGAGAGCGTGCGCGGGAAAGGCTATCCTCGGTGACTTGTGAGCGCTTCGATCCCCCGAAAACATAGCGAAGGCGTAAATCAGTTGTCGCGAGGCAAATCCGGGATTGGCAAAATCTCAATTCCATCCTCGAGAAGCGCCTTGGCCTCCTCGAAGGTCGCGCGGCCGCGGATCGGGCGCCGTTCGGCGTCGCCGTCTTCGATCGCGCGAGCCTCTTCAGGAAAACGGTCGCCGACATCCTCCGAGCCCGAGACGACCTTGTCTCGTAGCTTCCTGATCATCTGCTGCAAAAGCTCAGGGGCCCCATCTCGCCCGCTCCGCGTCACGTGAGGGGCCATCACGCCTCGGGTGACGCCTGTCGAGGCGCAAAAAGGACACGCGATCAGCCGTTGCTCGGATTGCTGCTCGAAGGTCGCGCTGTCACGAAACCACCCATCGAAATGATGGCCTTCGTCACAGATGAGCGCATAATGGACCATGCTCAGTTCTCCGCCGCGAGGAGCGGGTCGAGACCGCCTTTTCCGTCCAGCTCGTAGAGGTCGTCGCAGCCGCCGATGTGCCGACCGTCGATAAAAATCTGCGGAACAGTCGTGCGGCCATTGGCGCGCTCGCTCATCGCCTTGCGGCCTGCCGGATCGCCCGCGACGTTGATCTCCTCGAAGGCCGCGCCCTTCTGGGTCAGGAGCCTCTTGGCTGCGATGCAATAAGGGCAGGTCGGGGTGGTGTAGATCTCGATTTGCGCCATCGCCAGCGGGCCTGGACCTGAGCAGGATTTCGGAAAAGTGGAAACCGGTTTTCCGACGAAAATCCTGCGAGGACAAAAGATGTTGAGCAGACTTGCGTTGGCGGGCCAGCGCAAGTCTGCTCAGGGTTTCGTTGCGCCGCTTATAGCCCCGATGTCACGCGCTTGTCACTGCCCGCGCAAAGATGAGCAAATCCACCTGCGCTGCGCCGGATTTCAATAGCGCGCGGGCGGCGGCGTTTGCGGTGGCGCCGGTCGTGAGCACGTCGTCGACGAGGACGACGTTGCGCCCCTCTAGTAGCGCCGCGCGTTCGGGATCGACCCGGAAGGCGCCGGATAGATTGACGGAGCGCTGGGCGCGTGAAAGGCCGACTTGCGGCGCTGTCGCCTTCACGCGCAAAAGCGTCTGCGTCTCGACCGGCGCGCCGCATTCGCGGGAGACCACGCGCGCCAGCTCCGCCGACTGGTTGAACCGCCGTGCAGCGAGGCGCATGCGGTGCAGTGGAATTGGGACGAGCAGATCGGCGTCCGCAAGAATATCGGCGCCGGCGCGCGCCATCCAGCGGCCCATCGCAGGCGCGAGCTCCAGACGGTCGTGATATTTCAGCCTGTGGGCCAATGAGCGGGCCTTATCGCTGTCGTAGCGGGCGACCGCGCGGGCGCGCTGGAAGGCGGGGGGATTGGCGGCGGCCTCCGGCGAGATGAGACCCGGGTGACCGAGATCGCATTCGAAGGGCGTTCCCAGCCGCTCGCAAAAGGGCCGCTCGATGAAGGCGATATCGCTCCAGCAGGCCGCGCAAAGCGCGCCATGCTCGGCCACAGCCTTGCGGCAGACGAGGCAGGAGGGCGGATAGACGAGGTCGAGCAGCGCCGCGGCGGCGCGGCGGACGCTCGCGACGAGGCGGCGCGCTCCCACGCTGTCTCTTCCCCGCAAGCGCGAGAGAAGACGCTCCGGATGGATGATGGCCCCTCTTTGCTCCCTCTCCCGTGAAGCGGGGGAAGGGTAGGGAGGGAACCTCATCCCAGCAATCCGCCTCGCGCCGGCGCCAGCGGATTACCGGTTAGCGCCTCGGCGTCGGGCGTGTCCGGCGCCGGCCGATGAATCAGCGCGGCATAGAGCCCTTCCACGAATTTCCGGTCGAGATCTTTCACAATGAAGACGATGCGCGTGCGCCTGTCCTCGTCCGGCCATGCCTCGAGCCGATGCGGGGGGTGGAAGACATGCTGCACGCCATGGATGACGACGGGCCGTTCCGGTTCATCGGACAGGGCGACAATTCCCTTCACGCGGAGCAGGCGCGGCCCGTGAGTGTGGCGCAGCAGATCGACGAAAATATCGAAAGAGTGCGGTGTGAAAGGCGTATCCCCTGTCAGGCAGAACGCCTGGATGTGATCGTCGTGCCGATTGACGTCATGATGATGGCCATGGCCATGGTGATGGTCCTCATGATGATGGCCGTGGCTGTGCGCCGACTCGACCGCCTCGGCGTTGAGCCAGTCGCGCACGCGCGGAGTCTTGGTCGCCGGATCGTAGAGGCCGCAATCGAGCAGGGCGGCGGGCGTCGCTTCGCCAGCGTCGAGAATCCGCGCGCTGGGGTTCAGCGCCTCGAGCCGCGCCTTCAAGCTTGCGGCTTCGGCGGCGCCTTCTGGCAGGTCCGTTTTGGTCAACGCCAGACGGTCCGCGACGGCGGCCTGTTTCACCGCCTCCTCATGAGCGTCGAGCGTAGACGCGCCGTTGACCGCGTCGACGACAGTCACCACGCCGTCGAGCCGGAAGCGCAGCAACAGATAGGGATGGTTCATGATCGTGTGGAGAATCGGCGCCGGATCGGCGAGGCCGGTCGTCTCCAGCACGACGCGGCGAAACGGCTTGATCCTTCCGTTGTCGAGCCGCCTTAGCAAATCCTCGAGCGTGTCTACGAGATCGCCCCGGATTGTGCAGCAGACGCAGCCCGAGCTCATCATCACCATGTCGCCGTCGACCTTCTCGATGAAGAGATGATCGAGGCCGATTTCGCCGAATTCATTGACCAGGACGAGCGTGTCGGAGAACTCCGGCGCAGCGAGCAGGCGGTTGAGCAATGTCGTCTTGCCGGCGCCCAGGAATCCGGTCAGCACCGTCAGCGGGACAGGCGGCGGGGGCCGGCGCGCCGCGGCCGTGGCGGTCTCGCTCATCGTTGCTCGCTCACTGGGTCTTGGAATGCGGCTTGGCGGAGGCATGGGCCTTGCCGGACGCCTTCGGCTTTTCAGCGCCCGTCTTCTCCGCCACATGCTTCACGTCGGTCTTGGCGGCTACGTCCTTTGCGTGTTTTGTGGCGACCTTCACCCGCGCGGCTTTCTCGGCGGCCTGCTTCGGCGCCTTCGCCTTCCCGGGCTTTGTGCCCGGCTGGGCGCTGCCGTCCTCGATGATGTTCAATACAGGCGCGGTGGCGGCAGTGTGCGCAGCATGTTTCGCGTGCTTTTTGCCCCTGTGCATGCTGGCGGCGTCGGGCGCGACGTGACTGATCGGCGAGGCCTCGCCGCCCGTTGGCTCCACATTGGCGTAGGCCGCGAGGTCGGTCTGCTCGCCAATCGGCGCGCCCGGCGCGCGGGCGCGGGCCACGGGACCGACATAGCCTGGCGCGCGCCCGGCGTACACTTGCACCGGCTCGAAACGCGGGCGCGGCAGGCGGGCGAGATCCTTGACGCTGATCTGCTGCTGTCCGCCGCCGGCGGCGTCAAGAAGCGGAATGCCGGTGGGCGCAGAGCCGACCGGGATCGAAATGTCCTCGACTTCGTTCATGAACTCGGCCGTAGCCGCGCCGCGGTTGCGGCACACGCTGTTGCGCATATCCGGCGCGTCCGTTGGGCCGGCGCCGGGAAGCGACGCGAGCGAGCCCATGGAGCCGCCGGTCTGGAAGGCGCGGTCGAGCAGCGCCGCCGCCTTGGCGGTGCGCGCCGTCGCCGAGGGCGCGCCGAGGACGACCGCGATGAGCCGCTGGCCGCCATGGGTGGCGGAGGCGACGAGATTGAATCCGGCGGGGCAGGTGAAGCCGGTCTTCATGCCATCGGCGCCGGGATAGCGTCCCAACAGGCCATTATGGGTCGGATGAATGCTGGCGCCAAGCTGCATGGCTCCGATGTTCCAGAGGTTCGAATATTCGGGGAATTGGAGATAGAGCGCGCGTCCGAGAATTGCGAGGTCGCGGGCCGAGGTGACCTGGCGGGAGTCCGGCAAGCCGTTCGGGTTGACCCAGACGGATTGCGTCATGCCGAGCTTCCCGGACGCGGCGTTCATCTCGTCGGCAAAGGCCTCGACCGAGCCCGACACGCCTTCCGCGATGGTGACGGCGATGTCGTTCGCCGACTTCACCATCAGCATGATCAGCGCGTTTTTCAGCGTCACCTCGGAGCCGGCGCGAAAGCCCATCTTGGAGGGCGCCATGCGCGTCGCGCGGGGCGACACCATCAGGGGCGTGTCCATTGTGATGCGGCCCGCGCGCACGGCGTCGAGCGCGACATAGGCCGTCATCAGCTTGGTGAGCGAGGCCGGGTACCAAGAGGCGGTTGGTTGATCCTGGGACAGCACCGCCCCCGAAGTCACGTCGACCACCAGCGAGGGGGTCGCCTGCGC
>DATBRF010000028.1:0-8033 GCA_036560425.1 Methylocystis sp. | reverse complement strand
GCTGGAAAATGGCTCCCATATCGTGCCGGTGATGGTGCGCGACGCCGAGCTGTGCAAGGCGGCGAGCGACATGCTGCTCACGCGCCACAACATCTATATTCAGCCGATCAACTATCCGACCGTCGCCAAGGGCTCGGAGCGTCTGCGCATCACGCCGACCCCGCGCCATACGCATGAGCATATCGCTTGCCTCGTCGAGGGCCTGGTCGATGTCTGGCAGACGCTCGGCATCGCCTTCGCCGAGCCGCCGGCGAATCTCCGTGTCGACGAGAAGAGCGACGAGCGCTGCGCCTATCCGGAGATCAAGCTCGCGGCGCAGTAGAGCACATCTTGCCGGCCTTCCGCGTTGGAACCCTTTGGTTATATTTTGCGATAGCATGGCGCCATGATTGAAGGCCTCGGGCAGCCTGAAACGCAATGCGAGAAAGTCATGCGCGCTACCTTTCGCGCGCCAGGCTCAGGAACTCTTCGCGCGTGCGCAGGTCATCACGAATGACTCCAAGAAGGGTGCTCGTGGTCAATTTCGAGCCGTTGGTGTTGACGCCGCGCAGCGTCATGCAGCTATGCTCGGCTTCGATCACGACGCCAACTCCCTGCGGCTGGAGGATATCCTGTATGGCTTGCGCGATCTCCGCAGTCAGCTTTTCCTGAATTTGGAGTCGACGCGCAAATCCATGAACGACGCGCGCGAGCTTGGAGATGCCCACCACACGCTTCGCCGGCAGATAGCCGACGTGCGCCCGGCCGGTTACGGGCAGCAAATGATGCTCGCAAAAGCTGACGATCCGGATGTCCTTCAGCACTACGAGCTCGTCGTATCCAGCTACCTCGGAAAAGGTAAGCTGGAGATATTCGCGAGGATCGATCGCATAGCCGGCGAACAATTCGCGATAGGAACGTGCGACGCGCGCCGGCGTGTCAGCCAGCCCCTCGCGGTTGGGATCGTCGCCCGCCCATTCGATAAGCGTTTTAACTGCTGCTTCGGCGTCAGCTTGAGTTGGTTTTGGCACGGGGGTCCTCCGATGCAGAAACGCGGGGGCTCCGTTCGAGTAGCGCCATGCGCTCGGGCCTCAGCGATTAAACACGTCGTTGCGAATAGAATTGCCCAGCGGCCGCGACTTCCCTTACGCCCATTTTTGACGACGCCGAGCCGATGCGGCCCTCTCGGAAGGTTTTCGGCGATTCGTGGCGTCGGTTGGCGACCGGGGCCGGCTTGCTTCATAGCTTCTTAGAGGCGCGCCTGGACGGTTCCTTACTTCGGATCGTCGGATTTTTTTTCGGCTCGCATCATCTCGAGAAGACCGAGGTAAACTTCCTCGCATTCGGGGCATTGGTGCATATGATGGCGCACTTCCGGAAGGCGCGTTGCGGCATCCTCGCGCGCGGCTTCCAGCTCGGCATAGCGCGGCAGTTGCTCGAAATAATCGCTGCACGACATCTCCTCGCCAGCCGCCGCGAAGATCGTGTCGATCAGGCGTCCGAAATCTTTCCGTTTCATGCTCGCTCTCGTCGCTGTCCGTTAGACGCCATGAGACAGATGATTCTTACCATCCTCAAGATAGGGGCGCTCGGGCCGAGGCGTATCGAAAATTGCGATGAGCTCGCGGTGCGTGACGCCTTTCGCCAGGAGGGCCGCCTTTAGCCGCTTGCGGGCGTCGTGGATCAGCTTATAGAGGCTGTTTCGATTGGTTCCCAACCATTCGGCGACGAGGTCCAGCGGCATGTCCTGAAACGCATGCGCAATCAGCGCCTTGCGTTGCAGCGGGGTCAGCGAGGTTTCGATCAGCCCGCTCAGCATCGACCACGCTTGCTGTTGCTCCAGGCTACGGTCGGGCCCCGGATTGTCGATTGGCCAGTACGGCATGGCGTCGCCGAGACGCGCCTCCGTGATCGCCGCAGCTTGCCAACGGCGGCGCCGCAGCTCGTTGAGGGTTACGCGGATAGCAATTGAATAGGCCCATGTCGTGAACTGGCTGTCGCCACGGAATTGATCCATCTTGGACTGAATGAGGAGAACAGACTCTTGTGTGCAATCCTCCGTCAGATCCTCGCGTCCTAAATCTCTTACCTGCGCATTCGAAACGCCTTTCCGCGACAGAAAAGCTGAAATGGCGCGCCGCAAAATTTGCCTGAGCTCCTTAACGGCTCTCTCCTGGCTTTGACCCCCTTCGCGTAGAGCGCTCAGCCACTCAATATTGGATCTTGTCGTCACCAACGCCTCTGGATTTGAGGATTAGCCGCCATCACGCCGCACCGCCTTCGAGGATGGCCATTTGGCAGCCTGATTATTTCCGATTTTGCAGCTGGAGATGATCTTCCTCGCTGTCGATGACCCGCTGGAATTTACAGAGTGCCGCCAAGAAATCGCCAACCCCCTCGCTCTTCGTCTCGAAGACCATGGAGCGGGCTGACCTCTCGAAAGCAACCGGCGCCCGCCGACTGCGGCGCACCACAACGCGCGGGCGTGGTCATCTTCCTTGGACGCATCGAACTCGATACGAACAGTCTGGAGCGATCGCGAAGTTGTCATGGAGGGACCTCGCTTCATGCGAGACGTTATTGCGTCGATGCCGGATCGCTCCTCGAAAACCAAATCGTTCGTAAATACGAATGTCAGATACTGTGATAAAAGTGTCAATACGAAACCCACCAATTTCCATCGGTCGACGATCATTTAATCCTGTCGCGCCATCACGTGGCAAAGGTGCCGCGGAAGCCATTCGCCTTCGGCTATGTCGAGGAAATCGAGGCGCCCATCGATTTCGGAGGGATAACCTGACTACGCGGCTTTTGCCGCGCCGCCGGTTGAAGAGGATGCCGGCCCTTGGAGAAGCGCCGCCGCGCGGGTTCTCGATCTCATCGACTAACAGGCGCCAGGCTTTCTCGGAAAACTCCCTAACCGCCAAATGGCTTAATAGGTATAGAAGATACCGAAAATAGCATCCCGGCTATGGAGCCAATCTCCATAAGGATGCGAGCAAACCTATTCGCTCGGATGAGATCGCGCCGGTCGAACGGAGCGGGCGGAAAGGACGCCCCGGCTTCCGGTTGCGGGACGTGCTGCTGCATGTCGGGGCGCGCTCCAGGGTCTCGGCGCGGCCCTTAGCGGCAAGTGGGGGCGCGCGGTGGTGGCAGTAGGATTGTTGCCGCGCCGGCCGAACCGCACATATGTCATCCAAGCGCAGGCGATGTTGATTTGTCAGGAATAACGATCATTGATCCTGGTTCGTGAGCCGTTCGAAGAAGCGCTTCGGTTTTGTCGGAGAATGGGGCCGTGCGCCGTCAGAACGAATTTCTTGCGCTCTGCTTCGGACCCGAAATGGCTAACAATCCCTGAAAGCCGGCTGCCTCAGGGATTTTCGCCACCTCCGCTATGATATGCGACAGCCCTTTTAGGCGGCTTTGTCGGAACTTATGGCAAGACCCCGCAGGCGTGTCACAACCCAAGCGGTTGCCGTCGCGGCCCAAGCTGCGAGCGCGATCCACGCGAAACCTGCAGCCAAACTTTTAAGCAGTGGCAACGCCGCCACCAGCCCGAGGCGGAAAGTGGCAACCGAATACATCCCTAGCGGGAACACCAGACTCCAGAGTGCGTGCGTATAAAGGAATGGCGAATCAATCGCATGTTTCCAGACGCTCAAAAATATCAGGAGCGGGATCAGCCAGGTCGCCCATGCCCAAGTGAAGAAAGTCATAGCCTCGATGAACGGCCGTAGAGAACGCAGGAGCGGCAGCGCAGGGCTTTCGCAAAGAAGCAGCGTCGAGCCGGCATTGACGCAGATCGCCGCCGCCCCCATGGTCACCCATATCGCAGGGGTGACATGTTTTGGATCGACGGGAAAAAAGAAAAAGCGGTAAGAGAAAAGCGTGATGAAGATGGCGTACAGCGCCAGGCCGATCCCCCACAGCGCATGAAGGGGCAGGAAAACAAGCGCGCTCAATTCCTCGTTTGCCGACGTGACGAGCGCCCCAAGGATTACAACTGACTCAGTCGCGACGATGGCGAGAAGCCAGCCGCCTCGAATAATGCCGGCAGGTTCGGCCTTGGCGGGCAGACCAAGCACGCAAAAGCTGAAGTAAATAAGCATTAGCCAAAGGCCCGAGTCGGCGACCCAGAACCAAAGAGCCGCTTCGCCAAAGCCACGCAGAGCGCAGCCCGCGCCGATGACGTTTGTGCCGGCAATAAGGGCGAAGAAGCCAAAGGCACGGCGCCGGTCGATCAAATCGGCCCACACCGCGCGTGAGAAACAGAAAATCCGGAGAAAGAAGGCGGCGAGCAAGCACAGATAAGCGGCGATATTCACCGTGAAGAGCCCGCTCGCTAACAGCTTTTGACCGGATAAGGCCAAGGCGTCTGAGACAATTCCCGTCGCCATCACAAAGGTAAAGCAGCTTGGTTCAAGCCCCTCGACCCAAGCGAGGGGCCCACGGCGCGGGAGAGACAACTTCCCATCCTCCAATTCCGGCATCAACATATCTATGACCCGCGCACGAAACGGCGTTTCGAAGCCGACGTGGATACATCGAAACGAATCTGAGCCAGGCAGCCGCTTTTCAAGAAAAGCGCGCGCTTAAACGGCGGCGCAGGGCCGGTCACCGGACCGCGGAGACTCAGGTCGGGAAGGCTTTCTAATTGGCGGCTTGGCGGCGGTCCTGCCGCCTTGCGGTAGGAAATGTCGACGTCGGCCTTGGCTGCGTTCTCGTCACCTGGGCGTTCGTGCAGCGTAGGCATTCCTATCCCCCAAAGCGGTATCTATGATACGGCTTTTAGGGGCGAATCGTTTCTATTTCAATCGGCGGGAAGGGGCATGAGCTTGATTGCCGGCGCCGCTATTCAAGGAGCTTCGGGGAGCGCCAGTACATTCTTCTGAAGCGGAAAAACCCGTTACTATGAATGGTCTGGGGGGTGAGCGCCCGGCTTTATGCAGATTCCGGGATAGTGCCGGGCGCCCCCAGATATGCCGAGGGCATCTGGCGCGCAGGGCGGCGTTCGATTGGTCCGGGACTCACGGGACATTAGCCTTGGCGATGTCATCCGCACGCCCGACGATCAGCCGCGGGCCAAATATTCTAGCACGCAAGGCAGGAACTGCGCGCTTTTGCCGCGGTGTTGGATCAAAGGAATGCTGGCGCGCGCCGAGCAGGGTTTTTTGAAGGAGCTCGACCGATTCGACTTGCCTGATTGCCTAACAAAACTCGTCTCTTCCAGTCCTCGATCAGCCACCCCGAAAAGGCTCCCCCTGCGACTCCGGGGCAGCTTGACTTCTTGCTCCTAAAATACGCATTCTAGATACCGAAATAGACGCCAAAGACGGTGTCGTTGGGAGGGAGGAGAGGCGCATGTTCTGTTATCAATGCGAGCAGACGTACCGATCGGATGAGGGCGCTGGCTGCGCCGGCGCCAAGGGCATGTGCGGGAAGGATGCTGCGACCGCGGATTTGCAGGACATCTTGCTTTATGCCTGCGAGGGGATCGGCCAAATCCTACATCGAGCGCGTCGATTGGGCGTGACGGACGTCGAGGCTGATCGCTTCATCATCTTCGCCTTTTTCACTACGTTGACGAACGTCAATTTCAATTCCATGAAATTCGTCGAACTGATTCAGCAGGCTTCGCAAATCCGCGATCGAGCGAGGGCCCTCTACGAAAAGGCGTCACACGCCGACTGCAAATATCCGGAAACGCTCTCTGAGGCCGCCGCTTTCACGCCGGCCAAGGACATGAGCGGCCTTCTCGCCCAGGCTCCAGAGGCGGCCGTCAGGAAGGGAGCGGAGAACCTCGGCGAAGACGCCGTCGGCCTGCGCTCGCTTATCCTTTATGGTCTCAAGGGCATCTGCGCCTATGCCTACCATGCGCGTGTCCTCGGGCAGGAGCGCGACGCCATCTATGTAGCGATCGAACACGCGCTCGACGTTCTAGCCCGCGGGGAGAGCGACGTTTCGGCGCTCCTCGACGAAGCTCTGGCGATCGGCCGCGCCAATTTCATAGCTATGGAGGCGCTTGACGCCGCCAACACGGGGACTTTCGGCGCGCCCGCGCCCACGAGCGTCCGCGTGACGCCAATCAAGGGAAAGGCGATCCTCGTCTCGGGACACGATTTGAAGGACTTGCACGCGATCCTCGAGGCGACGAAGGACAAGGGGATCAATGTCTACACCCATGGCGAACTGCTGCCGGCTCACTCCTATCCGGAGCTAAAGGCCTATCCGCATCTCGTCGGCAATTATGGCGGCGCCTGGCAGGATCAGCAGAAGGAATTCGCCGAATTCCCGGGCCCGATCATCATGACCTCCAATTGCTTGATCGAGCCGCAGCCCCGTTATCGCGGGCGCATCTTCACAGCGGGGCCGGTGGGCTGGGCAGGCGTCCGCCACATCGCCAATGAAGATTTTTCGATCGTCGTTCAGGCGGCCCAGGCCCTGCCTGGCTTTGCGGAGGACGCGCCCGAGAAAACGATTACGATCGGATTCGGCCGCGATACCGTGCTCGGCGTCGCAGACAAGGTGATCGACGCGGTGAAGGCCGGCGCCATCCGTCACTTCTTCCTTATCGGCGGCTGTGACGGCGCGGCTCCCGGCCGCAACTACTACAGCGACTTCGCGGACGAGGCTCCGAAAGACACGGTGATCCTGACGATTGGCTGCGGCAAATACCGCTTCAATAAGCATGACTTTGGAACCATCGGCGGGCTGCCGCGCCTACTCGACATGGGCCAATGCAACGACGCTTATTCGGCGCTCGTCGTCGCCACGAAATTGGCGGAGGCCTTTGGCGTCGGCGTCAACGAACTGCCGCTGTCCTTGATCGTCTCCTGGTTCGAGCAGAAAGCGGCCGCCGTGTTGCTGACTCTGCTGGCGCTTGGCGTGCGCAATGTGCGCTTGGGGCCGACCCTGCCGGCATTCCTCACCCCGGCGCTTGTCGATGTTCTGGTGGAGAAATTCGGGATTCAGCCGATCGGCGAGGCCAGGGCCGATATCGAAGCGTCCCTGAGCCGCGCCGCTTGATGCTCCTCATCACGGACGCCCGCGATCGGGCGTCCGTCTCGCGATGGAAACATGCATGTTAAAAGTCAGACTGATCACCCGCGACGGCGCGGCGATCGCCTTCGACGCCGAGCCTTCGGAAACCTTGCTAGACGCCGCGGAACGCTCCAGCATTTACCTCCCGTCCTCTTGTCGGGAGGGCGGTTGCGGCGCCTGCCGCGTCGGCCGAGAACACGGCGACGTCGAGCTCCTGCCTTATAGCAGTTCGGCGCTGAGCGACGTGGAGCGGGATTCCGGCGATATTCTCCTCTGCCGCGCCCACGCGCGAAGCGACCTCGCCTTGCGCGCGCCTTTTGACCAGGCGGCGGTAGGGTTTGCTCCGATACCAGAGAGACGCGCGACCATCTCCGGGATCACGCCCGCCGGATCGGGCGCAGCGCATCTTGTTCTGCAATACGAGGATGATGCGATTTTCGGCCGCGCCGCCCAGTTTGCCGCCGGACAGTTTGTCGACCTTTCGTTACCCGACGGTTCTGTGAAGCGTTCCTATTCTCTCGCCAGCACGCCCAACTGGGACGGGACGCTTGAGTTTTATATTCGCTTTCAGCCGAACGGCGCGTTTTCAAGCTATTTGAAGGACAGGGCCGCGCTCGGCGATGCTCTGCTTGTCCGCGGACCGCAAGGTCAGTTTACCGCTGATGAAGCGAGCACAGCGGAACGCTGGTTTGTGGCGGGCGGCACCGGTCTTGCTCCGGCGCTTTCCATGCTTCGCCAAATGGCGGAGTTTGGCGATAGACGCGGCTGCCGCCTGTTCTTCGGCGTCAATCGGGTCGATGAGCTTTTCGCTTTGGATGTCATCGAAGATCTCAAAAATGCCTTGCCCCAGCTAATCGTCACGACTTGCGTGTGGAAGCCCGAGACGCAGTGGGAGAATTTCGTCGGCACTCCCGCCCAGGCGCTCACGCAGGCGCTTACGGGAGTAGCAGAATTGCCGGATATTTATGTTTGCGGTCCGCCTCCGCTTATCGCCGCGACTGAGACCGCCGCCT
>DATBRF010000027.1:0-61528 GCA_036560425.1 Methylocystis sp. | reverse complement strand
TCGACCCAGACGACCCGCTCGTGGTGCATCACGAGCGCCGCGAAGACGGTGAAGTCGTGAGCCATATTCTCAGGGAGGGCAGGGTGATCCTCGACCCGCCGGGCTTATCGTTCGAGCTCAGCGACCTTTACGGGGCGGGGTAACGCGGCGGAAAAGTCCCTTCGAGGAAGTCAGACTCTAGACGCCTTAAAAAACGCAAGCCCGAAAGCTTGGAACGGCCGGAACCCGCCGCGCGCTTTCGGGCTTTGAGAAAAGCGATTACTCGCTCGAATCACGCAGCCTGACGGGCCGTGTCGGCATGAAGCTCGTCGAGGCAGGCGACGATGGCGCTTATTGACGAAAAGCTCTGGCGGCGCAGCATGTTGACCGGGAACTCGATGTCGAAGGCTTCTTCAATCGCCAGCATGGTGCGGATCGCGGCGAAGGGGGTCAGGCCCGCTTGATAGAGATCGGCATTGTCGGAGAGAGTTTCGATGGGGGCGTGCAGGCGGCCGTTTTCTTGCAACAGACGGCGAACGGTCTCGATCATCATTCCAACTCCAATGGGCGCGCATGGCAATTGCGCGGGTAGGCGTTTGCTCGAAGTGATGTCGGTTAACGTCAACTTCGAGAAAAAAATGGGGCGCCTCGCCTGAACCGAATATGAATTGGCGGAAAATTTGACCGAATTTCCCATATAGTTAGGTTAATGGAAGGTGAATGCCGCCGGCTGGATACTGGCGCGACGGGGCGAGCTGCCTTATGTTGGGCCCATGAAAAGCCTGGGCGCGCTCGTAATTCTAATCGGACTATTCGCGGCGACCGCCGCGCGCGCGGAGGCCGATACGCCTCCGAGCCTGGGCGTCGATGAAGACGGGGGGAATTTTCTGTTCATCCCCGGCGTGGGTAAAATCCCCCTGCCACCAGGCATGCGTGGGCTTGGCCCGATTGATCCGGGCGAGCCCGGTGAGGGCCTTGCGCCCAAGCGCATGGGCCCCAAAGCCGCCAAGCCCCCGCCGGAGCCGCCGCTCTCTCCTCAGCAGCGCCGAGCACAAGAAATGAGTCGCCTGTTCGCACGCCTTGCTGGCGCTGAGGACGCGCGCGAGGCGCAGTCGGTTTCCGCCGCTATTCTTGTCCGCTGGTCGCGATCGGACTCTGACACCATCGACCTGCTCGCCGCCCGCGCCCTCGCCGCCGAAGCCGGGGGCGCGCCGGCGCTGGCGAAGGCCCTGCTCGATTATGTTGTGGCCTTGTCTCCGCGCTGGCCGGAGGGTTTCGTGCGCCGCGCGCGCGTGATGGCCTCGCAGGGAGACGTGGGGGGCGCCTTGGCCGATCTGGAGACCGCCGCGCGGCTGGAGCCGAGACGCTTCGACGCGCTGGAGGCCTTCGGAGCGCTCGCCGAAAAGGCCGGGGACAAGAAAGGCGCCCTCGACGCCTATCGCAAGGCGCTCGAGATCTCCCCACGCGACGAGGGGATTCGAAAGAATGCGGACCGGCTGCGGATAGAGGTCGAAGGGCGCGATATTTAAGTTGGGCAATGCGACCCGACCCTGGTTCGGGGGCGCGCGTCGCGAAGGCGAAGCTGCGCCGGCCCGGTGATTTTGCTGGTCGAAGGGAATTTGCAATGATAGACGCCCGACAGCTGCCGCCTGACGTCATGGCGCAGCTCTTCACCGCCGCCCGCACGCATAACGGCTGGCTAGACAAGCCGGTCCCGGACTCTCTGCTGGAAATGGCGGTCGATTACGCCAAATGGGGGCCGACGAGCGCCAATTGCTCGCCCATGCGCATCGTTTTCGTGCGCTCGCCGGAAGCCAAGGCGCGGCTCGCCCCCGCGATGTCGCCTGGCAATCTCGAAAAGACCATGGCCGCGCCCGCCACCGCCATAGTGGCGTATGACCTGGATTTCGCGGAGCATCTGGCTTTTCTCTATCCCGCGACCGACGCGCGATCCTGGTTCGTCGGCGATGATGTTCTTGTTGGGGAAACAGCCTTCCGCAACGGCTCGCTGCAGGGCGCCTATCTCATTCTCGCCTTGCGGGCGCTCGGCCTCGACGCCGGCCCCATGAGCGGCTTCGACAGGGCCAAGGTCGACGCCGAATTTTTCGCCGGCACAAAAATAAGGTCGAATTTCCTCATCAATATCGGCTACGGCGATCCGGCCAAGCTCTATCCGCGTGGGCCCCGATTCGCTTTCGAGGATATGGCCAGCATCATTTGAGGCCTCTATGACGCTTCGCATTATACCTGAGCGCTACCTGCCGCATGTGCAGGGGCTGCTTCGCATCGTGACCGCATTGCTTTTCTTGCAGCATGGAACGGCGAAGCTCTTCGGCTACCCCCATGTCGCCATGTTCGACAAGCTGACGCTCTTTTCGTTAACGGGCGCTGGCGGAATCCTCGAGCTCGTCGGCGGACTCCTGATGCTCCTCGGCCTCTTCACGCGGCCCGTCGCCTTCGTCCTTTCGGGAGAGATGGCGGTGGCTTACTTCGGCTTCCATGCCATGGAGGCGTTCTGGCCGATCCTGAACAAGGGGGAGCTCGCGGCGCTTTATTGCTTCGTCTTCCTGTTCTTCTCGGTGGCGGGGCCGGGTAAATTCGCGCTCGACCGGGAGTAGGGCCGCGTCGAGGCCTGGCTCGCCGCTCGACTCGCTCTGTGCTAGAGTGAGCGCAAGGAAGCCGTCGCTCATGCCGTCCGCCACGACCAAAGCCGCCGAGGGATATTATCGTCGCGCCTTTACGGTCGACGAAATCATCGCCATGCAGGACGCCGGCATCATTTCGGAAGAAGAGAATTTCGAGCTGATCGAAGGGGAAGTTGTCCCCATGGGGCCGAAGTATTCTGCGCATGAGCGCATCAAATCCAAGCTGGTTATGGCGATCTCGCGCGCCTGCCCGCCGTCGCTCATCGTGGGAATCGAGACCTCGATTTTCCTTTCCGCGAACACGTTTGTTGAGCCCGACGTCTCTCTCTACCCGGAGCGCTTGCGCTCGCAGGAGGTTCGCGGCCCCGATATCTTGCTCGCCATCGAGGTCGCGGCGTCGAGCCCCGCCTACGACCTCGATTTGAAGGCCAAGCTCTACGCACGCCATGGCGTTCGCGAATATTGGGTGATCGACGCCAACGAGCGCGTCGCCTTTATCCATCTCGACCCGAGCGAGACGGGTTGGACCAGCGTCACGCGCAAGGGGCCGGAAGAGATTTTGGCCTCCCCGGCGTTGCCCGAATTCAAATTCCGCCTTCTAGACGCCTGAGGATCACAACTCCCGCAGCTCCGGCCCCGGGCGCCGCGACAGCACGCGCCACGTCCCCGCGAGGCCGAGGCCGATCGTGACGGTAAGCGCCGCCAGCGTCGTTGCGGCCACTACGTCCGGCGGGAAGACGAAGTCGATCTTCATGATGAGCTTCACCATCGCATAGGCCGCGCCGGCCCCCGCGGCGAGGGCGATCGATGAGGCGACAAGCCCGACAAGCCCGAACTCCAGAGCATAGGCGACGGCGAGCCAGCCGCGCGTCGCGCCGAGCGTCTTCAGCACGACGGCGTCATGCAGCCGCGCGCGTTGACCGCTCGCGACGGCGCTCGCCAGCGCGAGGATTGCGGTGACGATGGCGAGCCCGGCCGCCGCTCGGGCGGCGAGCGCCAATTGTCCGGCAATCTTATCGACCGCCTGCAAAGCCTCCTTCACCCGCACCGACACGATCATCGGAAAACGCTTGGCGGCCTCGCGCGCCAGTCTTGCATCCATGGCGTCGCGCGCTGTCACAGTGGGCGCGCCATAGGCGATGGTGAAGAGCTCGGTATAGGGCGCCGCCACGAAAGTGTTGGGCGAGAACACCATCACGAAATTGATTGCGTAACTGCGCCAATTCACCTTGCGCAGGCTCGCGACTTTCGCGGCCGTCTCGCGGCCGAGCACATTCACCTTGATCTCGTCGCCGAGCGAAAGCCCGAGCCCCTCGGCGATGCGCTGCTCCAGCGAGACGAGCGGCGGACCGTCGTAGTTCTCCGGCCACCACTCGCCCGCGACAAGCTCCGAGTTCGACGGCACGCCAACCGAGAAGGTCACGCCGCGATCGCCCTCGAGCGCCCATTTGGCGTCGTCGGCGGCGGCGATCTTTTCGACGGGGACGCCCTTCACCTCGACGATGCGGCCGCGCATCATCGGCACATGCTCGATCTTCGCCCCTGGCGCCTGTTCGGCAAGAAAGGCGCCGAAAGCGGGCGCCTGCGCCTTCGGCGCGTCGACGAAGTAGAAGTTGGGAATTTCGCCCGCGTCGGCGCGCGCGAGCTCATTGTGGATCGAGCTTTCGACAAGGACCAGGGCGATCAGCAGCGTCTGGGTGATCCCGATGGAGACGACGAGCGCGGGCGTTAAGCTCTTGGGTCGCCATATGTTGGCGAGGGCGAATCGCAGTCTTGCATCGCGCGGGCGGGGCGCGCGGGCCGCGCGCATGGTGAGCCAGGCGGCCGCGCGCAGCGCCGCGAAAGCAAGCACGGAAGCGCCGACGTAGGCCACGCCGAGCTTGAGATCAGACGAGGAGGCGACGACCAGCGCGGCGAGCGCCGAGGCCGCCGCCCAGGCGCCTGCGCGGTAGCGGCCGAGTTTCATTCCGCGGTCATCGTCGCGCAAAAGCGCTGCGACCGGAACTTCATGAGCCCGCCCGAGGGGAACGAGCGCAAAAATCAGCGTCACCAGCAGCCCGTAGAGCGCGCCGAAAAGGGCGCCGCGCAAATCCAGAGAGGCGGAGACGGGAAGCTCCGCAAGCTGCTTCAAGGTCTCGGCCGCCGCGACAGGAATGGCGGCGCCCACGGCCAGGCCCAACAAGATGGCGAAAGCCGCCGCCGCCAGGACCTGCGCAAGCGCAATGGCGAAAACATGCGAGCCCGTCGCGCCCATCGCCTTCAGCACGGCGAATTGCATGCGCTTGCGCTCCACGAAACCGTGAACGGCGTTGGCGACGCCGGCGCCGCCCGCGACCAGAGCGGTGAGCGCGACGAGGGTGAGGAGCTGCGTGAAGCGGTCGAGATTGCGCGTGAACTGCGGAGAGACGTCATCGCGCGTGCGCGCGTCCCAGCCCGCCTGCGGGAAGGCGGCCTGCGTCGATTTGACGAATTCCCGCAGCCCTTCGTCGCCGGCGTTTCCGTCGAGCGCCACTCTCGCTGCATGCCGCACGACCGAGCCCGGCGTCACGAGCCCGGCCGCGCGCAGAGCCGCGCGCGTCATCATCACGCGCGGACCGAAGCCCACGCCGCCAGCGAGCTTGTCGGGCTCGCTCATGAGCTTGGCGCGCAGTTGCACGCGGGCGTTGCCAATCATGAGCGTGTCGCCGAGCTTCGCGTCGAGCCGCGCAAGGAGGATCGGATCGACGGCAATGCCGGCGACGCCGTCCTTCTCGGCGAGCGTTTCCGAGAGCGGGATGGGCGGATCGAGCGAAACGGCGCCGAAGGCGGGATAGGTCGCCGGATCGACGGCTTTGACTTCCACCAGCGCAGCCTCGCCGTCGTCGCGCCGCGCCATTGCGCGCATGAGCGAAATCTCCGAGAGACGCCCATGCGACTCGAAAAAGGCGCGCTGCTCGGGCGTAAACTCCCGCGCGACGAGGCTGAAGGACGCGTCGCCGCCGAGAATCACGCGGCCCTCGCGGGCGAGCCCCTGCGAGAGCGCGCGCGAGAGGCCCGAGACGCCGGAGATCGCCGCGACGCCGATGACGATGCAGGCGACGAAGATCGAAAAGCCGCGCGGATCGCCAAGGAGATCGCGCAAAGCGAAGCGCAGGCCGAAGGGGAGGGAGCGAAAGCGCGCGACGGCCATCAGCTTTCGTCCGCCTCGATCCGTCCCGAGCGCAGCCGCACCCGCCGCCCGCAGCGCGTGGCGAGGCCAGGGTCGTGGGTGACGAGCACGAGCGTCGCGCCGCGCCGCTTCTGCTGGGCGAAGATGAGGTCGATGACCGAGGCGCCGGTCTCGGAGTCCAGATTTCCGGTCGGTTCGTCCGCCGCCAGGATCAGCGGATCGGGGGCGAGCGCGCGCGCGAGCGCCACGCGCTGCTGCTCGCCGCCCGAGAGCTGGGCGGGATAATGGGAAAGGCGCTCGCCAAGGCCTACCGCCGCAAGCTCCCTTTCAGCGATCGCAAAAGCGTCCGGCTTTCCGGCGAGCTCCAACGGCACGGCGACGTTCTCCAACGCCGTCATGGTCGGAATCAACTGGAAAGATTGAAACACGATGCCTATCTTTTCGCCACGGAAGCGCGCCAGAGCGTCTTCGGAGAGCGCGCCAAGATTGCGCCCGTCTATTCTGACGGCTCCAGAATCCGGCCGCTCCAATCCAGCGAGGGTCATGAGCAGAGTCGATTTCCCCGAGCCGGACGGCCCCAGGAGACTAACCGTCTCGCCATGGGCTATATTCAAAGTGACGCCCTTGAGAACGTGGACCCGCGCGGCGCCTTCGCCCAGCGTGAGATGGACGTCCGCGAGTTCGATGACTGGTTGCACGGAGGGATGATCCTTGGACGACGCGCCGCATCAGACGCTTGAAACTTCGCCTCTATATCGCCTGTTCGGGCGTTTCGGCCAAGTTTTGGGGATTTGCTTGGGGATTTCGCTGACCCTGCTCCCGGGGAGCGCCGAGGCTGCGCAAAAGCGCATTCTCGCGTTCGGGGACAGTCTCACGGCAGGGCCGGGGCTCGCGGCGGAGGATACGCTGCCTGCGCAGCTCGAGAAGCGGCTGGCGGCCGACGGTTTCGACGCGAAAGTTATCAATGGCGGCGTTTCCGGCGACACCACCGCCATGGGGCTCGCGCGACTCGACTATGCGCTTTCGGGCGATCGCATGGACATCGCAATCATCGAGCTCGGCGCCAATGACATGCTTCGCGGACTGCCGCCGGAGGAGCCTCGCGCCAATCTCTCGAAGATGATCGAAAGTTTCCAGTCGAAAGGCGTGACTGTCATCCTGGCGGCAATGGTCTCCATCAAAAATTGGGGGCAAGCTTACCGTCAGGATTTTGATTCGATCTACCCCGACCTCGCCGCCAAATATGGAGTGACGATGGTTCCCTTTTTCATGGAGGGCGTCTGGGGCGAGCCCAAGCTTCTGCTTCCCGACGGCTTGCATCCAAACGCTGCGGGCGTGGTCAAGATCGTGACGAAAATCGCCCCCTATGTCGAAAAGACTCTCGCGCCTTCGGACGCGAAGAAGGAATCGCGCTCGCAGTAGCGCGGACTGTCGCAACGTCGAATCGAGGAGGAACAAATGCCTAGACTTTTCACGGCCCTGGAAGTTCCTCCCCATATCGCTGAAAACCTCGCGCGGCTGCGCGGGGGCGTCTCCGGCGCACGCTGGATCGACGTGGAAAATTACCACATCACATTGCGCTTCCTCGGCGACGTCGACGACCGTTTCGCTCGCGACGCGGCGAATGCGCTCTCCTTCATCCGCCGGCGAGAGGTCGAGGTGACGATTGATCAGCTTGCGTCCTTCGGTGGCGACAAGCCGCGCGCCATCGTCGCGCGCGTGCGGCCGGACTCGGCGCTGATAGAGATGCAGGCGGAGCAGGAGAGGTTGATGCGCCGCCTCGGCGCATCGCCGGAGGCGCGGAAATTCTCACCGCATGTGACGCTGGCGCGGCTGCGCGGGTCGAATGCGGCGTCGGTCGCCGCTTATCTCGGCGCGAGGGGTTATTTCCCGCCGCTGCGATTCACCGCGGAGCGCTTCGTGCTCTACTCTTCGCGGGATTCTGTGGGGGGCGGACCCTATGTCGTCGAGGCGGAATATCCGCTCTATGAGGCGCGGTCGGCGCTGACAGGAACGGCAGGGTCGTAGAAATCCTAAATCGGGGCGTTCCGGGCGGATCGGCTCCCGGAACGCCCTTTTTGCGCGCTTACTGAATCATGCGCGCGGTCGAGCCCGTGTTGCCAGTGATATTGGCGCTGTCGGGAGAAATCCAAGCCGGAACCCAGGTCAGCGCGACGACGATGAAGCCGACGAAGCCAGCGATGTAGAGCAGAGCCTTCCCGATTGAGCCGCTATGGACGTTAACAGCCATTTTTTCCTCCCGATGAGTTTGACTTAGCACCCCCTGCGCTGAGAGCGACGGCCGACCCCTTTCTGGCCTCAAGGAGCCGGACCGTCGCTCGCCAACAAGGCAACAGGGGGAAGCCGTCTCGTTGACCGTTCCAGATTGCTGGAGCCGAGCTCCAAGCAAAAGGACCACAGAACTGCCAACCGATGGGCACTTTATTTGGTCCTATCTGATTTATACTGGCTGGCTTCATCACAATTATTGGTTGCGGGCTAAGACAGGCGATTGGCGCCCGTGGCTTTAATGCCGTTTCGGACGCCCGTCTTCCCGACATTCCCAACCTCGGTAAAATGTCCTAATCAGGCGCCATGTCGCCTCATCAGCCGTCGCCCGGCCCCTCAGCGCCGCTTCTTTTCGTCAACGCCCGCTTGATCGACCCCGCCAGGGGGAGCGAGACGCGAGGTGGGTTGCTCGTTGCCGATGGGCGCATCGCTGATCTCGGGACGGGACTCACGCCCGGCGCCGCCCCCGAGGGCGCCCGCGTCATCGACTGCGGCGGCGACGTTCTCGCGCCTGGCCTCATCGACATGCAGGCTTTCGTCGGCGAGCCGGGGGCCGAGCATCGCGAGACCATCGCCAGCGCCACGATGGCGGCGGCCGCCGGCGGCGTCACCACGCTCGTCGCCACCACCTCGACCCTCCCAGCCGTGGACGACCCCGCGGTCGTGGATTTTGTCTTGCGCCGCGCCCGCGACACCGGGCGCGTTCGGGTGCTGCCCATGGCGGCGCTCACCAAGGGGCGCGAGGGCAAGGAGATTGCCGAGCTCGGCCTTCTTCAACAGGCGGGCGCCGTCGCCTTTTTTGATGGCGCGCGGTCGGTCGGGAACGCCCTGGTCATGCGCCGGGCCATGAGCTACGCCCGCGACTTCGGCGCGCTGGTCGTGCACTTCACCCAGGACCCGGACCTTGCCGGCGGCGTGATGAACGAGGGCGATTTCGCGCTGCGCCTGGGTCTCGCCGGCGCGCCGCGAGAGGCGGAGACGATCATGCTCGATCGCGACCTGCGCCTGGTGGCGCTCACCGGCGCGCGCTATCATGCGGCGATCCTCACGACGACGCTCTCGCTCGACGCGATGCGCGCCGCCAAGGAAGCCGGCCTTCCCGTGACCTGCGGCGTGACGATCAATCATCTTACGCTCAACGAAAACGACATCGGCGATTATCGCACCTTTCTGAAGCTGCGGCCGCCGCTGCGCCACGAAGAGGAGCGCAAGGCGCTTGTCGCCGCGCTGGCCGAGGGGCTGATCGACGTGATCGTCTCCGACCACGATCCGCAGGACGTCGAAACGAAGCGCCTGCCGTTCGCGGAAGCCGAATTCGGCGCGATCGGAACCGAGACCATGCTCGCCGCCGGCATGCGGCTCGTCCATTCCGGCGATATTTCCTTGCCGAAACTGCTCACCGCCCTGTCGTCGCGCCCGGCGGAAATTCTCGGACTCGAGCAGGGACGCCTCCAAAAAGGCGCGCCGGCCGATCTGATCCGTTTCGATCCCGACGAGCCCTTCGTCGTCGATCCAGAGAAGCTCCATTCGCGCTGCCGCAACACGCCCTTCGACGGCGCGCTGTTGCAAGGCGTCGTGAAGACGACGGTCGTGGCGGGCGAGATTGTGCACGAGGCGACCTCATGAACGGCGGCGCGCTTTACTCCGGCACCTTCGACCCGCTGACGAACGGCCATCTCGACGTCATCCGTCAGGGCGTCGCGCTTTTCGATAGGGTCGTGGTCGCCATCGGCGTGCATCCGGGCAAGGCGCCCTGGCTGACGTTCGATGAGCGCGCCGAGACGATCGGCGCCACCGCCGCCGCCGAGGGATTTGGCGACAAGGTTGTGGTCGCAAGCTTCGACGGGCTTGTCGTTGACGCCGCGAGAGAGCAGGGCGCCTGCGCGATCCTGCGCGGATTGCGCGACGGCTCCGATTTCGACTATGAGATGCAGATGGCGGGGATGAACGGGACGCTCGCGCCCGACATTCGCACGGTTTTCCTGCCGGCCTCGCCAGGGCTCCGCCACATCAGCGGCACCCTCGTGCGCCAGATCGCGGCGCTCGGCGGCGACGTCTCGGCCTTCGCGCCGGCCGCTTCCGTCGAGGCCCTGAAACGCGCCGTCGCAAGGCGCGAAAAAACGAAGGCCTAAAAGAAAAACCAAGGCCTAAAGGGAGGCTTTTTCATGAAACTCACTCGCCGCCTGCTGCTCGCCTCGCTCGCTTTCTCGGCCGTGCTCGGCGCCGCTTCCGTCGTCCGCGCGGAGGACGAACTCCTGTATCTCGACACCAAGGACGGGCGCGTCACCATCAAGCTGCGCCCCGATCTCGCGCCCAAGCATGTCGAGCGCATCAAGCGCCTCGCCAAGGAGCACTTTTACGACAACATTGTCTTCCACCGCGTGATCGACGGCTTCATGGCGCAAGCCGGCGACCCCGAGGGCACGGGCATGGGCAGCTCACGCTATCCTGATCTCAAGGCCGAGTTCAGCGATCTGCCTTTCAAGCGCGGCACGGTCGCCATGGCGCGCCAGCCGGGTGACAAAGACTCCGCCAATTCGCAGTTCTTCATCTGCTTCGCCGACGCGCCGCAGCTCCAGGGCAAATATACGATCTGGGGCGAGGTGGTCTCGGGCATGGACGTCGTTGACAAGATCAAGAAAGGCGACAAGTCCAACAATGGGATGGTCGAGGGCCCGGACAAGATCGTCAAGATGCGCGCCGCTGGCGACGAGAGCTGAGCCGAGCCCTCATGCTGAGCGCCGCCGCAGAGGCGGCGTCTCGGAAGCATGAAGGCGTTATGCAACGGCTCCCTCGCCCTTCGAGAGCGGCTCCGCCGCTCCTCAGGGCGAGGGAGCCTTTCTCTAAGGAAAATGAGAATGACTGAAGCCGCCGACACCATGACGCTGGAGACCACCAAGGGCCCGGTCGTCATCAAGCTCCGTCCCGATCTCGCGCCCAAGCACGTTGAGCGCATCAAGAAGCTCGTATCCGAGGGCTTCTATGACGGGATCGCCTTCCATCGCGTGATCGAGGGCTTCATGGCGCAGACCGGCTGCCCGCGCGGCACTGGCACGGGCGGCTCGCAATATCCGAATCTCGAGGCCGAATTCAACGACGCGCCCCATGTGCGCGGGACCTGCTCCATGGCCCGCGCCTCGCACCCCGACACGGCCAATTCGCAGTTCTTCATCTGCTTTACCGACGCCCGCTTTCTTGATCGCCAATATACGGTCTGGGGCGAGGTGATCTCCGGCATGGAGAACGTCGACAAGATCAAGCGCGGCGAGCCTGTGAAGGATCCCGACAAGATCGTCAAG
The DNA here is from genome assembly GCA_036560425.1 of Methylocystis sp. Lineage (GTDB taxonomy): Bacteria > Pseudomonadota > Alphaproteobacteria > Rhizobiales > Beijerinckiaceae > Methylocystis. Next base: position 50,168 of record DATBRF010000027.1, on the reverse strand, counting down.
GCGACGCTGGGCGGTTGACGTCCGCCACCCGCCCCGCTTGCGCCGTGACGCCATGCCCGTGGTCGTGATCGACCTGGAAGACGCGGTCCCATCCCTCCCCCTTGCGGGGAGGGTGGTTCGCAAAGCGAACCGGGTGGGGTGTGGGTTCCCGTGAGCTGGAAAGGGGCCGTCACCCCGACATGCGCGTCGATCTCTTCGACTTCGAACTCCCGCAAGACTGCATCGCGCTGCGCCCCGCCGAGCCGCGCGATTGCGCCCGCATGCTCGTTGCTCCGCCTTTCGGACCGTTCGGGGACCGGATCGTGCGCGACTTGCCGTCCTATCTCCGCCCCGGCGACGCCATGGTCGTCAACGACACGAGGGTCATCCACGCGCGCCTTTCGGGCAAGCGCATTCGCGGGGAATTGAGCGCCGGCGTTGAAGCGACGCTCATCGAGCGGCTCGACGCGGCGCGCTGGCGCGCGCTCATGCGCCCGGCGAAGAAGCTGGCGGTGGGGGATGTCGTTCGTTTTGGACGGGAAAGCGGCAGCGCCTGCCTGCTCGGAACGCTGGACGCCCACGTCGACGGCAAGGGAGAGGAAGGCGAGATTACCCTGCGTTTTGACCTTTCGGGCGCGGCTCTCGACGAGGCGATCGAGGCGGCGGGAGAGATGCCTCTCCCCCCCTACATCGCGGGCAAGCGCCCGGCGGACGCAAAGGACGAAGCGGATTATCAGACGGTCTTCGCCCGCGAGGCCGGCGCCGTCGCCGCCCCCACGGCGGGCTTGCATTTCACGCCGGGCCTTCTCACCGCGATAGAGGCGATGGGCGTGACGATTCATCGCGTGACCCTTCATGTGGGCGCCGGCACTTTTCTGCCTGTGAAGGTGGAGGACACCGACTCCCATAAGATGCACGAGGAATTCGCGCGAATCGACGCGGCGACCGCGGACGCGTTGAACGCCGCGCGGGCGGAGGGCGGGCGCATCATCGCCGTCGGCACCACGGCGCTGCGCACGCTGGAAAGCGCCGCGAACGAGGAGGGGATGATTCTGCCTTACGCGGCGCGTACGAGCATTTTCCTCACGCCCGGCTCTAAATTCCGCGCGACGGACATGCTGCTGACCAATTTCCATCTGCCCCGTTCGACGCTGTTCATGCTGGTCAGCGCCTTTTGCGGATTGGAGCGCATGAAGACTGCTTACGCCCACGCCATCGCGTGCGGCTATCGCTTCTATTCCTATGGCGACGCCAGCCTGCTCTATCGCGCCGACCAATGAGCGAGACGCGCGACATACGCCTGATCGCCCAATGGCGGGACGATCCGACCGAGGCGCTCATGACCGTCGATCTGAGAGTCTCGGATTTACGCGTCACGTCCACATGGGACGTCTTCGGAGCTTTCGACCTCGACGGCGCGCATCCGCGTCCCTTTATCCTGCGCCGCGACGGGCGCATCGATTTCGGCGAGCGCGCCGATCCATGGTGCACTGATTTACGTTCGACGGAAGTTGGAATCGGGGCGATCTTCGTGGTCTGGTTCAATGATATGGATTACGGACAGTATAAAATCGTCAAACTCGCAGAACTCGGCGCCAAGGAGCGGAAATGAGCGGTGAATTCTCCTTCGTCGTGCAGGCAGCCGACGGCGTGGCGCGCAAGGGCGAGATTTTTACGCCGCGCGGAACTATTCGTACGCCCGCCTTCATGCCCGTCGGCACGGCGGCGACGGTGAAAGCCATGTTCCCGCAGGACGTGCGTGCTGCGGGCGCGGATATTCTGCTTGGCAATGTCTATCATCTCATGCTGCGCCCCGGCGCCGAGCGCGTCGCCAGGCTCGGCGGCCTGCACGAATTCATGCGCTGGCCTTATCCCATCCTCACGGACTCGGGCGGCTTTCAGGTCATGTCGCTGGCCAAGCTGCGCAAGCTCGATGAAAGCGGCGTCACCTTTCAATCGCATATCGACGGTTCGCGGCACCATCTCTCGCCCGAGCGCTCCATGGAGATCCAGCACTTGCTGGGCTCTGACATTCAAATGCAATTCGACGAATGCGTGCGCCTGCCATGCTCGGACGAAGAGGCCGAGCGGGCGATGCGCCTTTCGCTGCGCTGGGCCGAACGCTCGCGCAAGGCCTTTCGCGAGCAGCCGGGCCGGGCGGTTTTCGGCATCGTGCAAGGCGGCGCAAATAAGGCGCTGCGGGTCGAAAGCGCTCGCGCGCTGGCGGACATGGATTTTCACGGCCTCGCGGTCGGCGGTCTCGCGGTCGGCGAGCCGCAGGAGGTCATGCTCGACATGCTGGAGACGACCGTCCCGCATCTGCCGGAAAACAAGCCGCGCTATCTGATGGGCGTCGGCACGCCGGACGACATCGTGCAGGCGGTGGCGCGGGGCGTCGACATGTTCGATTGCGTCATGCCGACCCGCGCCGGGCGCCACGGCCTCGCTTATACGCGCTTCGGAAAAATCAACATCAAAAACTCGCGTCATGCGGAAGACCTGCGGCCGCTCGATCCCGAGTCGACTTGCCCCGCCGCGCGCGATTACTCCCGCGCCTACCTCCACCATCTCGTAAAGGCTGGGGAAATCTTGGGAATGATGCTGCTGACCCAGGCAAACGTGGCTTATTATCAAGAGTTGATGGCTGGGCTGCGCGCGGCGATTTCCCAAGGCCGTCTCGTCGATTTCATCGCCGAGACGCGAGCGCAATGGGCCGAAGGCGAGGCGGCGAGCGTCGGCCCATAGCGTCTTACGGCCTTCATAAGGAGGAACGGTGGAGCCTGTGACGGGCACTTACTACGAGGCGCTCACCCGCCTTCTTTTGACAGGCGGCTTCTCGAGGGGCAGGGAAGACGCCGCTCCGACGCCGACGGCGCCGGCCGAAACGGTTGTCGAAGCTGTGCGTCCGAGCCCCCGCGTCAATTCGGCGCCAATCGGCCCGCGGAATGTCGCGGCGGCGCGCATGCCGCCTCGCCGCGCCACAAGGCAGCGGAAATTCCGATTCGAACCGGAAGATCGGGAGGGCCGGACCCATCCGGGCCGCATCCTCGCTGATCGGCTCTTCGATCTCGGCGTGACGGCCTCGGATCTCGCCAGAGACATCGGCGTGCCCGTCAATCGCGTGACCGCCATCCTCAATGGCCAGCGCGGCGTCACGGCGGATACCGCTCTGCGCCTCGCGCATTGGTTCGGGGCCGAGCCGGAGGAATGGCTGCAGCTTCAGTTACAGTATGAGCTGGCGCTGGCGCGCGAAGAGAATGGCCTTCAAATCAATGGATTGCCTAAGCTTGCCGACCGCGTCCCCTAAGTCCGTAAGGTCGGCGCCGGAGGACGGTTTTCTCGCCGCGCTGCGCGCCTTCGACGCCTTTGGGGCGCCGACCGAGGTCGTCGAGGAAGATGGCCTTATCTATTACGTAAACGAATATTGGACCGCCGCGCAACGTTCCGCGCACGCGCTCCACGAAATCAGCTACCGCGCCTGCTTCAAGCCTCAGCTCCCGGCTTTCTTCATCGAGCGGCTGACCAAAGCCGGAGAGACGGTCTTCGACCCCTTCATGGGCCGGGGAACGACGCCGCTTCAAGCCGCGCTGCTCGGGCGCCGCGCCGTCGGCTCGGACGCCAATCCTTTGTCGCTGATGCTGGCAAGGCCGCGGCTTCGCCCGCCGGCGATAGAGGCGATCGAGGCGCGGCTCTCCCAAGCGCCGTTCGCGAAAGGCGAGATTGAGCGCGAGGATCTTCTTGCCTTCTACCACCCGGAGACATTGCGCCAGATTTGCGCGCTGCGCGCCTGGCTGATCGAGAGCCTGCCGCCGGAGAGGGAGCCCGATCCGGTCGACGACTGGATCAGAATGGTGGCGCTCAACCGGCTTACCGGCCATTCGCCGGGCTTTTTTTCCGTTTATACGATGCCGCCGAACCAGGCTGTCAGCGTTAAGGCGCAGCTCAAGATCAACGCGCGCCGCGCGCAGACGCCGCCTCAGCGCGACATTGGAAAGCTCATTTTACGAAAATCCCGGTCGCTCCTCGCCGATGGCGGTCCCCCGCCGGGGCCGGCGGCTGCGCTGGCTGTGGCGGACGCTGCAAAGCTTGCCCATCTGAGGGACGCATCGGTCGATCTGGTCGTCACCTCGCCGCCCTTTCTCGACGTCGTCGATTATCGCGGGGATAATTGGCTGCGTAACTGGTTCGCGGGCGTGGATGCGGAAGCCATCCCGCTCTCGCAATTGCGAGGCCTCGACGCCTGGACGCGCATGACCCGCGCGGTTTTTGAGGAGCTGGCCCGCGTCGTGCGGCCCGGAGGCCATGTGGCTTATGAAGTCGGCGAGGTGCGGCGCGGCGCGGTCCTGCTCGAGCGATTGGTTTGGGAAGCCATGGCCGGCCTGCCTTTCGAGCGGCTCTGCGTGATGGTCAACCGCCAGCGCTTCACCAAGACGAGCAATTGCTGGGGCGTCGCCAATAATAGCAAGGGCGTCAACAGCAACAGAATCGTCCTGGCGCGGCGCAGGTAACGCTAGCGCGCTTTCCGATCAGACGGAATCGTCTGACGATAAAAAATCGCGCTATATCGGTAGGTTGGAGAAAGTTCTGATCGAAAAATTTTGTCAACTTTTTCGGAACTTACTTTAAGGATTCGTTAGCTACGGAGCTTTCGTCGGCAATTTTTAAACGCAGTTTTCACGCGCAGGGGGTTAGGAAGGCGAGCAGCGCCCGAACGTCGCCCGTCTTCTTGACAGACAGGAAAACCGAAAATGCAAGATAATTCCTTTTCCAACCACGTTTTGGATGAAATTTTGGCGTCGACGCTCGTCGAATCGCATGAATTCCGCTCGTGGTTTCTCAGCCGCACGAAGTTTGCCCGTCTTTGGCCCCTGACGCGACTGCTCCACGCGGAGCAGCAGGAGATCCAAGGGCCCGACCCCTGGTGGCGCAACTGGCGCTCGGAATCGACGGGCCGCATCGGAACCAAGATGCTTTTCATCTTCGAGGTCGAGCAGACGAAGCTGCGCTTCGCGCTGCATGTCGAAAGCGCGAGGCAGGGCGACGAACTCGCCGCAGCCGAGAAGGGCTCCTATCGCGCTATCGCCCTGGCCATGATGAACCAGGAGTGCTTCCTGAATTACATGGATTTCGAGACGGTGCTGATCGCGCCGCAGGCGCTCATCGTGAACGACGCCCGCACGCTGAACTTCGATCGGCGCATCCCCTTCGAGACGATTGCGGGTTTCCTCCCCCAGTTCGGGCAGGTTCTGCGGACGGCGGCCTGATTTTACCCCGCCCGTAAGAGCCTGATCGCTTCGTCACGCTCGAATAGATAGAGCAGGGCGCGCAAAGCCCTGCCGCGCTCGCTTGCAAGCTCCGGGTCGCGCCGCAGGATGATTTCCGCATCGTCGCGGGCGATGGCGAGGAGGCGGGCGTGGGCGGTGAGGTCGGCGAGCCGAAAGCCGGGCAGGCCCGCCTGACGCGTGCCGAGCAGCTCGCCCTCGCCACGAAGTCGCAAGTCCTCTTCCGCAATACGAAATCCATCTTCCGTCTGACGTAAAACAGTCAAGCGCGCCTTGGCGGCTTCGCTCAGAGGTCCCTTGTAGAGCAGGAGGCAGCTCGATTCCCCCGATCCGCGCCCGACGCGGCCGCGAAGCTGATGCAGCTGCGCGAGGCCGAAGCGCTCGGCGTGCTCGATCACCATGATCGTCGCCTCCGGCACGTCGACGCCCACTTCAACGACCGTCGTCGCGACGAGCAGGCGCGTATCGCCGCGCTGGAAGGCTTCCATGGCTGCATCTTTTTCGGGGCCCTTCATGCGGCCGTGCAGGAGGCCGACCGCGTCGCCGAAGTAGTGGCGCAGATCGTCGGCGCGCGCTTGCGCCGCCGCGAGATCGAGGTCCTCGTTTTCCTCGACCAACGGGCATACCCAATAGGCGCGCGCGCCTTGCGCGAGTGCGCGCTGCAGCCCCGCGACGACCTCGCCGATCCGCGACGCCGGCAGGGCGCGAGTCGAGATCGGCTTCCGGCCAGGCGGCTTTTCGTCGAGGGCCGAAGAATCCATATCGCCGAAAGCAGTGAGCGCCAGCGTGCGAGGGATTGGCGTCGCCGTCATCACCAATATGTCGACGGCCTCGCCCTTGGCGCCGAGGGCGAGTCTTTGCTGCACGCCGAAGCGATGCTGCTCATCGACGACCGCGAGTCCGAGATCGTGAAAAGCAAGATCGCCTTGCACCAGCGCATGGGTGCCGACGACGACGTCGATCTCGCCGGCGGCGGCCGCGGCGTGGGCGGCCGCGCGTTCGCTCTGCTTGAGCCGACCAGTGAGGAGCGCGATGCGCACGCCCGCCGGCGCCATGAGGGGCGCCAGGCGCTCGTAATGCTGGCGCGCGAGAATCTCTGTCGGCGCCATCAAGGCCGCCTGCCGCCCGCATTCGACCACGCTCGCCATAGCGAGCGCCGCGACGACCGTCTTGCCGGAGCCGACATCGCCCTGCACGAGACGCAGCATGCGCATGTTGGAAACGAGATCGGCGCGAATATCCGCGAGCGCGCGTTGCTGCGCGCCTGTGAGCCGGAATGGAAGAGCGGCCTCGATTGCGTGCGACAGGTGCCCGTCGCCCTTGTTCTCGCGGCCCGGCAGGCGGCGCATTTTCGCGCGCGTCAGTCTCAGCGCGAGCTGGCTCGCCAAAAGCTCGTCGAGCGCGAGCCGTTGCCGCGCCGGATGCTGCGGCGAGAGGGCCTTGGGGCTGTCCGGTCGATGCGCCGTGCGCAAGGCCTCCGCGAAGCTCGGGAGCTTGTTGGCCGCGAGCACGGTCGGCTCCTGCCATTCGGGAAGCGCCGCCACACGGGCAAGGGCTTCTTCCGTTGCGCGTAAAACGAAACGCGGTTGCAGACCCTCTGTAAGGCCGTAGACGGCTTCATAGGGGGGGAGCTTGGCGAGGCCCGCTTCGTCGAGGACGCGGTCGGGGTGCACCATTTGACGGCGGCCGTCATAGAGCTCGATTCGGCCAGAGACCCAGCGCGTGGCGCCGATCGGCAGGCTGCGTTCGATCCAATCGGCGTTGGCCAGGAAGAAAACGAGCTCCACGTCGCCCGTGTCATCCTCGACCAGCACGCGATAGGGCTGTTTGGCGTAACGACCCTGCGGCCGGCGGTGGTCGACGACACGGGCTTTGATGACCACCATCGTGTTCATCGGCGCCTCGGCGATGGTCGGGCGCTGGCTGCGGTCGATGAGATTCGTCGGCAGATGGAAGAGAAGGTCGACGAGGCGCGCCTGCTGGCCGGGTTTTACGAGCAGCCGGTCGAAGAGCGGCGCGGTCTTGGGGCCGACGCCGGGCAGGGCGGCGACGCGGCCAAAGAGCGGGGCGAGAATCTCGGGACGCATGGAGCGCGCAGTTTATCCACATGCAGCCGTTTGTCATGCTTGCAAGCTGGACAGTGCTGTTTAAACTTTTGTATTAACAAACAAGGTTTATACGGACGTAAGAACTTGACCGCGACAGACCCCGCCGGCTTCGGCTCGCTGAAGATCATCCGCATCGGCAATTCGCTGGGCATGGTGCTGCCACGCGAGATCATCGCCGATCTCGCGGTGGAAAAGGGCGACCGGCTCTATTTGACCCGTTCCCCCGAGGGTTATCGCATCACCAAAAGCGATCCGGATTTCGAGCGCCGCGTGGCGCTCGCGCGGCGAATCATCGGCACGCGCCACAATGCGTTGCGTCAGCTCGCCAGATGACGGGCTGGCGATTTCTCGACCGCAATATCGCGCTCGCCATTCACGAGGAGGTTCTCGCGGCGCATGGCGGGGCCGTCGGCCTCATCAGCGAGGCGGCGCTCTCGAACGCCATTTCGCGCCCGCGCGACCTTGCACGGGAGGAGCCGGCAAGCGACGCCGCGCGTCTCGCCGCCGCTTGCGCCGCAGGCTTCATCCGCTGCCATCCTTTCGTCAACGGCAAGAAGCGCGTGGCGCTCGTCGCTCTCGAGCTGTTTCTTGTGGATAATGGCTATGAGCTAACGGCGAGCGACGAGGAATGCTTCGTCCTTATCTCACAGTTTGCGAACCGGGAGATCGACGAGGACGCTCTGGCGGGGTGGGTGAGAGAGAACATGCGGGCGTTTTCGAGGGAAGGGCGGTGAAATAAGGTCCCCGTCTCGGTGAAGCCGTCATGGCCGGGTTTGTCCCGGCCATCCACGCCGCGAGGCGCTGACTGCGCAAGAAAAATGCGCGAAATGGGAAAGTTCAGGTCAGAAAGCGCTCCTTCGACGCCGCCCCGAAAGCTCGACCCAGCGATTCTGGCTTATCCCTCACACAGTGCGGTCGTTTGCGTGGCGTGGATGGCCGGCACAAGGCCGGCCATAGGAGCGCCTGAAAGATTCACTGGTCCAGACGCATCGTTATTGCCCGCCGCAGATATCGCCGTCCCCGCACGCCAGCTGCGCGCGCAGCCGCTTCGTTTGGTCTTTTGTCAGCTCGGTGAGGCAGATGGCGACTTCCATGGGATGGATCGAGCCATCAACGGACCCGAGCGTCTCGAAGGCGCATTGCTGATCTCGGTATTTCAGCCAGGCTCTTTGCGCGTCGAGTAGCTTCGCCTTTCCCTCGGCGCTTACTTTCCTGGAGAGCTTCGCATAGACATCGTTGAGCGCGGCGTCGGCCTTGTCGAGCTTCTTTCCCTCGCAGATGTTCAGCTCCATCTGCGTGTTCAAGCCGCCGCAATTCATCTCCGTCGCGGCGACAGGCGCCGCCGAAAAAAAAGCGAGCGCGCCGGCAAGAAATGCCTTCATACGTTCACTCCACCTCGGCGTCATAAGCGGGCGCATTGCCGGGGGCTTTGAAAGTATAATGCCACCACTCGCGCGGATAATTTTCGAAGCCGCGCCGCCTCATCAGCGCGACGAGCGCCGCGCGATGGGCGCGGGCGTCGCTTGGAACCTTCGATTTCGTCCAGGAGCGATCATCGAAGAAATCGAAAGGCGTGCCGAAATTCCAGCCCAGCACGCCGAGATCGACGGCAAGGCCCGTTGAATGGGTCGACTGCGCGGCGATATAGCCCAGCGGGAAGAGCTGGCTTTTGTCGAGGCGTGGATAATAGTCGGGCTTGGCCGATTGATCGGCGTTGCGCGACCATTCCACGAAAGCAGCGACGGCGCGCTTGGGCCGGTAGCAATCATAGACGACGAGGGAGAAGCCATGCGCTTTCGCGTCGGCCTGTGCGGCGGCGAGCGCCCTGGCGGCTTCGGCGCGCAGCCAGCATTGCGGCGCGCGATAGCCGGGCACGGGCTGGCCGGTGAAATTATTGGGTCCGGCATAGCGCATGTCTTGCGCGACGTCCGCAGCGGTCTCGGCGAGGCGCACGAAGCCCGGCGGCGGCTCCGCGCGGGCGAGGGTGGGGGAGAGCGCGAGGAGGCAAGCGAGCGTGGTGGTTCTTCTCATCTCAAATCTCATGTGCGCTCCCGCAAATTCCCGCGGCGCCGCGATGACTATAGCTGATTGCACGAGTGAAGGAGGTTTCGATGTCTCAGAAATTGTCGATAACGACCGGCCTGACTTTGGCCGCTCTCGCCGCCGCCGTCGCCTGGGCCGCCCCCGCGCTCGCCGGCGACCGCTGCAAGGTGACGGACCCGACCGGCACGCCGCTCAACATCCGTGACCAGAAGAAGAACATCATCGGCGCGATCGCGAACGGCCGCATCGTTTACGTCCAGCGCTATGGCGAGGACAGCGACGGCAAGCCCTGGGCCTATGTCTCGGCCGCCGACGGCCAGCGGCTCGGCTGGGTCTATCGTGAGTTCATCAGCTGCTATTGAGGTTTGTGGGCGGCGCGGCCGACGAAGTCATCCAGCGCTGCGCTGGCGCGCTGGATTGCTTCGCTTCGCTCGCAATGATGGTCGCGACCGGCGCCGTCGGAAGCGACTCACGCCTTCGGCTTGTCTGCCCCGCCATGCGCGGCCGACCAGGCGATGGGATCGGCGATGAAGGCTTCGATTTCTTTCAGCGCGTGCTCGGGGAAGTAGCGGTGCTCCCGCGCCACCGTCAGCACGTCGCGCCAGGTCGCGAGATAATGCAACGCAACGCCGAGATTCGCCATGTCGTCTCTCGCGCCCGCGAAGATGTCGTAGAAGAAGAAGACGAAGACATGCTCGCAGCGCTGGCCCGAGTCGCGCAGCGCCTGGACGAAGTCTTTCTTGGAGCCGCCGTCGGTCGCGAGGTCTTCGACGAGCAAGGCGCGGCCGTTCTCGTGAAGGTCGCCCTCTATGCGGGCGTTGCGGCCGAAGCCCTTGGGCTTCTTGCGCACATATTGCATCGGCAGCATCAGTCTGTCGGACACCCACGCCGCGAAGGGAATGCCCGCCGTTTCGCCGCCCGCCACCACGTCGAGCGACTCATAGCCGATGTCGCGCTCGATGGTGCGTGCGGCGAATTCCGTCAGCCGCCGGCGCAGGCGCGGGAAGCTGATGATCTTGCGCATGTCGATATAAACCGGCGACGCCCAGCCCGCCGTGGTGATGAAGGGCTTTTCGACATTGACGAGCACGGCCTGCACCTCGATGAGCGCCTTGGCGGTTTCCTGGGCGAAGAATTGACGGTCGTTCGACATGGCGGCGCTAGGTCTCCTAAAGGCTTCACAGTGCGTTCTGGCGAACGGCAATCGGCGGGCTCAAAATTACCTCCCCTTTACGCGGAGGTCGGAGGTCGGCGGCCGTAGGCCGCCGGGTGGGGTTTGCCCCTCAACGATAGAGGTGGGTTTACCCCACCCGACCCCGCTTGCGCGGGGGCCACGTTCCCGTGAAGGGGAGGGATTGAACCGACCGATTGCCGATCATCCTGTTTTGGTTGCAGCCTATAGCCTATTTCACCTCGGGGCGCGCGGCCGTCTGGCCGAAAAGAATCTCCCGCTCCAGCGCGGTGAAATCCGGGCCCTTGCGCTCATAGGGGGCGCCGGCGGCATAGGCGCGGACGACGGCCGGGCGGGCCTTGATCGATTCGAACCAGCGCTTGAGATGGGGGAAATCGTCCAGGTCCTGGCCCTGGTCGGCGTGCGGCGCGATCCAGGGATAACAGGCGATGTCGGCGATGGAATAGTCGCCCGCCACATAGGGGGATTTCGCGAGCTCGCGGTCGAGCACGCCATAGAGACGGCTCGTCTCGTTGCGATAGCGCTCGATGGCGTAGGGGATGCGGGCGGGCGCATATTTGGCGAAATGGTGATTCTGTCCGGCCATGGGGCCGAGCCCGCCGACCTGCCAGAACAGCCATTGCAGCACGCGCAGGCGCCCGCGCAGGTCGGCGGGCAGCAGCCGGCCCGTCTTCTCGGCGAGATACAGCAGGATTGCGCCGGATTCGAAGAGCGAGACCGCGGCGCCGCCATCGGCCGGCGCATGATCGACGATCGCAGGCATGCGGTTATTGGGAGAAATGGCGAGAAATTCCGGCTTGAACTGATCGCCCTTGCCGATGTCGACCGGCTTGATCCGATAGGCAAGACCCGTCTCTTCCAAAAAGATCGTGATCTTGTGGCCATTCGGCGTGGGCCAGTAGTAGAGGTCGATCATGCGAAGACTCCTTCCCGCGTCCACCTTTTATTTCCATTCACGCGCTAGATTGTCCACGGTGTCGACAAACTGACTTGTGCAATGAAAGCTGTAACAGAGTGGCGCGCCGATCAGATTCGGGAGTTTGGGCGAAAGCCCCTGCTGCTGCGGCACAACCTGGCCGATCATCCGCTCTTTTCCGACGCGGCGCTCGAGCGGCTGATCGAGGCGTCGCCGCGCGAGCGCTTTCATGTCAACACCATCGGCCACGACGAAACCGATCCGCGCAAATGGCGGGAGGGGGATATGTCGGGGCTCTCCGGCCGCGACGTGATGGCGGCCGTTGCGCGCGGGAACATCTGGGTCCATCTCCAGCGGGTGCATGAAGCTCTCGACGCTTACAAGGATTTTCTCCAGGAGCTTTTCGCCGACGTCGAGCGGCATGTGCCGGGCTTTCGCAGCTACAAACGCTCGATGAGCGTTTTGATTTCGTCTCCGAACATGAATGTCGCGTTGCATGCCGATGTCCCCGGCCAGAGCCTCTGGCAGGTAAGAGGTAAAAAGCGCGTCTGGGTTTACCCGCCGCGAGCGCCTTACCTGCCGCAGAAAAAGATCGAGAGTATCGTCCTCCAGCGCACGGGCGACACGGACCTTCCCTACGACCCTTCATATGAGGCGGGGGCCGAAAGTTTCGAACTGGAGCCGGGCGACTGGGCGACCTGGCGGCACAACGCGCCGCACCGGGTCCGTAACGCGGACTGCGTGAACATATCCTTCACGACGGAGCATTGGACGAATGATTTACGCGCGGGCTATGTCGTCAATTACGCCAACGGCTTGCTGAGGCCGCTCTTCAGCGGCCGCGATCTGTCGCGCGAAACAAACGGGCCGGTCTTTTGGGGCAAGTTCGCGCTCGCGGCCGCGCACAAGGGCTGGCGAAAGCTCGCAGGGCGGACGGCTATGCCCATTACGATCGATTTTCGCGTCGACCCACGCGCCGCGCAAGGCTTCAGCGACATAGCGCCTTATCAGGTCATGAAATGACGACCTCCGCCGCCCCGCCCATCGAGATCGCGTGGGTCGAGACGCTCGCAGACGTCGACGCGCTCGCGGCCGAATGGGCGGAGCTCGAAGCCGCCACTCCGGAGGCGACGGGTTTCCAGAGCTTTGCCTGGTGCCGCACATGGCTTGCGGTCGCGGGAGAACGGGCGCGTCCCCGCATCCTCTGCCTTCGCGAGGGCGGGCGGCTCGTCATGCTGTTGCCGCTGCAGCTCCAAAGGCGCCTCGGCGTCTCCATGGCGCGGTGGATCGGCGAGCCGCTCACGCAATATGGCGACGCTCTGGCGCGCGACGAGCCTCGACGGGCGCATTGGTGTAGGCTTGCGGAACAGGAGCTGGGCCGTTCGCCCGACGTCGATCTCATTGCCTTGAGCCGGCTGCGGGCCGGCGGCGTGATGGCGGATGGGACCACGGCGGGCGAAGCAGTTTCCGCGCCCTATGTGGATCTGCGGGTCGCAAAGGCGCGCCGCCACAAGAGCATCGAGCGCCGCATAAAGCGGCTGGCGTCTTACGGACCACTCGCGCTCGTCGATGTCGAGACTCCCGCCAAGCGCGAGAGCCTGGCGCGTCACGGGCTTGCCTTGAAGCGCGCCTGGCTCGCCGCCAGGGGCGGTTACAGCACAGGGCTCTCCAACCCGATCGCCGAGGAATTCATCGCGGCTTTGGCGCGCGACGGGTTTCTGCGCGTCAACGTCTTGTGCGTCGGCGGCGAGGTCGGCGCGGTAGACCTGGGGTTCGTGGGCGGCGGCGCCTATCGTTCCTTCCTTGGTTGCTACGATGATCGGTTTGCCGAAGGCTCGCCCGGTCAGGCGCTGACCGGCCAACTTATCGCGCGCTGCGCTGCGCAGGGGCTTTCCGCCTATGACATGCTGCTTCCCGCTGACGCCTATAAGCTTGGCTGGGCCACAGGAGAGACGAGGATAGAAGCGCGATTCCTCGCGAGGAGCCTCAAAGGGCGTCTTGCCGCTTTCATGCTGACGCGGGTGCGGCCGCTCGCGAAGCGCATCCGTCACGCAGCCGGCCTCCTGTTCGCGAGAGCGGCGAGCGCATTCTCTTTCCGGCGCCGTCGCGCTATCGTGCTGGCGTCCAGACGTGAGGAGGCGGCATGATCGTCAGGCTTGCAAAGATCGCGGTCGCCTTTTCGGCGGGCTTCCTGATCCTTTTCGTCGCCCTGGACAATGTCTTCGACTACGGCGTGAATTTCGACGTCGTGCAGCACATCCTCTCGATGGACATGGTCCCGCAAAGCCCCCTCAAATCGCGCGCGATCACGAGCCCGGCGCTCCACCATCTCTGCTATCTTTTCATCATCGCGACGGAATTCGTCTCCGCGGCGTTGACGCTCTACGGCGCCTGGACCCTGTGGCAGGCGCGGGCGGCGGGGGCGGCGACCTTCAACAGCGCGAAGGCGATGGCGATCGCGGGGCTTTGCGTGGGTTTCCTTTTGTATTTCCTCGGCTTCATGACCGTCGGGGGCGAATGGTTCCAGATGTGGCGCGCCGGGCCCTACAACATGCAGGAGCCGGCGTTCCGCTTCATCGGAAGCATAGGGCTGGCGATGATTTTCATCGGACAAGCCGATGCGGAGCCGGCCTGATTCTTTCCGCAAGGTCGGCCGGTCACGCGCCAGAGCGGCTTGCAAGCTTCCGCAGATTGCTGGATAAGCCTGCTGGCTCTTGCTGCGATCCGCCTTTTGCGGAATGCGCTCTCGACGCCCAAATTTTCCAAAACAATCGAGGTTTTCCGTGATTTCCGGCGTAATTGAAAACATTTTCCGGCTGTGGCGGCCAAAGTTCACGATGAACCAATTCGCGGATGCGGTTATTCGAGAAGATGCGACGTCGGCGCAGGGCATGCTTAATGCAAGAGCGCCAACGAGAAACATTTTTTCTTTTTATTTTTTCTGTGACAAGAGCAAAGAAGCGCCACCGGTTCGGCTGGAGTTCAAAGATAAAAAAATAGATGTTGGTTTTAATATCGATGGGTCAGCGGCCTGGCGAAGAGAGGCCGCTGTTCAGTTGTTTTCGGCAATCGACCTGCTGGTATATTGCCGGGGCATATCTACAGGCGTCATCGGCTTTCACACAATCGACTTTGCGTGTGGGCCTGGTCTGGCGTTCTGCTCGAATCGAAGCGACAACACTCTCGTGTCCGATCACTGTTTTGTCGGTTATCGGGGATATCAATGGCTACGAGACGCTTTTTCGAAAAATCCCGTTCCTTGGGACGCGCGTAGACCGATAGCGTTTTGGCGCGGCTCTACAACGGGTCTTCCTAGAGACGTAACTGCCGATCTCCGCGCAATCGATCGGAACGCCGATCACCCTTTTCCCCTCAGCGGTTGGCGGTCGCTGGAACGGATTGCGCTTTGCCGCTATACGAAGAATAATTCGATATTCGACGTCGGCATTAGCAACATCGCTCAGATTTTTGACCCTTTATGCGAGGCGGAGCTTCGGTCCGAAGGGCTGATGAAGGAGTTCTCGCCTCCGCAAGAGCTTCAACTGTATAAGTATCACATCGATATAGACGGAAACGTGAACACGTTTGCCGGGCTGTACTTCAAGCTTCTTTCCGGGTCGCCGGTATTGAAGATCGAATCGTCGAGGGGGTTTCGCCAGTGGTACTACGATCGGCTTCTCCCGTTCGAAAATTACGTTCCGGTGAAGTCTGATCTCTCCGATTTGCTCGAGAGAGTCGAATGGTTGCGAGATCACGACCTCGAAGCGAAGCGTATCGGCGAGGCCGGACGGGCGCTTGCCTTGTCGATGACGTTCAAAACCGAGGCGGAGCGGGCGCGGAAAGCTATTATCGAGCACACTGCATAGGAAGCCCCGGGGGCTTTCGCGAGCGGAGCCATGCCGCACGCTGTTAGCGATCTCGGACAATTATCGGCGGAGGGTGGGACACGACCCCGGCGCTTGCTGCTATGATTGCGTAAGCGTGGAGGCTCCGTCATGCGCTTGCATCATTTGCTTGCCGTCTGCCTTGGTAGTGCGGTCCTTGCCTTTTTCGGGGCGTCCGGCGCCGAGGCCGCCCATCGAGCCCGCACTCTTCTTCACGCCAATGGCCCGACTTTTCTCGGCCCCTGGCTTCAAGAGGGGTGGGACCGGGAAGATTGGTCGCGGGCGCCCGCGATCCGCGGCTGGGGACTTTCAGCGCCGTGGGATTTCGACCCTATCATCGGTTATCCGTTGAGCGATGCGGAGTATCCCTGGGGCTATACGACGCCCTTCGTCCGCGTCGGTCGTTATTGCGTGGCGAGCGAGATAAACATTGCTCCGGGCGGACAGGCGGCGCGCTATCAACGGGTGCGCCCGTCGTATTATTGCCATTGAGCCGCTGCTTTTGCGGCGCCTTTCGGACATGTAGGAGCAACGTCAAAGCCATGAGCGCGACAAGAGGCGCGCCTAGGACTTGGCATGCTCAAGGCCGCGTTTCCCAAGCGCTCGACCGAGAGCCAGAAGGGCCCCCGGCGCGAGCGTGCCAGGTATGCGCCGGGGGTTGCCTCGCCGGACGCCGAGCCGTGCGAAGAACCACGGCATGATAAATCCGAATGCAGTGGAGATCGTGCTGGCGACCGCCAGCGCGACCGCAACTGTGGCGGCCAGGCCGATGTTCGAAAACGCAAGCCAGACGAAGGGGAACGCAAGCCCGCCGAGCGTCACGCCGAGCAGGGCGCCGGCGCCGAGTTCGCCGAAGAACAGCGGAAGCAGGGCGGAATCGGTCAGGGAGAGACCGCGAACCACGACGACTTCCGACTGCGTGCCAATGGAGTCGGCGAGATAGACAATTGCCGGAATAAAAAAGGCCACGGCGATATGGGCGCTGAGCGCGGTTTCGAAACGCGAAATCATCGTCGTCGAAATAGCCATGCCGGCCATGCCGACGAGCAGCCAGGGAAGGCGATAGAGCGCGCGACGATGCGGGGGCGCGGTGAGAGCGTCCCTGGCCGCTTCCGATTTGTTCAGAATGCCCGCCATGTGGTGCAAGTCTTCGATATGCTCGTCGCGCAAGATCGACATCAGCGACTTTGCTGGCACGGCGCCCAGCAGCCGGCCTTCCGCGTCGCAGACGGCGAGGATCGAAAGGCGGCGCGAATGGCTTGGCTCGCGGCGGCTCCCCGGTCGTCTTCGAGGGACACTCGATAGGGCGCCGGATCACAGGCGATCCCGGTCACCGCGCTCGTGTCGGGAAGGGCGAGCAAATCCCTGATCTCTACGATGCCGACAAGCCGGGGCGTCCCGCGCCAGCACAAAGACATGCGAGGCGTCCTCGTAATGCTGGCCGACGAAGCGCGCGCGGAATTGCCCCGCATTCTCCCAATCGGCGGCGACCGGAATCGAGCATACGAGGTAGCTTGCCACTGTTTGCGAGGACTGTTCCTTGCCCGAGCGAAATCTCATTCATATTTCCTGCCGCCGTCATTTCGGTGATTCGTTAAAAAGGCTCTCCGATGACCACATGTTGTGGCGCGGCGGATGATCTTCCTGCCGCGCTTCATCAAAAGCGGAGTGTCATATAACCTTTGCGACAGCATCGGACGGTGCGGGGGAAAAGGCGGCAGCCCGCGCTCCTTCGTCGCGCCTGCGCGACGCCTTTGTTTCCGACTGGAGAATGGTTCATGAAGCCCTGGGGATTTGCATTGGGCGTGGCGGCTGGCGCGGCGGCGACCTTGCTGCTCGGTCGCGAGGCCAAACGGGTCCGTCCCGTCGCCAAGGCCGCGCTCAAGGCGGCGGTGATGGCCTATCACGAGGCGCGAGTGCAGGGCGCGCAGATGGTGGAGACGGCGGAGGATCTTTTCGCCGAGGCCAAGGCCGAGGCGGCCGCCGATATATTCGCGGCCGCCATGGCGGAGGCCAAAAAAGCCGCTGGCGCAAAGCCGGCACAAACCCCGCCGCAAGCGGCCGCCGCCGAGGCGCCTCTTTCGCAATCCGCTTCAGAGGGAATGTGATCATGGGCGCGGTTCTGCCGACCGCCGAAATTGCGCACGCCATGCCCGGTCGGGCCCGTTTGCGCTTTCCCGACCAGCAGGGCGACGCCGCCTTTTTCGCCTCCGTCGCCAGCGGATTGTCGGCGCTGCCCGGCGTCTACAAAGTCACGGCGACGCCGCTCACCGGCAGCGTGTTGATCCAGCACGGAGGGCCGCTCGAAAGGATCAGCGGCGCGGCGCGAGAGGCCGGGCTTTTCGAGATCGGCAAGGCTCCCGCCGCGCCTGAAGCCGGGGCGCCGGTCGAGCTCGATCCCAAGCTTTTGGTTTCCTTGGGGCTGGCTGGGCTCGCGCTGTGGCAGCTATCGCGGGAGAAGTTCTTTCCGCCGGCGTTGACGCTGTTGTGGTACGCGAGCCACCTCGCCGGGGTCTGGGGCAAGGGCGCGCCCGAAGGCGGCGAATAGAGCTCAACCGCGCAAGGCGTCCGCCAGATCGGTGGCCTCCCAGGGCAGATGGAGATCGCGTCGTCCGAAGTGCCCAAAGGTCGCGAGCGGCAGATAGAAGCCCGCCGCCCCGGCGGCTTTCGGCCGCGTTCGCAGGGAGAAGCGCCGCACGATCGCCGCCGGGCGGAAGTCGAGCGCGGCGGCGAGCCGCCTGGCAAGCGTCTCGTCATTGAACTTGCCCGTGTTGAAGGTCTCGACGGAAAGGCTCAAGGGGTCGGCCTGTCCGATGGCGTAGGCCAAATGAACTTCACAACGTTCCGCCAGGCCGGCCGCAACGATATTCTTGGCGGCGTAACGGGCGGCGTAGGCGCCGGCCCGGTCGATGCGCGAGGGGTCCTTGCCGGACAGCGCCGAGCCGCTCATGCGCGCGATTTCGCCGTATGAATCTATGCCGTTCTTACGGCCTGTCAGCCCCGCGTGACGCGCCGGCCCGCCGATCTCCAACGGGCCGCCGGCGTTGATGACGACCCGCGTTTCGGCGTCCGGGCGCACGTCATTGTCGGCCAAAGCGTCGAGCGCGAGCGCCCGCAATCGATCCTGCGCCTCCGTCGACCCGGAATCGTCCAGCGCGACGGTGAGCGAGAGGTTGTGCACACGGGTGGGGCGGCCCTCCCTATACTGTACGGAAACTTGCGTTTTGGCGTCGGGCGAGAGCGAGAAAAAGCCGTTGCGGCGCGCGGCGTCGAGCGCTTTTGCGACCTTGTGGGCGTATGCGATCGGGGCGGGCATCAGCTCGGCCGTGTCGCGGCAGGCGTATCCGAAGACATTCGCCTGTTCATGGGCGACGCGGCGCGCAATCGCCTCTTCGTCGTCGGCAAGAGGCTCCGCCTCGCGCGCCTCGAGCGGAAGCTCAGCGAGGCTCGTCAATATTGAGCAGCTGCGAGCGTCGAAGCTTTCTGCGACATATCCGGCGTTCTGCATGACCTTGCGGGCAAGCGACGGCAGATCGACCCGGGCGTCGGCGGCGTATCGTGCGGCGAGAAACAGGACGCCGGTCGCGAGCGCGCATTCCACCACCGCCCGCGCGGTTTCGTCCTCCCGCAGCAGGGCGTCGACAGCCGCGTCGCTGATCTGGTCGCAGAGCTTGTCGGGATGGCCCGGCGTCACGGACTCGGATGTGAAGATCATGTCAGAGGACATGGCTTTCTCCATCATGGCCGGCGGCGCGGCGGGCCGCCGGGCGCTCGACTATGTAGCCCAGGAAATCATTCGCCAGCGAACTGCCGACAGCGATGGCGCCGATGCGCAGGAAGTCGCCCGGACCGAGCGGCGCAAGACGAAGGAAGCCCCGCGCCGCCGGCAAAAACTGCGCGGCGCTTTGAAAGAGCAGGGAGGCGCCGACGCCGCCATAAAGGCGCGGGCTGGGCGGGCGGCCGAATTCGGCCGTAAGGCCCCGCGTCTCCGACCGGCAGGCGATGGCGTGCAGTAATTGCGCGAGCGTCAGTCCGTGGAAGACGACCGTGTTGGCGCGCGCATTCGCGGCGAAGCCGCCCGCGCTGTAATAGCCGATGAGCGCGGCGGTCCCCATCACGGCCCCCTCGCGCAACACGCGCCGGAAGTCGTTGGCGCCCATGATGGGCGCGGCGGGATCGTGCGGAGGCTGATCGAGCACGTCCGATTCCGGCGCCTCGAGCCCGAGCGCGAGGGCGGGCAGGGCGTCGGTGGCGAGATTGAGCCAAAGCAGCTGCATCGGCGACAGCGGCTCATTGGCGTTGACGAGCGCCGCCCCGAGCATGGCGAATGTCTCCGAGGCGTTGGTGGAGACGAGATAGCGCAGCGCTTTGCGGATGTTGGCGTAGGTTGCGCGGCCGAGCCTGATCGCTTCGACGACGCCGTCCATATCGTCGGTCGCCAGCACAATGTCCGCCACCTGGCGGGCGACGTCCGCGCCTTCGCCGCCCATGGCGATGCCGACGTCCGCGGCGCGGAGCGCCGGGCCGTCGTTGACGCCGTCGCCCGTCATCGCGACAATTCGGCCATTGGCTTGCAGCGCCTTGACGATATTGAGCTTGTCGACAGGGCTGACGCGCGCGAAGACATGCGGCTGCGAAGCGAGCGCCTCGAGGAGCTCCGAGGGCATCTCGGCGATCTGGCCGGCTTCCAGCACGCGCAACTCGCCGCCCTCGGCGAGGTCGAGATTGCGCGCGATGGCGAAGGCGGTGGCGCTCTGGTCGCCGGTGATCATCACGGTGCGCACGCCGGCGTGATGCAATTGCCTCAGCGCCGGACGCACGCTGGGGCGGATCGGATTGGCCATGCCGGCGAGGCCGAGCCAAACGAGGTCGCGCTCGTCGCGCGGATCGCCGCCACCCTCGCGAAAAGCGACGCCCAGGACGCGCAGCGCGTCACCGGCCATGCGCTCATTGGCCCTGAGCGCGGCGGCGCGCGCCGTGTCGTCCATGGGAACGACGCCCTCACGCGTCTGCCGCCTCGCGCAGCGCGCCAGCACCTCGACGGGATCGCCCTTGACGCAAAGCAGGCCCGCGCCTTCCGGCGTCTCGTGCAGCGTGCTTATGCGCTTGCGGCCGTCGCCACGCGCCGCGCTCGCGACGACGCGCGCGCAGAGCCGCAGATCGACCGGGTCGACGCCGAGCGCGACGCCGGCTGTGAGCAGGGCGGTCTCGGTCGGCGTGCCCTCGATTGTCACGCCGTTTTTACTGCGCATTGCGACAGCGTCGCTGCACAGCGTCGCGACCTCGAAGAGCCGCCGCGCCATATCGCGCAGGGCGCCGTCTGTCTCTTCGCCGTCGAGAAGCAGCCGGCCCTCATGCAATCCGAGCATCGCGCCGTCGACATGGACAGCTTCGGCGGCCATGCGGTTCTCGGTGAGCGTCCCCGTCTTGTCGAGACCCACGACCTCGACTGCGCCGAGCGTCTCGACCGCGTCGATCTTGCGCACCAGCACCTTGCGCTTGCGCATGTCCTGGACGCCGATCGCCAGCGTCGTCGTGGCGACCGCCGGCAGCCCTTCGGGAATCGCCGCGACGGCGAGAGAGATGGCGCTGCGCAGCGTATTCACGAGCGGATGGCCCCGAAACATGCCCAGCGCGAAGACGCTGGCGCAGATGAGGCCGTTGATGATCACCAGCTCGCGTCCAACCTCGCCGAGCTCGCGCTGGATCGGCGTCTCCGGCGGCCGCACCGCGCCGAGCAGCTCTTGCACCCGGCCCATCTCCGTTCGCGCCCCGACGGCGGTGACGATTGCGGACCCCGAGCCGCCCGTGACCGCCGTGCCGCGAAAGACCATGTTGCGGCGGTCGGACACCACCGTTTCCGGCGGCAGAAGCGCGTGCGCGTCCTTTGTGGCCGGATGCGCCTCGCCCGTAAGGGGCGACTCGTTGACGCTCAGATCGTCGCTTCTAATGAGGCGCGCGTCCGCCGGAATGAGCGTGTCGCGCTCGATCAGGAGAATGTCGCCAATGGTCATCTCGGCTGGATCGATCGTCCGCAGCGCGCCGTCGCGGATCACGGTCGCCGGCTGTGGCCGCTCGGCCATCAGACCCAGGATCGTGCGGTCGGCTTCGCGCTCGGTCGCCGTGGCGATGCTGGCGTTCACCAGCACGACGGCGCCGATCATGACGGCGTCGGCGACGCCGCCGGTCGCCAGCGACAAGGCCGCCGAGACAGCGAGCAGCGCGATCGGAAGGCTGGTCATTTGCCCGGCGAAAATCGCCATGGCCGAGCGCGGCTCGGCCGGCTTCAATTCATTGCGACCCCATTTGGCGACGCGCGCCGCCGCTTCCTGCGCGCTCAACCCATTGGCGAGCCGGGTCGAAAGCCGCGACGCGACCACGTCGGCGGATTCGGCGTGGCAGGCTTGCGCGTCGTCGGCGGGCGGGCTTTCCGGATACGCGATGGCGGCGCTTTCGGGCGCAAGGAGGCTTGTTTTCGCCTCCAGCGAAGCGGCGTCGAGCGCCGCGGCGAGCAATTCCGCCGTCGCCGGGGCGTGAAACGTAATGAGCGCCGACCCGGTCAGCCCGTTGGTCTTGACGCTCGTGACGCCGGGAAGCCGCCGCAGGGCCTTTTCGATCTGCTGCCTTTGCCCGTCATCCCCGATGAGGCTCGCATGCCGCAGCCGCAGGCGGCCGGGCACGGCGTCATGAACGATCCGCGCCCCCATGGGCGCGCTGACGTCAAAAGTGTGATTGAATTTCGACAAGAGCATGCACGCGGCCGGTATCGTCTAGCGTGCCTCTACCTATTACGCCTAGATGACAAGAAGAAGCCATTGCGCCCTCGCGTCATTCGAGCAGCTCGTTATTCGGACGCGGCCGACGGCGCCTGTGGTTGCTTGGGTTGCCTACGGCTTGGATATGGGCAATTGAGCGCGCCTCCAGGCTGTGGCATGCTCCGCATATGTTCATCCGCAGCGAAATCTCTTACGCGATTATGCTCGCCGTCCTCGTTGCGGCATTTATCATCGCGCTGCGGCTTGCTTCCGGTTAAGCGATCAAAGGGAGATGGCGCGCCCCTGGCCGGAGCCCTTGGCCACGGGCATCTTTGTGGCGGCGGGAGCCGGGAGCTGCAATCCGAATAACGATCGCTGCCGCTACGAGGCCGCTAGGCTGCTCTTGTCTTCGGCAGGGCCGCTATCCGCGGCTCGGGCGGCTTTCGACGGACAAACCCGACGTAGGCGCAGCGAGTCATTACAGCTTCGATTGCGGAAGGATCGTCAGGAAGAAACACTGTCTCTTCCTCTTCATTTACCATATAGATTTCATAAGTCGTATTCTCTTTTCGCCCGAAGCAAGCGAACTGGTAGCGCCAACCGTACTTTCCCTGGCTTTCGTCGAAAAGCCGCGCCGCGACGATTGCGAGCTGCTCAGGAGCGATTTCGCGAAATGCGCATTCCGCCCACTCGGCGGAATTTCGAGCAAACTCCGCCGTGTCTCCAAGGATTGTGTCCGAGGCCCAGTCTATGAGAACAAGACGCATTGGAACCAAAGCGCGTACCGCGGATATTTTCTTCACCACCAAATGCTTGGCGCCGCCCATGGCGGCGCTCAATTAGGGGAAACCCGTAAGGCAGCGCCCGCCATCTGGCCAGGCGCACGACAATGCTCTACCTGCCGGCGCGGTTCTGACGGCCTATCGGCGCCCTTACGCCGGCCTTTTGCAGGCCATCGAAACAGCTCGTCGGAGAGGAAGGCGAACGATAAACTCGCTTCCCTGGCCCAGGCCGGCGCTATGGGCTTCAACTGTCCCCTCATGCAGTTCGATGATCTCCCGGACAAGCGCAAGACCGATACCGAGCCCCTTCGTGGGAGCGAAGTCTACCCCCTGTGCGAACAGGGAGAAGATGTTAGGCAGCGCGTCGGGGGAAATTCCTCGCCCGTTATCGCGCACGGAGATGGCTACCCACTCATCTTTTCGCTCAATCGATACGTCGACCGCGCCGCCTTCCGGCGTGAACTTAGAAGCATTATCAAGCAAATTGGCGAAAACCTGCGCGATTCGGACCGGATCGACTTCAGTAATCAACGTATCTTGATGGACCCTCAGCGAGATTCGCTGATGTGCAGCTTCGAAGCGCGGACGATAGGCCTCTAAAACGCCTTCCACGATAACTGAGATATCCTCTGGCTCTGTTCGCAGTTTTATCTTCCCGCCCTTGATCCGGGAGATTTCCAGTAGCTCGTCCACAAGTCTAACTAGATGTTCAACCTGTCGTTTCATGATCTCGACAAGCTTCCGGCGGCTCTCATCGGGGCTTGGAGTCCGCTGCATTGTGGCTATGCCACTGTGTATGGAGGCAAGGGGGTTTCGAAGTTCGTGAGCCAGGGTTGCGAGAAAGACCTCACGGGCGCGGATTGCTTTGTGCAATTCATGCTCGGCTTTGGCGCTCTTATCTTGGTCATAGGCGACGATCAGAATGGTTGCCGCTAACATCACGCGGTCAAACCAGATGATCGAAATTGACTCCCCGGGCGTAACTGGCAAGCCGATGAGCGGCGTGAGCAGCGTAAAGGCCACACTCGCGAAAGCCATGAGCCAAAGATCTCTCCGGGTTATTCCAACGTCCTTGAAAAGAAAAGAGACGACTATGTAGCAGAAGGCCATGTTTAGGCTTGCGGGTTCTAAACAGTCTATAGCAAAAATTACTACCCTGAGAAGCCATATCAGCCACAGTATCGACCTTCTTCCGAGCTTCATAAGCGACCTCGCACGGACCTTGGTCGGCAGCAGGAGGGCCTTTACCAGAACTAAACTTTGTTGCCGCCGCTTTGTGATTAGTCTCTGGCACAGAACGCTCGGTCGATAAAGCGTTTCCCGTCGCGGGGCTTGGCGGCGCGCACCTCGATATCGGTTAGCGGCATGACCCAACGTTGTTACGCTGGCGACCGAGCCAGCGCGTAACAACGAAATAACAACAATCCGCAACGGCTGCCAATGCGACGCTATGGGTGGAATGGGAGCGTAAACCGCTCCGACCACCTTGGTTTCTAAGGGTGTTCGCCCATTTTTGCGGGCGAATTCAGAGACCTTGGAAGGCTATGGAAAGCTGTGAAAAAGGCAAATGGTGCCCCTGGCCGGAGTCGAACCAGCACTCCTTGCGGAACTCGATTTTGAGTCGAGCGCGTCTACCAATTCCGCCACAGGGGCTCGTCGCGGCCGAGGTTGAATCGGCTGCGAGCGGCGCGGATAATTCACGAGCCGCCTCGTTCCGTCAACCCGGCGCCCGCCTTCTTTCAGTTAAACTTTTCATGGTAACCGTTGCAGCAGCGTGCTAGCGGCCTTCGGCCAGACCCCCACGAGGCAAGATGAAAAAGCTTTACGACTGGACCATGTCGCTCGCCTCGAGCAAGCACGCGCCCTTTGCGTTGGGGGCGATCGCCTTTGCCGAGAGTTCCTTCTTCCCGGTGCCGCCGGATGTGATCCTCGTGCCGATGACCCTCGCCGAGCCGAAGAAGGCCTGGTATTTCGCGGCGCTCTGCACCGTCGCCTCCGTCGCGGGCGGGGCGCTCGGCTATGCCTTCGGCGCGCTGTTCTACGACACGATCGGCCTGTGGCTCATCAATCTCTACGGCTATGCCGAGAAAATGGAGAGCCTGCGCGCCTTCTACGCTCAATGGGGCGCGATCTTCATCCTGGTGAAAGGCCTGACGCCTATTCCCTACAAGCTGGTGACGATCGTCTCGGGGCTGCTCGCCTATAATTTCCCGCTCTTCATCGCGCTGTCGGTGATCACGCGCGGCGCGCGATTCTTCCTTTTGGCGGCTGCGATCAATCATTTCGGCGACGCGATCCGGGTGAAGCTCGAAAGCCACTTCGGCCTCTTCATCGGCTCACTGGCGGTGGTGGTCGTCGCGGGCTTCGCCGTCGCCGCGAAGATGTTTTGATGCGTCCAGCCATCCGGTTAATGCCCGCGAGCCCCTCACCTGGCCTCTCCCCGCAGGCGGGGAGAGGAATCGAGAACCCGCGGGGCGCGATCCAGAATGATGCGCAATAAGCCACAGACTCTCGCCGCCATCATCCTCGCCATCTCCGCCGCGACCATCGCCGGCGCGTGGCTGTATGAGGCGCTCGGCTATCTGCCCTGCGAGCTCTGCTACAAGGAGCGGATTCCCTATTACGTCGCTTTTGCTCTCGCGCCGCTCGCGGGTTTTGCCGCGAAGAGCGGGAGGGCAGGGTTCGCGGTCGCGGCGTTCTGGCTGCTCGCTTTGCTTTTTGCCGGCAACGCGGCTTTGTCCGTCTACCACTCGGGCGTCGAATGGAAGATTTTCGCCGGCCCTTCCGACTGCTCCGGCGCGGTCGGCCCCGCGGGCTCCATGGCCGATTTCATGAAGCAGCTTCAGACGGTGAAAGTCGTCCGCTGCGACGAGCCCTCGCTCTATGTGCTCGGCCGGACGCTCGCGAACTGGAATGTGCTGGTCGCGGCGGCGCTGGCCGCGCTTTCGATCGTTGGCGCCCGCCGGGTCAGCCCATAATCCGCGCGCTGCGCGGCCAGCTCCTGTCGTTCCTGGCCGCGGCGACGATTGCGTCGGCGATTTTCCCGCCGCCGATGGAGGAGGGCTCTATCGGATTGGCGTAATCGGCTGGCGCGCTGCAGATCAAGCGCAGGTCGAGTATTGTGAGCCCGTGTTCGACGCCGATCCGGATGATGGCGTCGTTGAATGGCGCGAGCGCGATTTCGGCCAGACGCTGAAACGCCGGCTCGGGAAAATTGCCGGAATAGACGGTGCAGATCGTCATATGCCGGTCCACCTGCAAGCAGGGGCGCAGCATAAGCCGATAGGCGGCCTCGAAGCGGCGGGCTGCGGCGCCGAGCATATCGATGGCCTCTGCGCTAGTGGTCACGGGCGCGCCGAGCAGATCGGCCTGCTGCAGGAGGTCATTGCCGCCGATGCTCAGAAAAAGGCGCTCCGCGTCGACAGGAAGTCTGGAAAGCTGGCGGGGGAGGTCGGCGATCGTCGCGCCGTCGACGGCGACGAGCGTTGCGCGCCAGCCGACGGGGATACGCCGCCTGACCTGCGAGATCAGGGCTGGCCCGCCTCCCGTGTAGGCGCCGTTGTCAAAGATGGAGTCCCCCAGAAGGACGAGATGCGACATGCGATGCAGCTTGTTGATGTTGGGCTTACCAGGCTCAGATAGTTCGCGCGTGGCCGCGCGCCTCGTTTAGAGCTTCAATCGGTCCATGAAACTGAAAGCCGAATGGGAGTGACTGGCGGTGGCTCGGCGGTATTCGATCGCGATTCCTGGGTTGATGTGGATTTGCGCGGCTTTGGAGGCGGTCAGCGGGCCAGCTCGGGAAAGCCTCGATACCATTCCGAGTGGTCGCCCGAGTGATTGTCCATGCCGGGCTGCGTCAGGCACCCTGCCGGTTCAATGCGGCTCGTAATCCGTCTTCGGGGCCGCTCATGCCAGCCGATGTTGAAGGCGCAGAGCTTCGGAAAAAAGGCGAGCGTCGAATAGGGGAGGTGATCGTGTATCCACCATGCGATGGATCGCCAATCGGCGCCTGATTCATAGCGGTCCGCGAACCACGGAACGACGATGCATGCGGTGGCGCCCATGCATCCATTGGCGTCGAGGCGGTCCCATATATGGACGGCGTAATTGGCTTCGTTTGTCGCGCAATTTAGATTGTTCTCGTTTCCGAATTCATTCACGGCGCAAGAGCGGAAAGCCGATCGAATCGCAATACGACCAAAGGTCGCCCGCAACGGTTCGAGCAACTCTTCGCAGAGTCGCGACCCCGCCGTTATGGCGAGGTCGGGATTGTCCGGAATATTGGGAAGGTGGTGGATCGCAGCGATTTCCGAGTACAGGAAGTCTCGCATGAAGAAACTGCGAGACAGCCGCGATCGTCCAAATTCTTCGAGAGCGTCCACCGTGTTGAGCATATGCATAAGCCCCCGCCTTCGAAAGAATTACGACAGGGATAGAAACGAACGGATACTATTCCGCCGCGTCTTGCGCCGCAAGCCTCGCCCTTGCACGCAGCTTCTCTGTTTCGCTCTTCAACTGGCCGCAGGCGGCGAGAATATCCCTTCCGCGCGGCGTGCGGACGGGGCTCGCGTAGCCTGCGTTAAAGACGATGTCCGAAAAACGCTCGATCGTCTCCCAGTCCGAGCATTCATAGGGCGCGCCAGGCCAGGGATTGAAGGGGATGAGGTTAATCTTGGCTGGAATTCCCTTCAGCCGCCGCACTAATTCGCGCGCCTCGGCCGGGCTGTCGTTGACGCCCTTGAGCATCACATATTCGAAGGTGATCCGCCTTGCGTTGCTGACGCCGGGATAATCGCGGCAGGCCTGCAGAAGCTCCTCAATCGGGTATTTCTTGTTGAGCGGCACCAGCGCGTTGCGCAAGTCGTCGCGCACGGCGTGCAGCGAAATAGCGAGCGCGGGGCCGCAATCGGCGCCGAGCCGCTCGATCTGCGGCACGACGCCGGAGGTCGAGACGGTGATGCGGCGCTTGCTGAGCGAGAGCCCGTCGCCATCCGCCATCACGTCGATCGCGGCCATCACGTTGTCGATGTTGTAGAGCGGCTCGCCCATGCCCATGAAGACGATGTTGGAGACCGCGCGCACGCCTTCGCCCATGGGCACGAGCCCGTCGGTCGGGCGCTCGCGGTCCGGAAAATCTCCGAGCCGCTGGCGGGCGACGAGCAACTGGCCGACGATCTCGGCGGTCGTCAGATTGCGAACGAGCTTCTGCGTCCCGGTGTGGCAGAAGCTGCAATTGAGCGTGCAGCCGACCTGCGACGAGACGCAAAGCGTGCCTCGGTCGCTTTCGGGAATATAGACGCACTCGATTTCGGCGCCCTTATCGAGCGCGTCGACCGGGGCGAGTCGCAACAGCCATTTGCGCGTGCCGTCGCTGGAAATCTGCTCCTCGACGATCTCCGGCAGGCGCAAATCGAAGGCGCTGTCGAGCGTTTGGCGCAAGGCCTTGGAGACATTCAGCATCTCGCCGAAATCGCGCGCCCCTCGGAAATAGACCCAGTGCCAGATTTGCGAGACGCGCATGCGGATTTCGCGCTCCGGCAGCCCCAAGGCGCGCAGGGCGTCGGCGACCTCGGCGCGCGTCTTGCCGGCGAGCGAGGGCTTTTCGGCGGCCATGGTTTGTGACAGACTCATGTTGTACCTTTGGCTGGCCCGGCGGGACTGGGCGGCCGGCAAATGGTTCACATTTTCAGATGCGCTTTTTCGAGCGATTTATCCAGAAAGAAAAGGCTCGACTCTGACTCCGCGAAAGATCCTGATCGCCACTTTCGGTTCGCTCGGCGACTTGCACCCTTTCGTCGCGCTGGCGCACGCCCTGGCGCGGGAGGGCTTTTCGCCCGTCGTCGCGACCAGCGCCGCCTACGGGGACTACGTCCGAGGCGAGGGAATCCGCTTTGCGCCCATCCGGCCGGACGCCGACGATCTTACGGCGCGGCTCGGCATGGATATGGCCGAAATCGCCCGCCAGATGTCGGAAGACGACAAATTTCTCTTCGACTCGCTGATTTTCCCGCATCTGCGCGAGAGCTACGAGGATCTTCTCGAGGCCTGCGAGGGGGCGGTCGCGGTCATCTCGCACAGCCTCGCCTTCGCCGCAAGGCTTGCGGCGGAGGCGCGCGGCCTGCCGCTCGTCACGGCGCTGCTCTCGCCGATGATGCTCTATTCCGCCTATGACCCGCCGCTCGGCTCGCGCATGCCGCTGCGCAGCGCGCCGGCCTGGCCGATCGAGATCGTCTATAACCGGTTCCTGCTCTGGTCGCTTTCGCACGCCATCGCGCTTTGGGCGGAGCCGCTGCGCCGGCTGCGGCGCGAGGTTGGATTGCCGCCCCGCTACGGCCTCGACCTGCTGCTCGGCGTGAAGACGAGCGACGCGGTCATTGGCCTGTTCAGCCCGCTGCTGGCGCCGCCGCAGCCCGACCATGGAAGGCGAACGCTCATTGCCGGCCACACTTTCCACGACCGCTATCTCGAGGGCGGCCGTCTTTCGCCTCAGCTCGCGGCCTTTCTCGACGCCGGCGATCCGCCGATCGTCTTCACCCTGGGGAGTTTCGTCGTTCGCGGACGCAGCAACTTTTTCCGCGATTGCGTGACCGCCGCCCGCAGGCTCGGGCGGCGGGCCGTGCTGCTCGCGCATGAGGACGACCTGGCCGAACTCGCCGCCGATTTGGGCGCCGATATTCACATTTCCGCCTATGCGCCGCATTCGCTGGTTTTCCCACGGGCCCGCGCGGTGGTTCATCATGGCGGGATCGGCACGACGGGGCAGGCGATGGGCGCCGGTCGGCCGCAGCTTGTCACCCCTTTTCTGGGCGATCAGTTCGACAACGCCGAGCGGCTGCAGAGGCTCGGCGTCGCCCGCGTCCTCGATGGCAAGACGGCGACCGCCGCGAGCTTGTGCGAAGAGCTTGCGGCATTCGACGAGAACTATGAGGCAAGAGCCTCGACTCTGGCCGTGGAGGTCAGGCGCGAGGACGGGGCCGCGATGGCGGCGCTGCGGATCGCGGCGCTCGTCGCCCAGCGCGAGATGGCGCGGGAAGGGGTGACGGTTTGATTGGGATTTTTGCTTTTCCGGGCGCCATCTACTTCGCGCGCCCGGAGCGCTGGACTGCAGCCTTTCCTGGCGCGCCGGGATCCCAATGGGTGAGCTATTCGCGCGCGCTCAAGGGCAGGACGGCGATTGCATTCGTCCACTTCCATCGGTGGGGGCTTTGAAATTTCGCCCTGACTATTTTACCCGGCGGCGCAACGGAAACGCGCAGTCGTCGTAGAGTGGGCGGATTTCGCGCCCGAAATAATGCGCCTCGTTCACTTCGAGCGAGCAGCTGTCGAGAATCTTGGGGGACAGTTCCTCGACGGCGAAGCGGATCGCCTCCGCCGCGACAGTAAATCTTCGGAAAACCAGTGATTTCTGCTTTGGATGAGCGCTCTTGGAGTAGTAGAGCGAGGCTTCCGACGCATAGTCGATCGCATCCATGACCGCCTCCGGCTTGAAAGTCGCCTGTGGCGTCGCGCGCTCGAGAGCGGTTCTGACGACCACGCGCTCCTGACCGTCCTGGTCCGAGCGGAATCGGTACTTTAGGCCCTATCCGCCAATGGGTAGATGCCCCGCCACGCGGAAGAAACCACAATGGGAAGAAGCGCCGACTTCATGGAAGACAAGAGAGCCAGCATCAATTTATGAGTCGCAATCGTCGTCGCTTCAGCTTGTATGCCGTGGCCCGCAACGAGGTCGAGTGTGCGAGCCGGCGCTTAGAGCGCATTCCGCAAAAGTTGACAGACTTTTGCGATAAGAATGCGCTCCAAATTCTTGACCTCGCGCGGTTTCTTGTCGCTCGCATGATTCCATGCGAGCGGAAAGCGCGTTAGCCCTGAAGCTGTAGCTGATCAGCCGAATACTTGCCGCTGCGCTTGTCGACCACGAGCTCGTAGCCGATCTTCTGACCCTCGACGAGCGACGGGAGACCGGCGCGCTCGATTGCGGTGACGTGAACAAACACATCCGCGCCGCCGGCGTCAGGCTGAATGAAGCCGAAGCCCTTGTTTGCATTGAACCACTTGACGACGCCAGTTTGCATGCGATGCCCTTTCCGGGAATGGTGGCGCGGGGCGATGTCCGCCGCCGCAGGGAGATCAGAGTTCTGGAGAGGAAGTCACAAGCCGACGCGCCAGAGGCGAGAAAGAAAGCAAGATCGTCTGGCCGAAACCCGATGGACCATATAAACCCATCCCGCCGAATTACAATTATTGGCGTCAATATTATTTTTCTTCAAACTTCGGGCGCGCTCGATCGGATCGAGGCTTTTCCGTTCCCCTAGCTAGGAATTGCGCCCCGCCTTCATTGCATCCTCCAGCCGCATGGTCGCCGAGCCCGGCTTGGCCGGCTTCTGCTGGCTTTCGTGCGGGGCCCAGCCGGAAATCCAGATGATTTCGAAGCTCGCGCGCACGCGCCCGTCGGGGTCCGAGAAGCGTTCGGCGTAAATCTGCGCGGCGCGGGCGAGCACGTCGCGGCGCAGGGGGCGCGACGCGCGCTTTATCAGCACATTAGCCGCGCCCATGGCGCGCAGATCGGCCATCAGCCCTAGAATCGAGTCATAGCGCAGGGTAAAGCTGTCGACGTCCGAGACAGGCAGGGTGAAGCCCGCGCGCTGCAGAAGCCCGCCCATGTCGCGCACATCGACGAAAGGCGAGACGCGCGGGCTCGCGCCGCCGGTTATCTCCTCCTCGGCCTGGGCAAAGGCCACGCGCAGCTCCACCAGGCTCGCCCCGCCCGGCAGGCATGCCAGGAACAGCCCGTCCGGTGCGAGAATCCGGCGCACCTGAGCAAAGACGCCGGGCAGGTCGTCAACCCATTGCAGCGCCATGCCGGAGACGACGAGATCGAAGGAGGCGGGCGCGAAGGGCAGCGCCTCTTCATCGACGATCACGGCGGCGCCGAGACGAGCCGCCCGCAGCGGCGCCGCGCGGCCGCTCGCCACGATCGCTTCCGAAAAATGCGCCGCCGGCGTTCCCAAATCCAGTGAACGCGGGAATTCGCGCTTAACCGTCATGAGCCGGTCGAGGAGGTCCTCAGCGGCGCGCGTCAGCAGGAAGTCGGGCGCGCCCCTGGCGAGCGCCCGCCGCAGCCGAGAATGGAGAAGCTTTCGGTCGAAGATCTTGGGCGGCGATGCTTGTTTTTCCATCGGCTTTTCTATCGCCCAGGGGCCGGCGCGGGGCAAGCGCCGGCATGCGGAGATTTTGGCCGCGAGAGGGCTAAATAAAGGCAAGGAGGCGGGGGCGTGTGTCGTTGCCTGAATGCAACATACGGAAAAACTTAAGGTTAACCCGTAACCGCACGCCGCGGAACGCTTAGACAAGCTCTCGGCTCAAGCTAAAATGCAGCCATAATGTTTTTGCGTGTCCGGCGTCCAGCCAAAGGTGAGTGCAATGCGTTGTTCGTCTCTCAAGATCCTTATCGCCGGCGCCGTCGCGGCGCTGGGTTTCGCCGCCCTGCCGCAAGCCGCCGCCGCGCGCGACACCGTCGCCTTCTCGTCTGGGGTCGAGCCGGGGACGATCGTGATCAGCGCGCATCAGCGCAAGCTTTTCTATGTGGTGAGCCCCGGCGTGGCCATCCGCTATCCGGTCGCCGTCCCCAAGCGCGGCAAGGAATGGTCTGGTTACGCTTCGGTCGACGGCAAATATTACCATCCCGATTGGGCGCCGCCGGCTGTCGTTCGCGCCGACCACCCCGAGCTTCCCAACTTCATCCCGGGCGGCTCGCCGCACAATCCGATGGGCGTCGCCGCGCTGACGCTCGACCGCGGCGAGGTCGCGATTCACGGCACAAGCCCGAGAATGCGCGCCTCGATCGGCACAGCCGCATCCTATGGTTGCATCCGCATGCTGAACGAGGACGTGGTGGACCTCTACTCCCGCGTCGGCGTCGGTTCGCCGGTCATCATGCAGCCCTGACCCGAGGAGCATTGCGCCTCAATAGACCGGGATTTCCTATCGTTCGCATCCGTGCGAGCGATAGGCGCGCTGAGCGCGGCTTGAATACAGACCGGGTGGAAAAAGGGAAGCACGAAAAGCAACAGCCGGAATTCTCCAAAGCTTTTTGGGCGCATTCCGGCGCAGAACTGTGGAATAGGGCTCGCGGGCCATGGACGCAGCAAGGCGAATCCAGCAGTCTGCGTTCGAAGTTGACGCGCGGTTTGCGATCTTCATGCGTTTCTGATCAGGTGGGGTATAGTGCTCGGGGGGATGATTCGTCCGCCCCGAAAGCTCTACTCGAATGGAGGCGCCTGTTCGTGGAAGTCTCGTGATGCGTCGCTTTGGGTTATTTTAAGTCGCCGCGTCCTGCTGACACTCCGATGAAGGTTGGCTCATGCTGATCGCTACAGAAAAAGATACGGAACGGCCCGAGCATCCGGTTGATGTCGTGGAGCAACTGGCCGCCACGAACGATTGGAGCTTCGACCGCGAAGACGAAGACGAGATTTCCATTTCCGTCATCGGGGCCTGGACCGAATATCACGTGGCCTTCACCTGGCTTCCGCATCTCGAAACGCTACATGTGAGCTGCGCTTTCGATCTCAAGGCGCCGGAGCGGCGCCGCGCCGAGGTCATGGCGTTGGTCAGCGCGATCAATGAGCAGATGTGGATCGGCCATTTCGATTTCTGGCCCCAGGAGGCGGTGGCGATGCATCGCCACGGCCTGATCCTGACAGGCGGGGCGCACCCCTCTGCGACTCAATGCGCAGCGTTGCTCGAGAATGCGCTGTCCGCCTGCGAGCGCTATTATCAGGCGTTCCAATTTGTGCTCTGGGCCGGCAAATCCGCCAAGGAGGCGCTGGAGACGGCCAATTTCGAGACGAAGGGCGAGGCGTGAGCGCGCCGCTCGAGGGCAAGACGGTCGCGCTGATCGGCGCGGGCAATATGGGCCTCGCCATGCTCGAGGGCTGGGCCTCGGAGGGGCTCTGCGGCGATCAGGTCGCCGTGATCGAGCCCAATCCCTCCGAGCGCTTGCAGACGATCTGCCGCGCGAAAGGCTATGCGCTGGGACCTGCGCCAGCCGCCGCCAGCGTCGCGCGCGACGCGGTGATCCTCGCGGTCAAGCCGCAGATGCTGGATGCGGGGGCGGAGGCCGCCGCGCCTTTCGTCGGTCCCGGATCGCTCGTCGTTTCGATCCTCGCCGGCAAGCGCATCGCGGACATCGCCGCCCGTCTTCCGGCCGCCCAAGTTATCGTGCGGGCCATGCCCAATACGCCTGCAGCGATTGCGCGTGGGGTGACGGGCGCCTACGCCGGGGGCGCAACAAACGAGGACCAGCGCGCCCTGGCGCATGCGCTGCTGGCAGCCGTCGGACAAGTCGAATGGGTCGACAGCGAAGCGTTGATCGACGCCGTAACGGCTGTCTCGGGCTCGGGCCCTGCCTATGTGTTTTATCTTGTCGAATGTCTCGCCGCCGCCGGCGTCGAGGCTGGACTGCCGGCGGCGCTCTCCGCGCGTCTCGCCCGCGCGACCATCGAGGGTGCGGGCGAGCTTTTGCATCGGCAGTCGGATGTTTCGGCCGAGGCCCTGCGCCAGCGCGTGACCTCGCCGGGCGGCACGACAGCGGCGGCCCTTTCCGTGCTGATGGCCGAGGACGGTCTCGCGCCGCTGATGTCCCGCGCCGTGGCGGCCGCCAAGAAACGCGCCGGCGAACTCTCGGGCTGACGGATCGCGAACCCTCAGGCTCGCTGACGAAACGCGCATCAAGCTTTCCGGCCTCAAAAGCGCCTTGCCGCTTTGCGGCGGAGCAATAAATTAGGCTGCAAGGCACGACAAATCGGAGAATGAAGATGAGCGCCCGAAACAGGGTGATCGACGCCACAATGAAGCTGGCGGCCCGCCGTGAGTTCGGCGACGTCAGTCTCACCGACATCGCGCATGAGGCGGATATTTCTCTCGCCGATCTGCGCGATATGTTCCCCTCCAAAGGCGCGATCGTCGGCGGCCTCAACCGGCGCATCGACCGCGAGGTGCTCGATGCCGTCTCAGCCCAGGATTCTCATGATCCCGCGCGCGACCGGCTCTATGAGGTGCTACGCAAGCGGTTGGAGGCGCTGGAGCCTTATCGCGATGCGCTCGCCAGCATCAGCCGCTGGTCGGCGCGCGATCCATTGAGCGCGACGGCGCTGAACCGAGAGACCCTCAACTCGATGCGCTACATGCTGGAGGCGGCGGACATCGACTGCGACGGACCAGTCGGCTCTCTCAAGCTGCAAGGGCTTGCGCTGGCCTGGGGCAGGGTGCTCGACGCCTGGTTCGAGGATGGATTTTCATTCGCCCTGGAGACTCTCGACAGGGAAATCGCGCGCGGCGAGCGTTATGTCGAGCATGTCGAGGACATCGCCCGAATGACGCGGCCTTTCGCCGACATCGCGAGCCGGCTCTTCGAATTCGGCGGGGGGACGACGCGCCGTCGCCGTCGCGCCGACGACGACGAACGCCATCCGCATCCTTCCGCCTAGCGCGCATTCCGCAAAAGCTGACAGACATTTGCAATAAGAATGCGCTCCAGGTTTCTGATCTGGCGCGATTTCTTGTCGCTCGCATGATCCCGTGCGAGCGGAAATCGCTTTAGATCGG
This sequence comes from Methylocystis sp., assembly GCA_036560425.1. GTDB lineage: Bacteria > Pseudomonadota > Alphaproteobacteria > Rhizobiales > Beijerinckiaceae > Methylocystis. Next base: position 14,621 of record DATBRF010000027.1, on the reverse strand, counting down.
GAGCGCCACGGTTGACCGCAGTCCGCCGAGCGGGCTGCGGTCGAGCGTTATGTCGCCGCCGTGCGAGCGAGCGATGTCGCGGGCGATGGCCAGACCGAGCCCCGAATTTCCGTTGTCCTGAGTGCGCGACTCGTCGAGCCGGTAGAAGGGCCGGAAAGCGTCCTCGCGCCGCTCGACAGGAATGCCGGGGCCATCGTCGTCAATATTGACAACCACCGACTCGCCATCATTGACGACCGAGAACGCCAGCGTCTTGCCGTAACGCTGCGCGTTGCCGACGAGATTGGCGAGCAGGCGCTTGATGGCCGCCGAGCGGGCGATCAAGGTGGGATCGCCCTCGACTTTCAGCGTCGCCGCTATTCCGCGACGTTCGGTGTCCGCCTTCAACTCCTCTAGGATGGCTGCGATATCCGTCGGCGCCGAAGCCTCGCCGCCGTCGCCGCGGGCGAAGGCGAGATAGGCCTCCACCATGCGCTCCATCTCGTCCACGTCCTTGCGCATCTCATTGGCTTCGTTCGACTCGCCCATGAGGGCGAGAGAAAGCTTGAAGCGCGTGATGATCGTGCGCAGATCGTGAGACACGCCATTGAGCATGGTCGTCCGCTGCTCGATCGCGCGCTCGACGCGCCGCTTCATTTCCAGAAAGGCCGCGCCGGCCTGGCGAACTTCGCGCGCGCCGCGCGGGCTGAATTGCACGTCGCGGCCCTTGCCGAATTCCTCCGCCGCGCGCGCAAGCCGCAGAATCGGCCGGATCTGGTTGCGAAGGAAGGACGTCGCGACTGCGAGGATGACGACCGATGCGATCGCCATCCACATGAAGAAAATATAGGAGTTCGACGCGTAGGCGTGCGTGCGGGTGATGAGCATCCGTAGCGTCGCGTCGTTCAGCGCCACGCGGACTTCGATGAGATTGTTGGGGACGCCGGTGTTGATCCAGTAAGGCTGCAGGAGCTTGCGCGACAATTCGATCGAGAGCGCCTTGTCGAGCAGGGAGAAAATCGACTTTTTGGGAGCAGGCGCCGGAAGCGGCTCCTGCGGCAGGATGGAGAGCTCCATATTGAGGTCGAGCGCCGCAATGCGCCGCAGCTGGTTATGGCCGGCGTCGTCCGGGAAGGTCTGATAGACGTCGACGACCGCCGCCACCTGCCGCGCCACCGCCGCCGAGAGGCGGTAGGTCACAACCTCCCAGTGCCGCTCCATGAAGACATAGGCCACCGCGGACTGCAGCAGGACGACTGGAAGGATGACGATGAGCAGCGCGCGCGCATAGAGGCCCTTCGGCATGCGCGCGTGAAGCCAGTCGGCGAAACGGCGCCAAAGCTGGCGCGGCGCGGAAATAACATCGGCAATTACGGCGGACATCTAGCGCCTCTCGCTTTGCATCATCGTCGCGCGCGGCGAATCGACGACGAGTCGGTATCCTTGGCCGCGCACAGTTTGTAAATGGCGCGGCGCGCCGGGGTCGTCCTCGATCTTGCGGCGCAGGCGGGCGATCTCCACATCGACCGACCGCTCGGCCGCCTTCGGTTCGGACGCGCGGCTCGCGAGACTCTGACGTGAAACGATGGCGCCCGCATGGTCGACGAGCAATTTCAGCAGCTCGTTTTCGCGGGTCGTCAGCCGAACGGCCTCGCCGGCGCGGGTAAGCTCGTTGCGCGGGGGGTCGTAGGCGAAAAGGCCAAAGCGCACGAGCGGATCCACTGGCTCGGGGCGGCGCGCGCGCCGCAATAAGCTGGCGATGCGCAGGCGCAGCTCGCGCGGATCGAAGGGCTTGGCGAGATAATCGTCGACGCCCGCCTCGAGCCCGTCGACGCGATTTTGGATCTCGTGGAGCGCGGTGAGCATGAGGATGGGGGCGGAGCGCAAAGGTTCTCGGCCCTGCCGCAACCGCGCGGCGAATTGCGTGCCGCTTTCGCCCGGCATCATGACGTCGAGGACGATCAAATCGAAAGCCAGATCCTGCAAGATCGCCGCCGCCTCCTTCGCATCGGCCGCGGCGCTGACGAGATAGCCTTCGCGCGTGAGATAGCGGGTCAGAAGCGTGCGGATTCGCCTGTCGTCGTCCACGACGAGAATATGCGCGCCTTTGGCCGCGGCGTTCGGCTTTTGCCGGCCGGAGAGGGGCGTGGCGAGGCTCATCGCATCACCGCCGGTCGCGGCCGAGGTCTGGCCGGCCGAGAAGCTTGCGCACGGGATCGCGTTCGTCTTCGTCGATCATCGCGAATAAAAACGCTGCCGCAGCGTCGCGCGCGAGCGTCGGCAGCTCCTCCATGACGCGGCGAAAGCGCGTCGATTGGAGCGCCGCAAGCTCGCGGGCAAGCTTGGCGCCGCTCGGCGTCGGATAGAGGAGGCGCTGGCGACGGTCGGCGGCGCCGGCGCGCGCTTCTACGAAACCGGCGTCGAGGAGCTGTTTCAAGACGCGGTTGAGACTTTGCTTGGTGATCTTCAGAATATCCAGCAGCTCTGCGATCGTGAGGCCGGGTCGGCGGCGCACGAAATGCAGCACGCGATGATGCGCGCGCCCGAAGCCGTAGTTTTCCAGCAGCCGATCGGCGTCGCCGACGAAATCGCGATAGGCGAAGAAAAAGAGCTCCACGAGGTCGAGCGCCTCTGCGTCTTCCTCCGCTCCGCGCGCGGGCGGGGCGGCGGCCGGGGTCCGCGATATCGGTTTTCGCTCCAGAAGCTCGCTCAAGACGCGGTTTCCTTCGTCGATTGTGGATACGCTCTTATCCAGCAACGCTGGGAAGAAGCGAATTCCTCCCCTTTACGGGGAGCGTGGCCCCGCCAAAGGGCGTCTTTTAAGACGCCCGTCTTTCAGACAGGCTACGGCGGGGTCGGGCGGGGCTCCGTCCCCTTGCCGCCCGAACCCGCGCAACGGCTTGCCTGACTGCTCCGCTTTTATGTCAGCTATATTGACATATTTCTGACTGGTGGCTAGTCCTTCCGGCCAGCCTCCAATTGCGCGCCAGCCTGCGCAGAGGACGCCGATCTTCCGGAGTTAGCAATGAGCATCCCGCCCTTCGATCAGCGCGACGGATTCATTTGGCGGAACGGCGCGCTCGTCCCGTGGCGCGACGCGAAGCTGCATGTTCTTTCGCATGGCCTCCACTACGGCTCCTGCGTCTTCGAGGGCGAGCGCGCTTATGGCGGCAAAATTTTCAAGTCGCGCGAGCATTCCGAGCGCTTCAAGCGTTCGGCGGAGATCCTCGACTTCGAGATTCCCTATTCGGTTGAAGAGCTCGACGCCGCCAAGGACGCCACGCTGAAGGCCAATAATCTGAAAAACTCCTACGTCCGCCCTGTGGCCTGGCGCGGCAGCGAAATGATGGCGGTCGCCGCCCAGAACTCGACGATCCATGTCGCGATCGCGGTGTGGGACTGGCCGAGCATGTTCGACATCGCCACAAAGATGAAGGGCATCAAGCTCGACATCGCCGAATATCGTCGGCCCGATCCCCAGACGGCGCCCTGCATGGCGAAAGCGGCCGGCCTCTATATGATCTGCACCATCTCCAAGCACCGCGCCGAGCGGCGGGGCTACGCCGACGCGCTGATGCTCGACTGGCAGGGCAGGGTGGCGGAATGCACCGGCGCCAATGTCTTCTTCGTGAAGGACGGCGCGCTGCACACGCCCATCGCTGATTGTTTCTTGGACGGCATTACCCGCCGCACCGTGATCGACCTCGCCAAGCGGCAGGGGATCGAGGTGATCGAGCGCCGCATCATGCCGGAGGAGATGGCGTCATTCGGCGAATGCTTCATTTGCGGCACGGGCGCCGAAGTTACGCCGGTCGCGGACATCGGCGGGCAATTCAGCTTCACGCCGGGCGCCGTGTCGCGCGCGCTGGTCGAAGCCTACGATAAGGAAGTCAACGCCTGACCCCGACCGCGCGCCTGCGGGCTCGCTCAGGAAATGCGCGTCGCCCGAAGGCGATTTGCGGCGGCTTTTCTGGCCGCCGCACCATTCTCTTTAGTATAGTTCGCAGTTGCAGCGATTGCGCACCACACGGTATCGCGTGACCGGCTGGTAGCGCACGGTGTTGTAAGCGCGGTAGGCCGTCACCGGCACATAATGCGTGCGCACATACGGACGATAGGACGTATAGGGCACGGCATAGGCGTGCTCAGCATAGCCGTACAAGGGCTCGTAGCCATAGGCGTAGCCGGCGTTCATATAAACGTCCGCTGCGCTGTAGGCGGCGCGGCGATAGGCGCCGCCGCCATAGCCGCCGGCCGGATACTGATAGCCGCCCCAGTAATAGCCCTCGTCATAGCCGACCGCGCCGACGCCAAGCCTCCCGACATAGCCGTCGTTCGGCGCCGGCGCATAGACGTTGCCGAAGAAGGGCGCGGCGAAGTCTTGTGCGAGAGCCCCGCTCGCGGCAAGCAACCCCGCGACGGCGCCGGCCATGGGCCGCGACCGGACGACTGAAACGATACGCATGCTACTCACCCCTTGATTACGACGCGGCATAAGCGCCAGTGAAACTCAATGCGGGTCGTCGTGGCGAGCAGCTTTTTTTGCCGCCGCCGGATTGTTGTCGGGCAGGTAAAAGATGTGCTGCGAAGGACGGTAAACCCCTCCGGGCGCATAGCCCGTCGGGCCGGAGGTTGGATAACCGTCGTAATCAGGCGGGCGGATCGTATAGAGACGGCTGTACCCGTCGTCGCCATAGAACACGCCGCCGCCACCGTAGAATCCGCCGTCTCTCCGGCGATTGTCATAATGGTTATATGTCAAGACGTTGGTCGGAGCGCCGCCGGAGAGCGGGATCGGAGCGCCGTCGAAATCATAACCCCCATAGCCGCCGCAGCAGCCGCCGAAATAGCCGAAGGGGCCGCGCGTGAAGCCATGCCAGCTTCCGAAATTCCAGCCCGCAGCGCCGGTGGGCCCCTGGCCGGGCGCATAGGCGTTGGCGCCGACGCCAGGAAGCGGGCCGAGCCCCCCGTGATGGCCGGGAAACCGGCCGCCAAACCGGCCGCCGAATCCGCCGCCGATGCCACCGCCATGACCGCCGCCGCCGAAGCCGCCAGCCTGGGCAGGCGCGGCGGCCGGAAGTAGCATGAGCGTTCCCACGAACGCAGCAGCCGCGATTCCCGAAATGAAACGCATAACCGACGCCCTTTCTGCCCAATCGAGCCGGTTCTCGCCCCGCGGGCCAGAACTGTCCGGAATTGGCGCGCCTCGGCGGCGCGCCGAATACATGGGCAAATAACGTTCCGGCCGCGCTAGAAAAGCCCGGCTGCGTCAGCCTGAGGGGATCAGCGGCCGATGCCGGCCTTTATGGCGTGCCCCGCCAGCGTCTTGCCAAGCGACCAGACGGCCGACGGCGCGTCGTGCGCATCGGCGATGACCGCGTCGAAGGCGCTTTCGATCCAGTCGCAGTCCGCGTCCGTCAGGGTCAGGGGCGGGAGCAGCTTGATCGTGTGGTTGCCGTGCCCCGCGACCTGCGTCAGCACCTTGTGGTCACGGAAGAGCGGTATTGAAATGAGCTGGCAGAAAAGACCGGAATTGACGGTCTCGAGCAGATTCCACGCCGCCTTCAGCTTCAAGGATCGCGGCGGGCCGAACTCCACGCCGATCATGAGGCCTTTGCCGCGCACGTCACAGACCAGCTCGTAGCCTTCCGCCATCCTGCGGAAGGAGGCAAGCAGGCGTTCTCCCTTCGCCGCGGCGTTCTCGACAATCCGCTCATTCTTGATCACGTCGAGCGTGGCGACGCCGGCCGCCATGGCGAGATCGTTCTTGCTGAAGGTCGAGCCATGCACGACGGCGCGGTCCATGCGGTCGAAGACCTTGTCGAAAATCCATTTGCGCGTGAGCACCGCGCCGACCGGAACATGGCCGCCCGACAGCGCCTTGGCGACGACGACCATATCGGGCTCGATCCCGACGTAGTGGTCGATTGCGAAGAATTCGCCTGTGCGCCCCAAGCCGGTTTGAATTTCATCTGCGACAAAGAGCGTGCCGTATTTTTTGCAGAGCGACTGAACGCCGGCGAGATAATCATCCGCAGGAATGTTGACGCCCTTGCCCTGGATCGGCTCGACGAAGAAGGCCGCGATGTCGCGCGAGGCGAGCGCCCGTTCGAGCGCCGAGAGATCGTCGAAGGGTATCTCTTGCGCGCCGGGCAGCAACGGTCCGAAACCTTTCTTGAAGATTTCGTCGCCGTTCATGGACAGCGAGCCGTAGGTGAGGCCATGGAAAGAATGCGCACAATGCAGAATGCCGGGGCGCCCCGTCGCCGCGCGCGCGAATTTAATCGCGGCCTCGATCGACTCGGCGCCGGAATTGGCGAAGAAGACTTTCTCGAGGTAGGGCGCGCGCTCGATCAGCTTCTCCGCCAGAATGCCTGCGAGCGTTGAGACGTCGAGCTGCACCAGATTGGCGAATTCGCCGTCGATGACGCTCACGAGCGCGTCGCGCACGGCGGGGTGGTTGCGGCCCAACGCGAAGACGCCCCAGCCGCTCAGGAGATCGAGGTAGCGGTCGCCCTTGCGGTCCCAGAGATAGGGGCCGAGGCCACGCGTGAAGCCGACGTCGTAGCCGATCGTCTTGAGCACGCGAACCCACATTTCATTGAGATATTTGGAATGTAGTGAAAAACGCTCGCTTTCGCGCGCGGCGGCCGCAGCCGCGAGATTGTAAGGGGAGGCGTCGCGCACGCCCGCGCCCGCGTCTTGCGCAACGTAATTGCTCGGGTGCGCAGTCGAAAGGTCGTTCATGCGGCGGCTCCAAATGTGGTGAGGCGAGGGGGATTGCTAAGCCGGAAAAACCCGCGCGGCTCTCGATTGCGCGCGGCGGGCGGATTTGTCAAATCTTCGTAAAACCGGCTCTGTGGCGTGGGGTGATGCGCTGCGCGCCAGCCCCTCCTACACGTCCTAGCGCTGCAGCGAGGCGGGAAGAAGCCTGGCATGCAGAAACCTAGCCAACCATGATTCAAAATCGTTTCGGGTCGCGGCGCCGCCTGCGAGGCGAAAAAGCGGCGAAGATAAAATTGCTCGCTTGCCGTGTATCCACAACGTTTTGGGTCGCCAATCGAATTCTGTGGTTGGAGGAATCGCCGTCAATGATATCTTTACCTCAGTGATTCATTTGCCACGCAGCGATTCGAGATTTTCCTAAGCTCGCTTACTGCGCCGGTCGAATGCTCTGGATCAGCACTGGGGAGTTGGTCGGTTGGGAGCGAAGGTGACTTTTGCAGACGAGTTGGGCACGGCAGCCGCGGAGAGCGACGAGGCTCTCGATCTCATCGAAGTCGCCGGGCGCATAAAGTGGTTCGACGTGGCGAAGGGATATGGCTTCGTCGTGCCGGACGACGGGTCGCCCGATATTTTGTTGCATGTGACCATTCTGCGCCGAAGTGGGCACCAGACCGCTTTTGAAGGCGCGCGCGTCGTTTGCGAGGCGCAAAAGCGCGTGAAGGGCATGCAGGTGTTCCGCGTTCTGGCGATGGATGAATCGACCGCGGTGCACCCCTCGCAATCCGCGGCGGGGCGGACACACGTCCAAGTCAAGGCGACGAGCGGCTACGAAATTGCCATTGTCAAATGGTTCAATCGCGTAAAGGGCTTCGGCTTCCTGACGCGAGGCGAAGGCACGGAAGACATCTTCCTTCATATGGAGACGGTGCGGCGTTTCGGTATGACCGAGCTTAAGCCGGGCGACAGCGTTTTGGTTCGTTACGGCGACGGTGCGAAGGGTTTGATGGCTGCGGAAGTTCGGCCGCTCGAAGCAAAGAATCCTTCCCACTGACAAGCTGCGCTTGGTCTGCGTATAATGCGAGCGCTTACATAGATTTGGGGGGCGAGTGCGCCATGGCGCTTGGGGCTGTCGTCGCAAATTGCTTTGGGTTCTTGAGCGCTTTTCGGCGGTTGGCCCCGGCGCTCGCCCTGCTCTTGACCGCGACCGCAGCGAAAGCCGAGCCCGCTCTACAGCCCCTTGAGATCGTCACGGCCAGCGGGCCGCACGCATTCCTGGTTGAGCTCGCCGATACGCCGACCGAACGCTCAAAAGGGCTCATGCATCGCAAATTCATGCCGCACAATCAGGGAATGCTTTTCGACTTCCATGTCGAGAGCCCCGTCATGATGTGGATGAAGAACACCTATATTCCCCTCGATATGGTCTTCGTGTCGCGAAAGGGCGTTGTGACCGCGGTCGCGGCCAATACGGTTCCGATGTCGGAGGAAATCATTTCGTCCGGCGGGCCGGCCTATGCGGTCATCGAGCTCAACGCCGGGGTCGCGAAGGAGATTGGCGTCGAGCCCGGCGATGAGGTTCGGCATCCGGCTTTCAAGCGCTAGCATGGCCGCCAGAGCGCTTGTAGGGGCGGGCGCCGCATGATAGCGAAAGGTTCTCACGTCGGGGTATAGCGCAGCCTGGTAGCGCGGAAGTTTTGGGTACTTCAGGTCGCAGGTTCGAATCCTGCTGCCCCGACCAACGGTTCTTGAGCCACTTGGGCTTCTGCTTATCTCTCCGGGAGGCTCGCCGCGAGCCAAAGGCGAGCGCGAAAACTCGCACAACTTAAAAGTTCGGGTTGCAAATTATCCTCGGCTGATTACGAAGGGGGCCTGAGGGTTCCGCCTTGAACGAGGGGTCGGGACCTAGGCGGGGCCGACCGCCGCTTTGAAGGAAGCAAGAGGTTGAGATGACGGCTCGCATTTATCGTCAATCGCCGAGCGTGACCCAGTCCGGTCCGGCTCCCGCCAAGCCGTGGCGCCTCGTTTTCGACCCCGAGGCGGCGCGTTCGATCGAGCCGCTGATGGGCTGGACCAGCTCCGGCGACATGAAACAGCAGATCCGCCTGTGTTTCCCAACGAAGGAAGAAGCCGTCGCCTATGCCGAGCGCGAGGGAATTCCCTATCGGGTCGAGAATCCCAAGCTCGAGACCGCCTCGCGCCGCACGGTGACCTATGCAGATAATTTCAGGACCAACCGCATCGGTTTGTGGACGCATTAACCCTCGATTTTCCACGACCCCGTAGCTCAGCTGGATAGAGCAACTGCCTTCTAAGCAGTAGGTCGCAGGTTCGAATCCTGCCGGGGTCGCCAGAAACGACATATTTATGCAACAGGCTGCCCGCCTCACGGCGGTGAGCCTATTCGACAAGGCCGATACGCCCTCGGTCGGGGAGACGGCTCCGTAGCTCAGCTGGATAGAGCAACTGCCTTCGAAGCAGTGGGTCGCAGGTTCGAATCCTGCCGGGGTCGCCAACACCGCAAGAGGGGCGCGGAACGAGAAACGGGAACGGGGAAGATGCGGTTCTACCGTCCAACTTTGGCTGGCCTTGCGGCGCTCTTCGCCAGCGCGTTTTTCGCGCCCGCGCAAGGCGGTCTTCTCGAATTTCTTTTCGGTCCCGATCCCGCGCCCGAGCTGCAAATGGCTCCGCAGCGAGCGCAGCCGGATCGTCGGCGCGCCAGATTGCAAGGCGATCTGCGCTTCGCCAAGCCGAAGGAGGGGCTCCCCGGCGGCGGTAGCAGCTTTTCGACGGAGCCCGCCGCCGGCGGCTTCTGCGTGCGCACCTGCGACGGCTATTTCTTCCCTCTGATCAAATCCACCAGGGCGACGCGGCAGCAATCTTGCGAGCTGGCCTGCCCGTCGGCGCCGATGGAGATCTACGACGGCGGGACAATCGAGACGGCCCGCAACGCCAAGGGCCAGCGCTATTCGGCGCTGCCGGTCGCCTTCGCCTTTCGCGACCGCGCGAACAGCAGTTGCGTCTGCAACGATCCGCGCACGTCCCAGGCGTTCTTCGAAAAGACCGCGCGAAACGATCCGACTTTGCAGTCGGGCGATATTCTGGTTGAGGAAAAGGGAGCCTTTGTTTATCGCAGCGATAAATTCGTGCCTCTGAGCAACGCCTCCTTCATGTCCTCGACGCTGCGCGACCGGCTGCGCGCCATGCTGCGGAGAACCGCCGCGAAATCCAAGCCTGCCGAAAGCGCCAACGCGCCGACCGGCGAGATCAGCTTCGGCAAGGACGATCGCACCGGCAGCACGACAAGATGAGCCGCGCCTTGAATTCGGGCTTTACATGACGCCAAGGTCACGGCTATGTGGCCACGCCTGTTTATGACAATTTTATGACAGCCGCTCCCGGCGAGTTTCGAACAGGCGGAGGCGCAAGATGCTAGCCTGGTTTCAAGCGCTCATGCCGAAGGAAGAGCGCTTCTTCGACCTCTTCGAACGCCATGCGGAGACGCTGGTCGAGGGAGCAAGGGCGCTGCGCCTCTTGCTGGACGGCGGGCCGGGCGCTGAGGGGTGCTGCCAGAAAATCCATCGGCAGGAGCACGCAGCGGACGACATCACGCGTGAAACGCTTCTCGCTGTTCGCCGCACTTTCATCACGCCTTTCGACCGTAGCGACATTCGCGACCTGATCACCGCGATGGACGACGCCATCGATCAAATGCACCAGACTGCGAAGGCGACGCAGCTCTATGAGGTGCGAGATTTCGACGCCTCCATGCGGCGCATGGGCGATATCATCATTCAGTGCGCCGAGCTGACCCGTGACGCCATGCCGCTGCTGCGCGCCATGCATCAGAACGCGGGGAAGCTCAACGCGTTCAGCGAAGAGATCACGCGAATCGAGGATGAGGCCGACGCCATCCACGATCAAGGTCTCAAGGATCTGTTCCGCGCCCATCGCTCGAGCGACCCGATGACCTTCATCGTGGGCTCGGAGATTTATAACCACCTCGAGAAAGTGGTGGACGGGTTCGAGGATGTGGCCAACCGGGTGACGGGAATCGTCATCGAGCACGCTTAGGGGGCGGCGTGGCCGACGTTCCGCTCCTCCTTTACGGTCTCATCGCCGTCGCGCTCGCCTTCGATTTTCTAAACGGCCTGCACGACGCCGCCAATTCGATCGCAACAATCGTTTCGACGCGTGTGCTGCGGCCGCAATATGCCGTGTTCTGGGCGGCGTTCTTCAATTTCGCGGCCTTCCTTTTCTTCGGCCTGCATGTCGCACAGACTGTCGGCACGGGCATCGTTTCGCCTGAGATCGTCGACGACCGGGTAATTTTCGGCGCGCTTGCGGGCGCGATCTCCTGGAACCTCATCACCTGGGGCCTGGGCATTCCGTCATCGAGCTCGCACGCTCTGGTTGGAGGTCTGGTCGGCGCGGGCGTCGCCAAGGCGGGAACGAGCGCGATCGTCTGGGGCGGGCTGGCAAAAACCGGTTCCGCCATCGTTCTTTCGCCGGCCCTCGGCTTCGCCCTCGCGCTTCTGCTCGCGCTTGCGGTATCCTGGCTGTTCGTGCGCCGGACGCCCCTCGCCGTCGATACGCTATTTCGCTCGCTGCAATTTGTTTCTGCTTCGCTTTACTCGCTTGGTCACGGCGGCAATGATGCCCAAAAGACAATGGGCGTTATCGCCGTGCTTCTCTATTCGCATGGCGCCTTAGGCGGGGAGTTTCACGTGCCCTTCTGGGTGGTTCTAACGTGCCAGACGGCGATGGGCCTCGGCACGCTTTTCGGCGGCTGGCGGATCGTTCACACAATGGGCTCCAGGATCACAAGACTAACTCCCATGCAGGGGTTCTGCGCGGAGACGGGCGGAGCGCTCACTTTGTTCCTGGCGACGGGGTTGGGAGTTCCTGTTTCGACAACGCATACGATCACGGGCGCTATCGTCGGGGTAGGCGCGGCGCGGCGTGTGTCGGCGGTGCGATGGAATGTCGCGAAGGATATCGTCGTCGCCTGGATTATCACCATGCCGATGTCGGGCTTCATCGCGGCGGTTTTCTATGCGTTAGTCGGTTTCTTCAAATGAAGAAGGCGGTAAAACCCAAGAAGAAACGCGAAACGCCGACGGCGCCCCGCCTCCAATATGCGGCGCTGCCATGGCGCATCAATCCGGTGAAGGGCGTCGAGATATTGCTGGCGACCTCGCGCGACACGAAGCGCTGGGTCATCCCCAAGGGCTGGCCGATGAAAGGGCGCAAGCCGCATATCGTCGCGGCTATCGAAGCGCATCAGGAGGCGGGGCTGCACGGCAAGATCGAGAAGGCGAAGCTCGGCGAGTACCTGTACGAGAAGCGTCTCGAGGGCGGCGCCGCGGTCGATTGTCTGGTCGAGGTGTTTCCCCTGAGGGTCGAGCTTCAGCGCAAGAAATGGCCGGAGAAAGGCCAGCGCGCGACCTATTGGTTTCCCTTCACGATCGCCGCCGAGCAGGTGGATGAGCCGCAGTTGCGGGCGATTATTCTGGCCTTCGGAACGTCGATCGAGGCTTGACGCCACTCACGTCGGGCGGCGAACCCGACCGGGCGTCAGCGCTGAAACAGGCAAGCGCAAGCTCAGCTCTTGCGCCTCAGCCGCTCGAACCCCGCCTCGAGGTCCTCCTTCAAATCCGCCACATCCTCGAGCCCGATCGAGAAGCGCAGCGCCGGTCCTTGGGGCGCCCATTTCGTCGCTGTGCGATAGGACGCGCAATCGAAGGGCAGCACGAGGCTCTCGTAGCCTCCCCAGGAGTAGCCGATCCCGAAGAGCTCCAGCCCGTCGACGAAGGCCTCGGCGGCCTCCTTGGGCGCCGGCTTCAATACGATCGAGAAAACGCCCGAGGAGCCCAGGTAGTCCCGTTTCCAGATGTGATGTCCGGGGTGGCCGGGCAAGGCGGGATGCAACACGCGCGCGACCTCGGGGCGGGCGGCGAGCCATTGCGCGATGTCGAGCGCCGCGCGCTCCTGCTCGCGCAGACGCAGCGCCATGGTGCGCATGCCGCGCAGCGCGAGAGAGGCGTCGTCCGGCCCGGCGCCCATCGCAAACAGGTTGAAAGCATGCCGGAGGCGCTTGGCCCATTTGGCGTTGGCGGAGACGAGGCCGAGCAGCAGGTCCGAATGGCCGGAGAGATATTTGGTGCCCGCTTCGATCGCGAGATCGCAACCGCGCTCATGCGGCGGGAAAAAGAGCGGCGTCGCCCATGTGTTGTCGACGATGACGCAGACGCCCTTTTCGCGCGCGACGGCGGCTATGGCCGGGATGTCCTGAATCTCCATGCTCTGCGAGCCCGGCGATTCCAGCAATATCGCCGTCGTCTCCGGCCGGATCAGCGCCGAAACGCCGGCGCCGATCTCGGGGTCGAAATATTGGGTCGTCACGCCGAATCGCGCGAGCAAGCCGTCGCAGAAGAAGCGTGTGGGCGCATAGGCCGAATCGGTCACGAGCAGATGCGCGCCCGCCTTGGTCGCTGTCAAAAGCGCCAGAGCGATGGCCGCCAGTCCCGAAGGGACGATCACGGCGTCATCCGCGCCGGCGATCTCGCTCCAGGCCCTTTCGAGGGCGCGGGTCGTGGGCGTGCCCTTGGTTCCGTAGGTGTAGGGCTGCTGCAGGCTTTCGAGGTCGGCGACCGTCGGAAAGAGCACCGTCGAGCCGCGGTAGATCGGCGGATTAATGAAGCCGAAATGTTCGAAGGGCTCTCGTCCTGCCTGCGTCACGATCGTGGCCGTACGCATTTTTCGCCGCTTTTCGTGTTTATCGCTCTTCATCGTGGCCTCTGGCTTGAGGAGCGCGCTTGCGCCTGCCTGGGCTGAATCTAATCTAGCGCACGAGCAAATCCGAGCCTGTCCATGATCGCACGACGCTTCTTTTTCGCCGTCGCCGCAGCGGTCGCCTCCGTAGCTTCCCTGCCGAACGCTTTGGCGCAGACCGATCAGGGGCCGACGCTCGCAGGCGTCGTCAAGCAGGGCTATCTCTCTTGCGGCGTCTCCGAGGGGCCGGGTTTCGCGCAACCGCCCGGCGAGAAGGAGGAATGGCGCGGATTCGACGTCGATTTCTGTCGCGCCGTGGCGGCCGCCATCTTCGACGATCCGACGAAAGTCCGCTTTCTCGGCCTCAGCGCAAAGGAACGCGTTCCAGCGTTGCAAGCCCGCTGGGTCGATCTGCTGGCCAGCGCAGCGCCATGGACGCAATCACGCGATGGGCAGCGCGTGATTTACGCGGGCGTTTCATTCTATGACGGGCAATCGTTTCTCGTGCGCCGCCAACGCAGTTTCGCCTCGGCGCAGGATCTTTCCGGCATCTCGGTCTGCGTGCAGCAAGGCACATCCTATGAACTGGAGCTCGCGGACTTCTTCCGTTCGCGCAAGGAGCCCTTCAAGCCCAAGCTCTTCCCGACTTTCGAGGACGCCGTCGCGGGCTACGACAAGAGCGAATGCGACGCCCTGACAGGGGACGCGTCGGCGCTCCACGCCGCGCGCGCCAAACTAACGACGCCCTTGGAGCACGACGTGCTGCCCGATCTCTTGACCAAGGCGCCGCGCGGACCCGTCGTGCGGCAGGGCGACGACCAATGGCTTGCGATCGTGCGGTGGACCCTGTTCGCCATGATCGACGCGGAGGAGCAGCGGGTTTCCAAAGCCAATGCCGACGCCGCGTTGAAATCCGAGGAGCCGCGCATTCGCCATCTCCTCGGCGTCGAGGGAGATCGCGGCGCCAATCTCGCGCTTCCGGGCGACTGGCCTTATCGAGTAATCAAGCATGTCGGCAATTACGCCGATGTCTTCGAGCGAAATCTGGGGCAGGCTTCGCCGCTCGGCATGGAGCGTCGCATGAACGCTCTGTGGAACAGGGGCGGGTTGATGTATGCGCCGGCGGTCAGATGAGCGAGGCCTGA